>NZ_PVBL01000070.1:0-431 GCF_002968555.1 Neorhizobium sp. T6_25
CTTTCCGAGGTGAATACCAGGCGTTTTCTCAAGCCCCTGTCGCTCGTATGAACGATGGTCTATCTCTTCCTGATAACCGGCGTTCGCCAGTGCTCTGTTTGCATGGTCAGCCCATGATGCACGCCACGTCTCGGCATGTGTCCGGTCGTTCCAGTCCCTGACCTTTCCACCGAATCCAGCAGGTCCGACAGCTCTCGTGGTCAGCATGATGTGCGCATGGGGATTTGTTTTATCCATGTGATGGAACGCCACATCAGCAATCATGCCCTGACTGACAAAGTTTTCTCTGACAAAGGCGAGAACGGTTTCCCGTGCGGCATCCTGCGGTAGTTCGCGGGGGATGGCGAGTTCAATTTCCCGCGCAAGTTGTGAGTTCTTCCGGCGTTCGGCCTTCTCAACGGCATTCCAGAGTTCGGCACGGTTCGTACACC
>NZ_PVBL01000071.1:0-403 GCF_002968555.1 Neorhizobium sp. T6_25
GATCCTACGTGTGGCGCTGTCGTTGCGGATCAGCAATTCCTAGCTGAAAAACTTGGAGTTAGCAGAAGCACAATTATTCGTTGGCTCAATTACTTAGAATCAAAAAATGCATTAGTTAGAATCCCCGTTGCTGGTAAGGTTTGTGCGTATGCCCTCGATCCACATGAAGTCTGGAAGGGATACAACACTACGAAAAACCATGCAGCATTTGTCACTAAAACACTGGTCAACAAAGACGGTGATATTCAGCGCCGAATCATGGCCATGTTTTCAAATTGAGCCAGCGGCAGGCGGACAATCAGGGGCTACGTGTTAACGTTCTGACCATGATTGTCTATCCTGCATTGCTCTTTTGCCGCCTCAAAATCCCTTGCGTGTTTTTGCTCCCCGATCTCCAGAACGA
>NZ_PVBL01000072.1:0-427 GCF_002968555.1 Neorhizobium sp. T6_25
GTGTTGTATGTTTTGTAATCATATAGTTCATTAAAGCACGCTCTAATTGCGCACCTTCATTTGTTAAATATACAAAACGCGCACCTGAAACTTTTGCTGCACGATCAAAATCAGCCATTTTCAATTCTTCTACAATATCCCAATGTGCTTTGGGTTCAAATGAAAACTCACGTGGTGTACCCCACTTTTTAACTTCAACGTTATCTTCATCAGATTCACCTTGAGATACATCATCACTTATTAAATTTGGAATACGACAAAGGATACCTGTCATTTTATTATCAATTTCATTTAATTGACTATCTTTTTCTTTAATATCGTCACCTAATGTGCGCATTTCAGCAATCACATCATCAGCATTTTCTTTATTACGTTTTTTTAATGCGATTTCTTCGCTTACTTTATTACGACGTGCTTTCATTTCTTC
>NZ_PVBL01000073.1:0-418 GCF_002968555.1 Neorhizobium sp. T6_25
CCCATTAGCAGACAATATTTATTAAGGGGGTATCTTTTTATCTGCTGAATATATAAAGAGAGTTGTAAACGAAAAAGGCCAGACTTCTCTGGCCCTGGTTAAATTAATGGTTAGAGAACCAGTTCAATTTATCGCGCAGGCCAACAACCCGACCAATAATAATTAGCGATGGACTGTTCATTTGCTGCGCCAGTTCGCCCAGCTGCGTGAGCGTACCGTCAATCACGCGCTGCGTGACTGCCGTTCCGTTTTCGACAATTGCCACCGGCATTTCGCCAGGCATACCGTGTTCAATCAGCTTTTGCTGAATAGTCGCAGCCTGATTCAGCCCCATATAAAACACCAGCGTCTGTTTTTCTGCCGCCAGGTTTTCCCAGTCCAGTTCGCCACCGGTTTTTAAGTGTCCGGTAATTAAGCG
>NZ_PVBL01000074.1:0-417 GCF_002968555.1 Neorhizobium sp. T6_25
TCCATCGTGCTGCTGAACGACGACTTCGGCACGCTGGTGCGCGCCATCGCGGAGGGCCGTCAGCTCTTCTCCAACCTCCAGCGCTGCTTCCTCTACCTGCTGCTCATCCACATCCCGCTGGTCGGCACGGCGGCGCTGGTGCCGCTCTGGGGACAGCCGCTCTTGTACCTGCCCATCCACATCGTGTGGCTGGAGCTCATCATCCACCCCACCGCGATGCTGGCCTTCCAGGCGGCCGCGCGGCCCGGGCGGCTCACCCCGCTGCGCGCGAGGCCCGCGGCGCGCTTCTTCTCCTGGCGGGAGTGGACCCTGCTCTCGGCGGTGGGCGGGCTGATGGCGTGCGGGCTCGTCTGGGCCTATGCGCGATGTTTGTCGGAAGGGCACGACATCGAGCGCGCGAGGGCGGTGGCGATGGCC
>NZ_PVBL01000075.1:0-416 GCF_002968555.1 Neorhizobium sp. T6_25
GGGGCACCTCGGGGGCAAGGCAGCCTCGGAGGAAGTCCTCCAGGGCCACGGTGGGGACGCGGGCGTGAAGCACCTCGCGCTCATGGAACACCGCGGACAATTCTTCTTCGAGCGACACGTCGGCGCGCAGCCGCGGGCGCGTCCGGTCCGTGAGCAGCCGCTCACGGTAGGTGTCGAAACAGATGGGGACGACCAGGGTGAAGAGCCCGGTCAGCGTGTCGGGGTGGTGCGACAGGAAACCGCCTCCCACGGCCACCAGCCCTCCGGCCGGCAGTTCTTGCAGGGCGCGACGTTCAGCGGCCCGGAATTCCTGCGGCGCTTCCACCACCCATCTGCGCAGCGGGCGCCCGTGCAGGCGTTCCAGGTGTGCGTCCAGGTCCAGCCCGGGGCGCGCGAGCATGCGGGCCACCATGGGC
>NZ_PVBL01000076.1:0-411 GCF_002968555.1 Neorhizobium sp. T6_25
ACCGAAGTCCCAGGTGAAGAAAACATCGTGGTTTCCACACTGGCCCAGGACAATCCCCTGGGTGGCGACACCTTGATCTGGAAACAGGTGCAGAAGCTTGCGAAATCATCCGGTAAAAATCTGAAAGACGCCAGCCGCGAATGGTTTAAGCACTATATGCAGGTGGCGTTGCAGCCGTTTATCACGGCTCACAGTGAATACGGCATTTTGCTGGGCGCGCACCAGCAGAACATGATTTTGCGTATTTCTGAAAATCTGCCGGTGAAGGCCTATTTCCGTGATTGCCAGGGAACGGGTTACAGCGAACAAGGCTACAGTCTTTATCACAATGACGTGGCAAGTCTGACCCGTGATAACGGCAACATTCTGGATAACAAAGGCAATATTCTTTTTGCCTACTATCTGCTGGTG
>NZ_PVBL01000077.1:0-404 GCF_002968555.1 Neorhizobium sp. T6_25
CCTTCGACGAAACGGCCCTGTCGCCGGAAGACAGGTTCATTTTCGAGAACTATCAAAAGATAAAGTTCGAAACCACGCCACTATGAAGTTAACGGACAAAAGCGAAAGGCGCCCGGCCGGACGCCTTTCGCCAATAAACTCCAGCCACTCGCCAGTTTGTTTTAAGCACTTCTACGAAGTCCAGGAGTTCCGACTCCTGGCCGACTCTTCCAGAGCCCCGCAATAAAACTACAAATCAAAAACATCCTCAGACTGGACGCTTGAAAAAACACCGTTGGCAACGTTTCAATTCCCACCATGTCTTCCGCATGGATCAGTGGGAAAACTCATGTCACTACAGTCTGAAATGCTCGTGGAGCAGAAAGTTTCCAACGCCCAGAAATCCACCGGCACCGCCTATCTTC
>NZ_PVBL01000078.1:0-403 GCF_002968555.1 Neorhizobium sp. T6_25
GGCCAAGGGCCTCTTGATGTCCCAGCGGGCGGCGTCCGCGGGGAAGCTGCCTCGCGTGCTGTACGTGGAGGACAGCGAGCAGAACCGCGACATCGTCCGCAGATACCTTGGCGGACTGTATGACCTCATCGAGGCGGAGGACGGCGAGCAGGGGCTGGAGCGGGCCCGCAACGACGCGCCGGACCTCATCCTCATGGACCTGTCCCGGCCGCGGCTCGACGGTTGGGAAGTCACCCGCATGCTCCGCGCGTTGCCGGATGGGCAGAACGTGCCCGTCATCGCCGTCACGGCGCACGCGGGTCGCGAATACCAGGACAAGGCTCAGGCGGCCGGTTGCACGGCCTATATGACCAAGCCCCTGGACCGCGATCAGCTCATCGAGACGATTCGTCAGTACCTAGGG
>NZ_PVBL01000079.1:0-399 GCF_002968555.1 Neorhizobium sp. T6_25
GCACCTTTCAGAGTAGAGCGTTTAGAGCGTGCGCCTTTGGCAACCAGACGCACGCGACCCGATTCCTCCGTGAAGACGTCCAGCATCAGGCTGGTTTCGCTCCACGGGCGACTATGCAGGACAAATGCGCGCTGCCAGCCTTCCATCGGAGTTACTCTTAAAGATCGTCAACGTAACCGAGACTGCGCAGTGCGCGTTCGTCGTCGGCCCAACCGGATTTCACTTTTACCCACAGTTCAAGGTGAACAGGCGCTTCGAACATTTCCTGCATGTCTTTACGCGCTTCAATCCCGATGGTTTTGATCTTGGCCCCTTTGTTGCCAATGACCATCTTCTTCTGCCCTTCACGCTCAACGAGAATCAAACCGTTGATGTCATAACCACCGCGTTCGTTAGAGA
>NZ_PVBL01000007.1:0-287278 GCF_002968555.1 Neorhizobium sp. T6_25
TACGCGTTGTCGAAGATCATCGCTCAATGCTTGCGCCATCACCCACCTCATCGCTGTAGATGTTGAATCAGCTTCGGCTCGCCGCGTCACCTCACAATCGATTCATCGATCACAGGATCTGCTCTAGGTTAGCTGCGGTCCGCTTTGGCGATCGGTTCCTGGTAGGTGAAGCCCATGTCCCAGGGGAAATAGATCCAGGTGTCCTGGCTGACTTCCGTGACGAAAGTGTCGATGGTCGGCACGCCGGAGGGTTTGGCATAGACGCAGGCGAAATGCGCCTTCGGCAGCATGGCGCGCACCTCCGATGCCGTCTTGCCGGTATCGGTCAGGTCGTCGATCACCAGAACGCCGGCGCCCTCGTCGACCGTCAGTTCGGGCGTGATCCCCTTGAGCAGGTTCATTTCGCCCTGGTTGACGTAGTCGTGGTAGGAGGCGATGCAGACCGTCTCGATGAGGCGGATATTGAGTTCGCGCGAAATGATCGCCGCCGGCACCAGGCCGCCGCGGGTGATACAGACGATCGCGCGGAAATCGCGGCCGAGGCCTGCGAGACGCCAGGCAAGCGCCCGGGCGTCACGATGGAATTGATCCCAGGAAACGGGGAAGGCTTTTTCGGGAAGAGACATGAGGCTGGCCACCATTAGCGAAACCATGTTGCTGGCTCTCGCTAATAGCGGCAATTCGCCCGTAGACGCAAGGATTTGTCAGCGGGAAAGCAAAGTCAGCGCCGTCATCGAATCGAGCACGCTGCGCGTCACGCCGCCGAACAGCATTTCCCACCAGCGCGAATGGCCGTAACCGCCCATCACCAGAAGGTCGACGCTGCCCTCGGAGAGGCGATTCTCGATCGCCGCTGCGATGGTCACGGCATGCGCCTCCCGGGTCGTCAGCGTCACGTTGATGCCGTGCCGTGCAAGAGTTGCAGCGATCTCGGCGCCGGCCGTTTCCGACGTCTGGCTGTTGCGGTCGCCGGGATCGACGCAGAACACCTCGACGCTCTCGGCCGCTTTCAGAAACGGCATCGAATCGAAGGTTGCCCGCGCCGCCTCCCGTGACCCGTTCCAGGCGATCATCACCCGCTTGACCGGCTGCGGCACCTTCATCGTATAGGGGACGAGCAGCATCGGCCGGCCGCTGTCGAAGAGGAAAGTCTCGAGATCGGCGCGGTGATCGGCATGCGCCGGATCGCTTTGGCTCGCAACGATCAGATCGACGGAGCGGGCGGTATCCATGACCGAATGGCAGCCGTAGCCGGCCGACGACATGAAGCTGCGCCACTCGACGGAAAGTCCCTCGCGGGACGACTGTTGCCTGAAGATCCGCTCCACCTCCGCCGTCTCCTTCTGCGCCGCGTCCTGCAGAATCTGCACGGCGGAGGGATCCGGAATTTCCATCGGCGCGATCAGCGGCACGGCGGCCAGCGTTTCTGCGTGGACGCCGATCAGGTGGCCGGAAAAGCGTTCGGCGAGCGCGATCCCGTAGTCGGTGATCGGCCTGGCGTTTTGAGGTGTGTCGAGAACCGCTAGAATGGTCTTGTAGGCCATGGCTGCATCTCCTCATCAACTGGCTCTGCGGGATTGGGAACCAGTCTCTGATAATTACGTGTGTCTCGCATTGACCCCGGTCAAGGAGTGGCCGCCGACAGCAGGAGAGGCAGAGTGCCGCGGGTCAGGCGTCGGCTGTCGGATTGGTGGCGATCTTGGCCCGGTCGATGCCGGCGATCATCTCCGCCACGGCCTGCGCGGCCGCATCCAGAACCTGCGGATCGCGGGCGCGCACGACGATCTCGGTCGAGAACCGCTGCCCGTCATACTTCGGATAGGAGCCGATGCTGGTCTCCGGATGCGCCTTCTGTACGGCCGACAGAAGCGTGCCGATATCGCCTTCGCCATAGGGGCAGGGCAGCGCCCGCGACAGCATTTTTGCGCCCGAGCGCAGCATCGGCAGCACGTTGTCGACCATCGCCTGGAAAACCTGCGGCACGCCGGCCATTACATAGACATTGCCGATGATGAAGCCAGGCGCGGTCGAGACCGGGTTTGCGATATGCCTGGAGCCCTCGGGCATGCGGGCCATGCGCTGGCGGGCTTCGGTGAATTCCATCTCGCGGCGCTTGTACATGTCGGCAAGCAGCTTCATCGCCTCCGGGTCATGGATGCAGGGCACGCCGAAGGCTTTTGAGATCGCGTCGGCCGTGATGTCGTCATGGGTCGGGCCGATGCCGCCGGAGGTAAACACATAGTCGTAACGGCCGCGCAACGCATTCAGCGCCTCGACGATCGCATCCTCCTCGTCGGCAACGATCCGCACTTCCTTGAGGTCGATGCCTGAAAGCGTCAGCAGATCGGCGAGATGGCCGATATTCTTGTCCTTGGTCCGGCCGGACAAAAGTTCATCGCCAATCGCGAGCATGGCGGCGGTGACGATCGAGGATGGTTGCGGCGCTTCAGACATGGATATTCCTCCGTAAGTGCCACACTCCTAAGCCCAATTTTTTCAACGCAGAAGCGATTTTGTGGTGAGGAACACAGAAATTGCCTCTGTTACGAATTTATGGTCCGCAAGCGAATTATCGTCTCCGGATGTTGAACAGTGCGTAGACCTCGCAGGGGCTGTCGCCGATCCGTGAAGCCGCTACATGTGGGTCTGGTTCTGGCCGCAGGCGGCCTTGTTCACACACCAGACATGCAATGGAGAAGATCATGGCGAAGGTTCTCGTGCTTTATTATTCCGCTTACGGCCACATCGAAAAGATGGCCTATGCCGTTGCGGAAGGCGCAAAGTCGGCAGGCGCCGACGTGACGGTCAAGCGCGTTCCGGAACTGGTTCCGGACGAGGTCGCCAAGGCCTCCTATTACAAGATGGACCAGCAGGCTCCGATCGCAACCGTCGAGGAACTCACCGAATACGATGCGATCATCGTCGGCGCCGGCACCCGCTTCGGCACGGTCGCCTCGCAGATGCGCAATTTCTGGGATCAGACCGGCGGCCTCTGGGCACAGGGCAAGCTTGTCGGCAAGCTCGGCTCGATGTTCACCTCGTCGGCCACCCAGCACGGCGGCCAGGAATCCACCATCCTCGGCTTCATCCCCACGTTCCTGCACCAGGGAATGGCCGTTGCCGGCCTGCCCTATGCCTTTGCCGGCCAGATGGGCACGGAAGAAGTCAAGGGCGGCTCGCCCTATGGCGCCAGCACGATCACCAACGGCGACGGCTCGCGCCAGCCTTCGGAAATCGAACTCGAAGGCGCCAAGTTCCAGGGCGCCCACGTCGCCAAGCTGGCAGCCAAGCTCGCTGGTTGAGTGAACTGCGATAATTTCTGAAGGGCGCGGCGAGAGATCGCCGCGCCCTTTTTTGCATTCCTTCCATCCGACCGTCTCGCTTTTTTCGTAACCGGCGAACCGCTTCCGCAATTTCGGTGCTTGACGGCGTCGCGCAAGTTCAAGAAACAGGACGCCCATGCGGACGTGGCGAAACTGGTAGACGCAAGAGACTTAAAATCTCTCGGCCTTTGGTCATGCGGGTTCGATCCCCGCCGTCCGCACCACTACAAAGAAAACCCTTGTAGTTTCAGATTGTTGATTGATATCAGAGCTTCTCAGACGCCCATCGCTACAAAGGGCGCTACAAAGCATGGTTCAGATGACGACGTTGAGCAAAGCCACAAACGGGGATTGGTTCGCCAGAAAAGCGATTCCCGCTGATGTCCGTGAAGCCTATCAGGCAAGGGTGACGCTTTCCTGAGGAAGCTCGTTGCTACGTTCCGTGACAAGACCGCTTAAGCGTCAAGGCGATCCTCTGGTATGATATCCAGCGGAATGCTGTTCATGACCTCCAGAAATGAGGGGGCCTGTGCAGCTTGTAGCGCAAGGAGCCGCTGCATAAGTTGCGGTTCCTTGTCTCTGCTCATTCGGTTCTGCACGAACCGCAGTTGCCGCTCAGAAGAGCCATAGACCAGCTTGCTAGCCTGCTCTACGGCTTTTTGATTGGCCATGCTTTCGAGCTTCGGCAGGGCGGCGTAACGCTTAAGCATCGTTGGGTTGCGGGCCGCGATGAACAGATCACGTGGTCCTACCGGCAGAACGATGTGGCTGTGATCGCCATTCAGGCCTTTGGTGTAGGTGACCGGGCGATCAGAGGTCAGTAGCTCGTGGTCAGCGGACAAAGACATAACGGTCCACTGCATGTCACACAGCATGTCGATCAGTTTCTCATTCGTGATTATCTTCTTGAGCGTGACCAGTGCTTTGTCGGGAACCGTTTCCATCACTTCTGAAGTCAGTTGCTCAAACGTTCGCGTTTCCTCGGCGGGTCTGGACGCGTCGAAGAGCCTGCGAAAAGCAGGCGCGAACATCAGGATTACTTGCTTCCGCATCTCTTTGACCACAGGCACATCTTCGGGCATCCTGCACATCAGCGATACCACAAACGTTGCCCATGCTTGCCGATCAGCGTCGGAGAGAGCTGCCCCAGAGATCAGCCGGCGCATCGCATCAGCAGCTCGGCTATCAACAGGAGAGAAGAAGTCCCTCTCCATTTCCCATGCACCAGCTTCAGTCAACTCAGAAGCGTACAGCCGGTTGACGTAGCCCGTGCCACTTGGATGGACACGACGCGCCTTCACCTTCGGCCCGAAAGGCCGGCTGAACTCAACGAGTTTCTCTCCGGGCTGAAGTGCCCACTGCTTCAAGTAGAAGACCGGGAGGTAGTGATGCTTCTTGGCTGCCTGCATAGCGAGCAACATAATCTGCCTGTCTACGCGGTGCCAGTGCCAATAGGGCAGGATCTATAAGTCCGCTGTCCGCGAGCTTCTGCAGGATTTCGTTCTCATCCATGTCATACAACAAGCCTTCCACTATAACGCCGCGTCTCAGTCTGTTCAGCCGGTCGTTTGAGGCTTGAATCGCCGCTTTTCAGGCAGTCAAGGTGGACCTTAAGCAAGGGCTGGAAATCCCCGTGGATGGCGTTGTTCAATCCCGGGCAGCCTGCTACAAAAGACACTACAAAGATCGATTTGGGTCGAAGAAAAAGACGATTAAAATCAACAGCTAAAGCCTGTGTGCCCGGTTCCCCCCCCGCCGTCCGCACCAAGCCTGACCTACTTTGCCTGCAACCGTTTGCGATGAAGACCGTTTGCGATGAAGACCGTTTGATATCCACTTCGATGGAGGCGTGCTTTGGGCTTTACCTTTGCGATCGGCGATATCCACGGCTGTCTTGCGCAGTTGAAGGAGCTGCTCGGGCAGGTGGAGGACCATGCACCCAGCGGGCATGTGGTTTTCATCGGCGACTACATCGATCGCGGGCCGAAGAGCAGGGGCGTGCTCGACCTCGTCATGGCGGGGCCGCGCAAGGAAGGGTGGCGGTGGACGGCGCTCAAGGGCAATCATGAGGACATGATGGTCCGCGCCCACCAGAACAGCGGGCACGACGAAATCCTCTGGATCGACAATGGCGGCCGCGAGACGATGGTTTCCTTCGACGGCTACGTGCCGCCGCAGGTGCTGTCATGGTGCGCGCACCGACCCTTGATCCTTGTCGACGAGCACCGGATCTTCGTGCATGCGGGCGTCGACGAGACGCTGCCGCTCGAGGGGCAGCGGGAGCGCGACCTGATCTGGAAGCGATTTGCGGGCGACGACGACGGCGAATTCTGGGGCCGGCATCTCTGCCATGGCCACACGCCGCTTCCCGGCAATCCGCAGACGGTCGGCAACCGCACCAATATCGACAGCGGCTGCGTGTTCGGCGGCGAGCTGACCTGCGCCGTCTTCGACGATGACGAGCCGGGTGGGCCGATCGAATTTCTCAAAGTGCCTTTTTAGCGCCACCAGAAGACCGGCGTCAGCAGGACCAGCACGGTCAGGATTTCGAGACGCCCGAGCAGCATCATCAGCGACAGCAGATAGAGCGCCGGATCGCTGATCGTGGAAAAGTTGCCGACGGGGCCGACGATCGGGCCGATGCCGGGACCGACATTCGACAGCGCGGTAATGACCGAGGAGGTGGCGGTCAGGACGTCGTAGCCGAACAGCGCCATGCCGACGCTGCCGACGACCCAGAGGAAAATGTAGAGGCTGACGAACAGGAAGACTGCACGCTGCGTTTCGGCGTCCACCGTCAGGCTGCCGTACCGTACGGGATAGATTGCGTTCGGATAAATGAGCTTGTTCAGCCCGGCGCGGATGACGTTGACGATCACCACGAAACGATAGGCCTTGATACCGCCGGCCGTCGAGCCGGAGCAACCGCCCATGAAGGTGGCGAAGAAGGCGACCAGTACCGCGAACGGTCCCCAGAGCGTGTAGTCGTCGCTCGCAAAGCCGCCTGTCGACAGGATCGAGGTCATGTTGAAGAACGAATGGATCAGCGCGTCATCGAGTTCGATGCCGTTCCTCAGGTGATGGTAGACCGCAACGACGATCGAGATGGCGCAGAGATAACCGAGGAAAACCAGGATTTGCGGATCGCGCAGCGTATCCAGCCGGCCGCGTACGGCAAACAGGATCAGCACCGAAAACGGCAGGCTACAGATCGCCAGGAACACCGTGCCGACCAGCAAGATCGCGTTGTTGTCGAAATAGGCAAACGACATGTCGTGCGTCGAGAAACCCGCCGTGGCGATCGTCGTCATCGCGTGGTTCAGCGCATCGAAATGGTCCATGCCGCCAAGATCATAAGCTATGGCGCAGGCAAGCGTCAGCAGGACGTAGACGATCAGGAAGGCCCGGGTGAAACTCGCAAGCCGGGCGAAGGGCTTGTCGTTGGTCTCCGACGATTCGAGCTTGAAGATCGAGGCGCCGCCGACCTTCAGGAACGGCAGGACGAACAGGCCGAGGCCGACGATTCCGATGCCGCCGAGCCAGCAGAGCAGCGAGCGCCAGAGCAGGATGCCGGGCGGCATGTTGTCCAGCCCGACGATGACGGTCGAGCCCGTCGTGGTGATGCCCGAAATCGATTCGAACAGCGCCTGTGCAAACGAGAGTTCGTGTTCGGCAAGGAAGAGCGGTATGGCGCCGACCACCGAAAACATCGCCCAGAGTACGTTGACGAGGAGGAAGCCGAGACGCTTGTTGAAGACCGGCGGGGGGCCATGGGTCGCGAGCGCTGCCGCCGCCGCAAGTCCGCCGACCATGAGGCCGGACATGGCGAAAACCTGCCAGTCGCGATGCCCGTAATAAAGGTCCACCATCGCCGGCAGGAACATGGCGAGCGACAGGTAGAGCGCGCAGAGCGCCGTCATGTAGATGACCGACCGAAGAAGATTGGCGTTCAAAAAATGGTTGTCCCGAAGTTCGTGGCAACTGAAAGAAGCTTTGTCTCAGCCGTAAGCCTATGGCATAGCGGGACCATTCTGGAAATTCAATGGATGGCCGATGTGACCGAGGCAGACGTGACCAAGGCGGGTGTGACCAAGGCGGGCGTGACGAAAGCGGGCGTGGACGAAGCCAGAGTGGCGATGCGGGAAATCTTCCCCGAGACGCCGCTGCAGATGAACGAGCACCTCAGCCGCCGTTACGGCGCCGAAATCTGGCTGAAGCGCGAAGACCTGTCACCGGTCCGCTCCTACAAGATCCGCGGCGCCTTCAACTTCCTGCGCAAGGCGATTGCCTCAGGCGCGAAGGGCAAGACATTCGTCTGCGCCTCGGCCGGCAATCACGCGCAGGGTTTCGCCTTCGTCTGCCGCCATTTCGAGGTGCCGGGCGTGGTCTTCATGCCGGTGACGACGCCGCAGCAGAAGATCGACAAGACCCGCATGTTCGGCGGCCCCTTCATCACCATCCGGTTGATCGGCGACATCTTCGACCAGTGCTATGCGGCGGCCCGCGCCCATGTGGAAGAGATCGGCGGCGTCATGGTGCCGCCCTTCGACGACGCCGACATCATCGAAGGCCAGGCAACCGTCGCGGCCGAACTGCTCGAACAGCTGCCGGAAGGCGTGAAGCCCGACCTGGTCATCCTGCCGGTCGGCGGCGGCGGGCTTTCCTCCGGGACCACCGGCTACCTGAAGGGCATCGTCAAGCGGGAAGACTTTCTCTTCACCGAGCCGGAAGGCGCCCCGAGCCTCAAGAAGAGCCTCGAAGCCGGCGAGCCGATCACGCTCGCCAAGCTCGACAATTTCGTCGACGGTGCCGCGGTGGCGCGGATCGGCGACCTGAATTTCGAAGCTTTGAAGGGCTTTTCGCCGGATCAGGTTCTGCTGGTGCCGGAAAACGCCATCTGCGTGACGATTACCGAAATGCTCAACGTCGAGGGTGTCGTACTGGAGCCGGCCGGGGCCCTGTCGATCACCGCGCTCGAGATGCTGGGGCGCGAAAAGCTCGCGGGCAAGACGGTGGTCTGCGTCGTCTCGGGCGGCAATTTCGATTTCGAGCGCCTGCCGGACGTCAAGGAACGCGCCATGCGCTACTCCGGTCTCAAGAAATATTTCGTCCTGCGGCTCGCACAGCGCCCCGGCGCGCTGCGTGATTTCCTCAACCTTCTGGGACCGGAAGACGATATCGCCCGGTTCGAGTATCTCAAGAAATCGGCGCGCAACTTCGGCTCGATCCTGATCGGTATCGAAACGGCAAGGCCGGAGAATTTCGCCAGCCTGCTCGAACGGTTCGAAGCGGCCGGCATGGGCTATCAGGACATTACCGAAAACGAAATCCTGGCGAACCTCGTCATCTGAGCGTTGCTTCCAGCCAGGCGATGACGCGGTCAGCAAGCGGTCCGGTGGTCGCCGGGGAAACGATGTCGCCGGCAATCACGTGATTGCCGGGATCGCCGGTCTTGCCGACATCGAAAAGCGCCTGAGGCCCGCCCCAGCGGCCGGCGACCGCGCGCACCTTGTCGGGTCGAATGACCTGATCGAGCGAGGAATAGAGGAACAGGGCCGGCGTCGTGATCCGTTCCACCGGGCTCTCGACCGAGAGTTTTACGAGCGCTGCCATCGGCAGCAGCGCTTTTGTCGGATAGCGGGTCGTCCAGTGGGCGGCGTGGCGGTCGTTATAGGGCGTGAAGCCGCGGTTTTCCCCAAGCAACAGTCGTGAGAGCTGCGGCGCGACCGGTGTCGTCAGCAGAAATGCGGCAAAGCTGTTGATGCCGTAGTTCGGCGATACGAACACGGCAGCCGAGATGCGCGATGCGATCTTCGGATCGGCAAGTGCGAGCGTCGCGAGCGAGGCGCCGGTCGAGGTGCCGATGACGACGACGCGATTGCCGAGCGCTTCACCGATCGCGAGACTTTCGGAAAAATCCGCCAGCCAGTCTTCAAGGCTTGGCTCCCCCATGGCGTCGCCGCTGCGGCCATGGCCGGCGAGGCGGGTGAAATAGAGATTGGCGCCAAACGCTGCCGCGACGCGGTCGGGCAGGGGGCGTATCTCCTCGGCCGAGGCCGAGAAGCCGTGCAGGTAGACGATCGCGAAAGCCGTCTTCGCCTTCGTCGCCGGATCGGCCCATACGACGCGTTTGGCAGCACCCGGACGAATGTCGGCGAAGTGGCTTTCGCTCGCGTTGAGATAAGCGTCGATATCGACGCCGAGGCTGGTCTTGTCGAAGGCCGGAAAACCGTCAGCGGGCATGCGCGGGCCGGACATCAGCATCACCCCGAAGGAGGCGATCAGGATCGCGCAGACATAAATGATCGTCCGCCATGACAACAATCTCCTCCGCATCCGGCGCTCCCTCCGAACCAGGGGAGATGATAGGCGGGCTTGGTGACGGCGGGAAGTCTATTTGCCGCAGATCTGAGGTCGGGAGGGCAGGGCGCAGAAGCCGCGGCGCTCCACCTCGGGCCGGGTCTTCTCGATCACGTTGGTCCAGACGAGGCCCGGAAAGCCTGAAGGCACCAGATCCCACGCATCCCGGTCGTCTATGCCGGAAGATCCGGCGTCGCCGGCCTCGAACGGGCCGATCAGCACCACGTCCGATCCGGCTGCCTGCATCCGGTTGTAGAAACGCTCCGGCCAGCCCCAGAGCAGGAAGGCAAGATTGGCGGGGACCGGGACAAGGGTATTGCGGCACGCTTCCGGCACATGGCCGCTCCAGCCGAGCGCCAGGTAGTTGAGGAGGCAGGATTTGGCCGTGCGGTTGGAATAGCCGGGAAGCCCAGGGACGAGCGCCACCGCTTTTTCGGTCGGCTCGTTTCCGCCATAAACGCCGAACGCCGCTGCCCGCGCGCCAGGGTCGGTCTTGAAAAGCGTGGCCAGGGCTTCGCCTTCCTCCGTGCGGCGGCTCTTGAAGTTGATCAGGAAACGGCCGTCCGGCAGGGCGGCAAAAACCTCCGGCAAGGTCGGCATCAGGCCTTTGCCCTGGCCTCGGAACGGAAAGGTCCGGCCGCCGTCGGCGGTGTAGCCGTAGCCGATGTCGAGTGTCTTCAAAACCGGCATCGGCGTCTGTTCCGTGACGCCCTTGGCCTCGGTGCGGCAATCGAGCGTCCAGTCGTGGAAAACGGCGAACTGCTTGTCCGGCGTCAGATGCACGTCGAGTTCGACCACGTCGGCGCCGGCATCGAAGGCGGCCTTCATGCCTGCCACGGTGTTTTCCAGATAGGCATGCGTCGGCGGCAGCATCAGGCTCGCGGTGCAGGTGTCGTTCTTGATATCGGTGGCATCGAAAAGCTGGTGCTGCCCGCGATGGGCAATGATCCTGAGCGGAGTTTCCGGGAAGCGGGAGAACAGGGAGGTATTGCCGATCCAAAGCGCGGCGATGACGGCGAGGAGAAATGCGGCGGCGATCTTCCATTTCATGCGGTCAGGCTCCTGAATCGTGCGGATGGATATGAGACGTTGGATTGTGACTTTTCCTTGGGTGCCCTGCTTCCGGCTCGCGCAGGAATATGCTAGGCAGCCGCCATGGCTTCGTTTCTGTCCAATATTTTCTCGATGTTCTCCGGTGGCGGCAAATCGGCCGAGGCACCTGCTGCTTCCGCCAAGCCGGTCGAGCATGGCGGCTGCATCATCCACCCGGCGCCGATCCGCGAAGGCTCCCAGTTCCGGCTGGCCGGACGTATCGAGAAGGACGTAGACGGCGAGACCCTGGTGCGCAATTTCGTCCGCGCCGACGTCTTTACCTCCATGGACGACGCGGTCGAATATACCGTCCGCAAGGCTCAGCAGATCATCGACCAGAATGGTCCCTCGCTATTTTCGGATGGGGAGAAGTCGCGCTCCGCGTGACATGCGTTCCGCATTGTGATCGCAAAAATTGTGAGTCACACTCAAAATTAAAGCATTAGCGATAGCTTGAAGCATCTGTTCCGATGTCTTTTCTGCGGTCGACTTTTAATGCGATCTCGCTGGTCATATTTTATGCTTTTTATCGGCTCCGGGCTCTCCGGTGGCCTTATCCCAGGTTATGCCTTCGCGGATGACCTTCCTTCGGGCGCCTCGCGGCTGGACATGACCTGGGTTCTCGTCGCCGCCGGACTGGTGATGATGATGCAGGTCGGCTTCCTTCTTCTCGAAGCCGGCATGGTGCGCTCGAAGAACTCGATCAACGTGGCGCAGAAGAACCTTCTCGATTTCGTCTTCGGCGTCGTCGCGTTCGCCGCGGTCGGCTTCATGATCGCCTTCGGCCGTTCGAACGGCTTCCTGTTCGGAACGCAGAGCGAGTTCTATTTCCTGCGTGGTCTCGACAGCTGGCAATCGGCCTTTTTCGTCTTCCAGGTCATGTTCTGCGGCACCGCCGCGACGATCGTGTCGGGCGCCGTTGCCGAGCGCATGAAGCTGGCGGCCTATGTGTTCGGCTCGCTGTTCATGTCGGGGCTGATCTATCCGGTCTTCGTGCACTGGGCCTGGGGCTCGGCACTGTTCCCGAACCCATCCGCCTTCCTGTCCCAGACCGGTTTCGTCGATTTCGCCGGCTCTACGGTCGTTCATTCGACGGGCGGCTGGGTGGCGCTGGCAGCCTGCATGGTCATCGGCCCGCGCATCGGCAAGTTCGATGCCGACGGCACGCCGGTCAGGATCGCCGGCCATAGCCCTGTGCTCTCGACCACCGGCGCGCTGCTGCTCTTCATCGGTTGGATCGGCTTCAACGGCGGTTCGACGCTCGGCGTTACCGACCAGGTGGCGCCGATCATCATGAACACGGTGCTGGCCGGCGGCATGGGCACCTGCGTCGGTTATGTCATCGGCTTCTACCAGGACGGCGTCATCCTCCCGGAAAAATCGAATTCCGGCATGCTCGGCGGGCTGGTTGCGGTCACCGCCGGCTGCCACATCCTCGATCCGGCAAGCGCGCTGATGGTCGGGGCGATCGGCGGCGCGGTGGCGATCTTCGGCAACGCCTTCATTGAGAGAACGCTCAAGATCGACGACGCTGTCGGCGCGATCGGCGTGCATGCCTTTGCAGGCGTCACCGGAACTCTGCTTCTGGCGCTTCTCGCGCCGGTCGATCAGCTTCCGGCTGGCGGCAGGCTGGCGCAGCTGCATGTGCAGCTGGTCGGCGTCGGCGTCAATTTCTACTGGTCCTTCGGTCTCGGCTACGGCTTCTTCTGGGCGGCCGACCGGCTGATGCGCATCCGCGTTTCGGCGAAGGACGAAGAGGAAGGGCTGAACCTTGCCGAACACGCGACACGCCTCGGCGTCGGCCACGTGGAGGATGCGCTGACCGATCTTCTCGGCGGCAAGGCCGACCTGCGCAAGCGCCTTCCCATGGTCAAGGGCGACGAGGCGGAAAAGCTGACCGGCCTCTTCAACCGGCTGATGGACAATATCGAGCAGGAGGAGCGCAGCCGCGGGGAGCTGATCGAGCTCCGGCGCGACAACGAGGAATCCGAGCGCGTCGCAGCGCTTGCGAACGCCACGTTCGAGGCGATCCTGATCCACCGGGGCGGGGTCATCGTCGACGGCAACGAACAGCTCGCCAAGATGATCGGCCTGCCGCTCGTCGAGATTATCGGCCGTTCCGCGTTCGATTTCCTGCATGACGGCGAGACGATCCGCGTCGCCGACATGATGAAACTCAACGACGACAACAGCCACGAGATCCGCGTGAGGCTGGCGAACGGCGAGGAAATTCCGGTCGAGGCGCGCGGTCGCGACATCCTCTACCGCGGCGAGAAGGCCCGTATCGGCTGCCTCGTCGACCTCAGGGAGCGCAAGCTGGCGGAGAGCCGCATGCGCTACCTCGCCCTCCACGATCCGCTGACCGGGCTGCCGAACCGTGTGCTGTTTTCCGAGCGGCTGACCGAGCTGGTGGACGCGGCTGGAAACGGCAAGGGATGCGGCGTCCTGATGGTCGATCTCGACCGTTTCAAGGACATCAACGATATCCACGGCCACCAGGCGGGCGACGCGGTGATCCGCGAAACCGCCGTCCGGCTTGCGGCCGAGGCCGGTCCAGACAACATCGTCGCCCGGCTCGGTGGCGACGAGTTCGCCGTCATCATCGCCCATACGTCCGATACCGACGAACTGGAGACGTTCGGCGATCGGCTGCTTGCCGCGATGGCCTACCCGATCGATATCGGCCACGGCGAGCAGGTCAATATCAGCGTCAGCATCGGCGGTGCGCTCTGCCCCGAAAACGCGGGGGACATGGATGCGCTGATCGGCTGTGCCGACGTTGCGCTCTATCATGCCAAGAATGCCGGCCGGAACGCCTGCCGCATGTTCAGGCCCGGCATGAACGAACTGATCGAAAGGCGCCGGGCGCTGGAGGTCGATCTGGAAATCGCTCTGCAGCGGGGTGAGTTCGAACTCTACCTGCAGCCGCGCGTCGAGGCCGAAAGCGGCCTCATTATCGGCCACGAGGCGCTGCTGCGCTGGTTCCATCCGAAGCGCGGCATGATCAGCCCGGGCGATTTCATTCCGGTTGCCGAAGCCTCCGGCAATATCATCCGGCTTGGCGCCTGGGTGCTCGCCGAGGCCTGCAGAATACTCGACGACCTCGACGGCCATATCAGCGTCAACGTCAGCCCGCTGCAGTTTCGCCACGCCGATTTCGTCGCCGATCTTGCCGACCTGCTGAAGCGCACCGGCGCCGATCCGCACCGGATCGAGCTCGAGATCACCGAAAGCGTGCTGATCGAGGACGACAAGCGCGCCGTGCAGATCCTCAACGATCTGAAGCGCATGGGCTTCCACATCGCGCTCGACGATTTCGGCACGGGATATTCGTCCCTGAGCTATCTCAGCCGCTATCCGTTCGACACGATCAAGATCGACCGCAGCTTCGTCAACAACCTGAACCTGGTCGACAATGCACAGATCATCGTACGCACGATCATAGACCTCGGCACCGGTCTCGGCATGAAGATCGTCGCGGAAGGTGTAGAGACGACCGAACAGGCGCTGTTCCTCGCGCATGCGGGCTGCGACGAGCTGCAGGGGTATCTTCTCGGCAAGCCCCGCAAAGTCAGCGAGATTGCGCGCGAGATCGATCCGGCGATCGCCACTCAGCTCCGCAACGTGCCGAAGAAGCTGCCGGAGATCCAGGATTACCCGACGTTCGAAGGGGAAACCAACCAGCCGTTATTGCATAGTCATGCATAATGGCCATAATCCCATGGGGTTGGACACGTAAAACGATAGTCGTTACAGCGGTATAGCACCTGCAGGGGGTGGAAGCGGATCGAAATGCAAGCGTTCAATCTGGCCCTCTTCCTGCTGGAAGCGGTGATCTACTTTTCTGTCATGACGGCGTTCCTGCATTTCCGTCGTCAGCTTGGCCTTGGGGTGTTCCTGGCCGCACTCGGTGTCATGCATTTCATGGAGACTTACCTCGCCGCGGTCTTCTACATCGATCTTCCGTTCGGCACCGTCTCGCCAGGCTCGTCGGTGTTTTTTGCCGGCAAGCTGATGATGATCCTGCTCCTATACCTGAAGGAGGATGCGGCAGTCGTTCGCCAGCCGATCTACGGGCTTTTCCTCGGCAATCTCCTGACAGTCGGCATCGCCCAGATTCTCCAGGCGCATGAAGTCGTCCCACTGCCTGGCGGCCGCGCCGCAGACATGGTGTTCCTGAGCGAGATGGGCTGGCTGATGGTGTGGGGCACGGCGCTGCTCTATGTCGACGCGATCGGCATCATCCTGCTCTATGAACGGCTGGGCCGGGTTCTGGGCGGCAATGTCGTGCTCCGTTTCGCGATCAGCGGTGCAGCTGTCCTGACCTTCGACCAGATCGGCTTTTATTCGGGGTTGAACATCCTCTTCGGCGCGCCGCCTTCGGTGTTCTTCGGCGGGTGGTATGCCAAGCTGCTGTCCGTGGTGCTCTATTCGCTGCTGTTTGCCGCCTATCTCAAGATCGAGCAGATCCCGCGGCTGGCCAGATCGACGCGCGAGATCACCGATATCTTCAACGACCTGACGTTTCGCGAGCGTTATCAGGCGCTGCTTGCCAAGAGCGGCGTCGACGGGCTGACCGGCCTTTTGGACCGGGGGCGGCTGGAGGCAGACGTTCCCACCCTCATTCACCGCTGTCTCGATCGTGGAAACGGGCTCAGCCTGATCATCATCGACGCGGATCATTTCAAGCAGGTCAACGACCTCTTCGGCCATCTGAAGGGGGACGAGGTGCTGAAGGAGGTTGCGGTATGCCTGCAGGCCGGTTCCCGCCCGAGCGACCATCTCTCCCGCTTCGGCGGTGAGGAATTCGTGCTGATCCTGCCCGATACCGACCACGACAGCGCCCTGATGATCGCCGAACGCCTACGTACTGCCATCTGCCGTTCGGTCATTCGTCCCGACGGCCAATGCGTAACCGTCTCGATCGGCGTCGCGACGGCTCCGGAGGACGGACATGCGCTCGATACGCTGCTCGGGCGCGCCGACGAGCGGCTCTACCGCGCAAAAAATGACGGCCGGAACAATGTCCACGGCCGTCTTGGCAGGCTCGTCCCGTCAGGCGCAGGGACGGCTTAAGCGGCGAGAGCGAGCTGCCGGTTGCGCTGCTGGGCGCTGGCGATCGCCTTTTCAGCAGCCTCGGGGCCGAAGGCGACGCCTTCGACATAGATGACTTCCACATCGGTCATGCCCAGGAAGCCGAGGATGGTCGTGAGGTACGGGACGGCATGGTTCATGCCGGTAGCCGGGCCTTCGGAATAGACGCCGCCGGAGGCGAGCACGATATAGATTTTCTTGCCCTTGGCGAGGCCTTCCGGGCCTTCGGCCGTATAACGGAACGTCTGGCCGGCGCGGGCGATGTTGTCGATCCAGCTCTTCAGCGTCGAATAGATGTTGAAGTTGATGAGGCCGGTCGCGATGACCACGGTATCGGCAGCCATCAGTTCGGCGACCAGCTTGTCGGAATAGTCGGCGGCGGCGGCTTCTGCCGGGGTACGGTCGGCTGCAGGCTTGCGGATGGCGGACGTGGTGACGCTGTCGAGATGCGCGATCGGGTTGACGCCGAGATCGCGATGGACGACCGACGTACCATTGTCGCGGGCGCTCAGTTCGTTGGCGAGGTCATGGGCGACCTTGCTGGAAAGCGAGTCGTCGCCGCGCGGGCTGGAAGTGACGAGGAGAATGGAGGACATGCTTCTTTCCTTATCTGGAGATCTATCTGCGGTCTTGGGCCCGCAGAAGGACTGGAGAGCGGGTGGATCCGCTGTGTTCGAGAGAATAGATAGGCGTGGACGCCCATCGATAAAACTGAGATAATATCGAAGCTATCTATCGATAATCTGGATGACGACCATGGATGCCAATCCCACACTCGATCAGTTGCAGGTGTTTCTGGCGGTTGCCGAAACCGGCAGTTTTTCCGCGGCTTCGCGGGTGCTGAACCGGGCGCAATCGGTGGTCAGCTATACGATCGGCAATCTTGAGACCCAGCTCGAAGTGACGCTTTTCGAGCGCAGCGGTGCCCGTCAGCCGAAGCTGACCGAAGCGGGCAAGGCGCTGCTGACCGACGCCCGGCGCATCGTCGCGGATCTCCAGGTGATGCGCGCCCGGGCAAAGAGCATCAAGCAGGGGCTGGAGGCGGAACTGTCGGTGGCGCTGAGCGTCATGGTTCCGTCGGATGCCGTCGTGAAGGAGCTGCGCGAGTTCCGGGAGAGGTTCCCAAGCGTGGCGCTCAACCTCAATGTCGGCGAGCTCGGCATGGTGATGGAGATGGTCATTTCCGGGAAGGCCGATATCGGCATCGGCGGATCGATCCTTCGGCAGGAGGATTCGGTGGTGATGGAGAAGATCGGCTACTCCTTCATGATCCCGGTCGCCGCTGCCGAACATCCGCTTGCAAAGCTCGGTCGGCCTCTGACGCTCGCGGACGTGCGCGAGGAAGTCCAGATGGTCGTCACGGATACGTCCGGCCTGACCAAGGGCCGCGATTTCAATGTCCTGTCCTACAAGACATGGCGCGTCGGCGACATCGCCACGAAACACCAGCTGATCAAGGGTGGTCTTGGCTGGGGCGGCCTGCCGGCGTCGGTCGCCGGACGGGACATCATGGACGGAACCCTCGTGGCGCTCGATCTCGAAGCCTACGAGCAGAGCCAATACCCTCTCTATGCCATGCGCAAGGCAGCAAACCCGCTGGGACCTGCGGGCCGGTGGCTGGTCGAGGCCATGGAGCGCCGCCTTTCGACCTGCCCGAGCCATGACGACTTCAAGCAGATGCTCGGTATGGAACCTCGGGAAGGGATTCCTGAAGCCGCCGAATAACCGAAGCGGTTCCGGCCGGGCGCATCGACGCGGGGTTCAAAGCCACTCGATGCGCTTGAGGATCCACAGCGTGCCAGCGGAAATGACGATGACCAGCGCAACGATGATCAGGAAAGCCCAGGTCTCGTCGACGCCGGGAATGCCGCCGACATTCATGCCGAAGAGGCCGGCGACGACGCTCGGGGGCAGGAGAAGGGCCGCCAGCGCGGCAAGCCGGTTGGAATTGCGCGCGATCCGCTCGCCGATGACTGTGGAAAGGTCGTCATGAAGGATGCCGGTCCGGTCGCGGATCGCGTCGAGATATTCGATGAACCGCATCAGTTTGTCGATGACCTCGCGAAATCGGAGCTTGTCCCGCTCTCTGAGCCATGGCGCGTCGTCATGCTCGATCCTGTTGAGCGCGTCGCGCTGTGGCGCGAGATAGCGGCGTAGCTGCACGGAGCGGCGACGCAGCAGCTTGAGCCTCTGGCGGACCTCGCTCGCTTCCCCCTTGAAAATCAGCTCGTCAAGTTCGTCGACCTCTTCGTCCATGTCGTCGAGCACCGGCTCCAGATCGCGGACGAGCTTGTCGCTGACGAGCGCCAGCAGTTCTCCCGCCTGCCGGGGACCCTTGCCGTTGTCGAGCGCCCGCCGGATATCGCGTAGCGCCGTGATATAGTGGCCGCTGTCGCGCAATGTCACCAGTCGGTGTTCGTCCACCCAGATATGCAGGGGGACGAGGTCGATCTCGTCGGAGCTTTTTTCTGCTTCTTCCGGCGGCGCGGCGCAGACACCGCGCAGGATGATCAGCAGCCCGTCGTCCAGGGGCTCGACGCGCGGGCGGGAATCCTCTGCAAGAAGCGCCTCCGCCACCAGCGGATCGAAGCCGCCATTGGTGTTTATCCATTCTGCCGTTGCCGGGTGATCGCGCTCGAAATGCAGCCAGACGAGGCCGTCTCCCGGCTTCCAACTGCAGGCCTCGGCCATGTTCATCGTCCTGCAGCCGCCGTGCCCGTCGAGGACAAGGGCGAAGCGCAGGCCGGGCTCGTCTCCGTAGCTTACCGCGGTCTTTGCCTTTTCGAGCATCCGTGCGCGTCCTCCCCGCCGATTTCGGATCGATTCTACCAGCAAACACCATGCCCGCGAAGGGTAAGCATTCCCTCAACAACGGCGGAACGACCGGTGCGCGCCGGGCGCGAGTTGACGACGTTTCGACCTCTGATATAACGGCACCACGGTCTGCAGTTCACCAAGGCGTTGCCGTCCCGAAAGGGAAGCTAAACCTGCACAGACAAAGATGATCAGCACTTATCCCGTGCTAGAGTCGACAAGCCGGCGACCAGCGACACCCTGATTTTGAGGGAATGGCGCGTTTAAGGATAAGACATGCCGAGATCCATCTTTCCCATGGAGATCGCCGACCTGTCGGCTTTCGCCAAATTCCTTCGCAGCGAAATCCTCAGGTTCGATCACAAGCCGAGCCATCTGGAGATGCTCAATCTCCTGACGCGAGCCGCAGGTTTCCGCAACTATCAGCATTTTCGGGCTGCTGCCAAAACGGCCGACGTCGTCGCTGAATGGCGCCCGGTGCTGGACGACATGCCGGCCCCCGATGAGGCGCGGGTGCTCAAGACAGCGCGCCACTTCGATGAGGAGGGCAGGCTGGTGCGCTGGCCCGCCAGGCGCGGGCTGCAGGAACTCTGCCTGTGGTTCCTCTGGTCGAAGATACCGGCGGACCGGGAGTTCACCGAACGGCAGATTAGTGAGCTGCTGAACACGCTGCACCTGTTCGGCGACGCCGCGATGTTGCGCCGCGACCTCTTCGATTTCGGTCTCGTCCAGCGCACCCGCGACGGCCGGGAATACCGGCGCATCGAGCAGAAGCCGCCGGCGGAATTGAAGCTGCTGCTGTCGCGGATCGGTCTCGCCGGGGCAACGGCGGCATAACCGCCGGTCGGCCCATTCCGGATCGGTCCAAATCGTGATCGTGAGCCATCGGTCGGGACTTTCCCTGCCGGTGGCTTCTCCGACAGGATCAGAGTTGCAGCGTCCCCTGAATACAGGTGACTACGTCTCCACCGATCCAGATATCGTCGCCGACTTTGTCGACATACACTCGGCCGGCGCGGCCAAGCACGGTGCCCTGTGCCGCAACGTAGCTTTCCGGCGCGACACCGGATCCGATCAGCCATTGGGCAAGGCCGGCGTTGAGACTGCCGGTGACCGGATCCTCATAGCCGTTGCGGGTAAAGGCACGCACCTCGAATTGCGCGTCCTTGCCGTCAAGATCGGGATTGAAGCGCCCGACGAGCCCGACGCGGGTGCGGGCGAGAGCGGAGTAATCCGGCTTGACCGCCAGCACATCGGCGCGCGAGGGCAGGCGCACGCCGATCCAGTCCGGGCCGTTCTCGCACCAGTTGGAATCCTCGATCAGGTTGGTGGGCAGGCTGAGCGCCTTGGCGATCCGCTCCACCAGCGCCGGATCCACCGGGCCGCTGCGGGTCAGCGGCGGCGCCGCGAACGCAAGTCGATTGCCGTCACGGCGGATGCGGACGAGGCCCGCGCCGCATTCCTGCACGATGTCGCCGATCGGTGACGCGTGTTGCTGCGAGAGCCAGACATGCGCACTGCCGAGCGTCGGATGGCCGGCGAAAGGCAATTCCTGCGACGGTGTGAAAATCCTGACCCGGTAGCTGGCCTTCGGATCGGTCGGCTCGAGCAGGAATGTCGTTTCGCTGAGATTGGTCCAGTTGGCGAAGGACTGCATCTGCGCGTCGCTCAGTCCGTCTGCGCCGATCACCACGGCAAGCGGATTGCCGCGCATCGGCTGGCTGGAGAAGACGTTGACCTGCTGGAAGGAGAATTTTGGCATTGCCTTGCCTCATGCAATTGAAAAGAAAGACGGCAGCCAAGGCTGCCGTCCAGATATCGCCGAAGGGTGGTGTTGGCCGTTACAGCACGAGCCGGAACTTGGCGAAGCCGTTTTCGCCGTCGCCGGCGTCCTCGATCTTGGCACCCTTGACCGCGGTCGCGAACTGGCGGGCCTTGGGGCCGGTTTCGAAGATCGCGCTAGTGCCGGGCAGCGGCTTGAACGACCAGTTGGCATCGGCCGACGGGTTGATCGTGCCCTGTTCGACGATATAGCGCACGATCACGTCGCGGTTGGTGTCGGGCGCCACGAAGATGACCTTGTCGCCGGCGATCTCCGGGAACTTGCCGCCGCCGCCGGCACGGTAGTTGTTGGTTGCCACCACGAATTTCTGGGCCGGATCGATCGGCTTGCCGTTGTACATGAGGTCGACGATGCGGTTGGCGTTGGCATTGATCAGCTTGCCGTCCTTGTCGAAGCGGGTCGGCTGGGACAGGTCGATCTGGTAGGTCACTCCGTCGATGACGTCGTAATTATAGGACGGGAAGTCATTGTTGAGGAGAGGCGCGTCTTTCGCGCCCGCCTGCACCTGGTTGAACATGCCGGCCGACATTTCGAGCCAGTTCTTGACCTGAGCTCCGGTGATCAGCACCGCCTGTACGGTATTCGGATAGAGATAGAGGTCGGCGACGTTCTTGATGGCGATGTCGCCTGCCGGGACATCCGTGAAATACTCGGCGCCGCCGCGGCCGCCTGCCTTGAAGGGCGCTGCGGCCGAGAGCACGGGAATGTCCTTGTACTGGCCCTCTTTCAGCATGTCCTTGATGTACCAGGTCTGGGCATTGGAGACGATCTGCACCGAGGGGTCGTCGGCGACCAGCGCGAAGTAGGAATAAAGCGGCGCCGAACTCTTGCCGACGGCGCGGCGCACGTAGGCAAGCGTGGCCTCATGCTCTTCCTTGGCGGCGGCGATGACTTCCGGCTTGTCTTTGACGTCTGCGACGATCTTGCGGGACTCGTCGCGATGGTAGATCGGCCGGGCTTCGGACGTGGAATCGACGATCTTCCAGCTCTTGCCGTCCTTTTCGAGCAGCAGGTCGATCAGCCCCATATGCGAGCCCCAGAAGCCGCCCATGACGGCCGGCTTGCCCATCAGCTTGCCCTTCTTGGTGTCGGCGCCGACAATGCCGTCGAAATCTTTGGTGCCCGGGAAGACCAGATGCTGGTGGCCGGTGAAGATCGCATCGATGCCTTGGATGCCCGCGAGATAGAGCGAGGCGTTTTCCATCCGGTCGCTCTGTCCGCCGCCGTCGATGCCGGAATGGGAGAGGGCGATGACGATGTCGGCACCTTCCTCCTTCATGACCGGCACCCAGGCTTTGGCCGCATCGACGATGTCTCGGGTCTGCGCCTTGCCTTCGAGGTTCTTTGCGTCCCATGTCATGATCTGCGGCGGCACGAAGCCGATAAAGCCGACCTTGATCGGGCTCGTGGCGCCCGAACCGTCACGGATCTGTTTTTCGACGATCACGTAGGGTTTCAGGAAAAGCTCGTCCTTCTTGGCGTCGGAGGCGAGCTGGCCCTTGGTGAGGTTGGCGCAGACATAAGGGAAGCCGGAACCGGCCAGAACCTTGAACAGGAAATCGAGACCGTAGTTGAATTCATGGTTGCCAAGCGTGCCGGCATCGTAGCCGAGCACATTCATCGCCTTGATTACCGGGTGCTTGTCGCCGTCCTTCATGCCGCGCTCATAGGCCATGTAGTCACCCATGGGATTGCCCTGCAGGAAGTCGCCATTGTCGATCAGCATGGAATTGCCGGCTTCGGCGCGGATCGCGTCGATGATCGAGGCGGTGCGGGCAAGGCCGAGCGTGTCGTTCGGCTTGTCGGCGTAATAGTCGTAGGGGAAGACGTGGACGTGGATATCGGTCGTTTCCATGATGCGCAGATGCGCCTGATTGCCGGCCGCACGGGCGGCAAACGGGTGCAGCATGACAAGCGCCGACGAGGCGGCAAGACCTCCGAGCAGCGAGCGGCGGGTGATCGGATGAAGATCGTTGAGCGACGACATGGGCAGCCTCCTTGGAACGGACCGATAAGCGACAATTCGGCGCCATATTGACCCGCGTGGATTGTATCGCCAAGCGGATTCTGAGCGGTGGAGGAGATAGACGTGAGGATCGCCGGCTCTATCCCAAAAGCTGTCGGAAGGAGGTGTCAACCGCACCTATCAATAGGCCGCCATCCGCATCGCGTCGACGAGTTGGGCCATCTGGAAGGGTTTGGCAAGGACGGGGATGTGGCGCATGTCGGCAGGCAGGCCGAGCGGTCCGTATCCGGTCACGAAAATGAAGGGGATGTCCCGCGCGGTCAGGATCTCGGCGACTGGAAAGCTGGCTTCGCCGGCAAGGTTCACGTCCAGCAGGGCCATGTCCAGCGGAAGCGATCGAGCCTTGAGAATTGCCTCGTCGAGCCGCGAGGCCGTCCCCACCATCCTGCATCCGATCTGCTCCAGAAACTCTTCGAGCATCATCGAGACAAGCGCCTCGTCTTCGATGATGAGGACGCGAATTCCGGCGAAGATATGGGTGTCTTTCACCTTGCCCCCATTTGCATGAATGGCGTCGCCTCAGCCGGGACGGCGATATCGGCGAGCGGGGCTTCCATCGTGCCGATGACACCAGCAGACTGGTCGAATATCACCGATGCCTTGCCGCCGAGATCCTGGGCAAGGCTGCGCTCGATCAGCCTGACGCCGAACCCTCGTTTAGACGGCGCAACCACCGGCGGGCCGCCGCTTTCCGCCCATGTCAATCGCAGCAGAGGTTTGGCACCCTCAACAATCTGCCAGTTGATCGCGACCTGGCCGTTAAGCGTCGAGAGCGCGCCGTATTTCAGGGCATTGGTCGTCAATTCGTGCAGACCCATGGCAAGCGCGAGCGCCGCCCGCGGCAGCAGCCGGAGGGGCGGCCCGGAGACCGCGAACCGATAGTCCCCGCCTTCGCCGAATGGTGCCAGCGCGCCGGTCACCACGTCGTCGATATTGGCCCCCTCCCAGTTTTCGCGGGTGAGCACGTCATGGGCGGCGGCCAGCGCCATGAGCCGCCGCTCCAGGTTCTGGCGCACGATCGGATCGCCGCCCCGCAGGGTCTGGGAGGCGATGGCCTGGATGGTCGCAAGCGTGTTTTTGACGCGGTGGTTCAACTCGTTGACCATGAGCTGCAGCCGCTCTTCGATCCGTTTTCTCTCGGTGATCTCGACCGAGACGCCGACCAGGCCGATGACTTTGCCATCGGCGTCGCGCAAGGGGGCTTTGGTCGACGACCATATCCGCGGATGGTGGCCTGCGTGGCTGATGACCTCTTCGAATTCCTCGGTTCTCGCCTGATCCATGATCCGGCGATCGTTGGCCATGACGGCTCCGGCCTGGCTTTTGCTGTCCAGCAATTCCATGTCCGTGCGGCCCTCGACTTCGAACCATGGCCTGCCGATCAGGTCGAGCGTCGTGACATTCGCCAGGATGATGCGGCCCTCCAGGTCCTTGGCGTAGATCAGCCCCGGCGCGGTCTCCAGGATGGTGCGCAGCAGGGTGTTGGTCTGATGGAGCTGCCGTTCGGCGAGCCTGATGGAGGTGATATCATGGCTGACTTCGATCGCGACTTCCGGCTCCCCGGCCTCGCCGCGGCTCAGCGACCATTTGCTGACGATGTGGATCTCCCTGCCGTCCTTGTGGCGACGCGTGAGCTCACCCTGCCATTCGCCGTCGCGAACGAGGGCCGAATTGATTTCTTCGAGAGAGGTCGGGCAGCGGGTGTGAAGGAGCTCGACACCGTCCATTCCAAGGGCTTCCTTCTCGGAATAGCCGTAAAGGCGCTCCGCGCCGATCCCCCAGGATACGATCCTGCCGTCGAGGCTGCGCAACATGCCCTGCGTCTGCCCGAATGCCTGCATGAACCGTTCGAGCCGGTAGAACTTCGCATCGATATCGCGCCGTATCCTTCGTTTTGCCCAGATGGATGCTGCCAACAAGGCGGTCGCAAGCGCGAGGAGGACAACCGCCTCGGCCGCAGTGACGGCCGCCCGGCTCGGCTCGTCGGACTGCGCCAGAAATGCGCCCAGTGCGAGCAGCACGACTGCGAAGCATGTGACAAGGGTAACCAGCAGGCGCGGCGCCCGCGATGTTGGAGAGGGCAAGTTAAGGGGAACAGCAACCATCTAAGCATCCTTTGTTTTGCCTGTGGGCCGTGGCTGTCGGCTCAATACAGGCGGGAAAAACGTGGACACTTGAACAGCCGCTACTCTTGACGAGGGCGGTTTTAGTTTCGCCGACTCCGGTTTAGATTAGGATTCTATCACTTATGGATTCAACGGCAAGTAGTAAATAGTCAGTAAACGCCAATCAGCGTTTGATATTTCCGACGGGCGCTGGCTTTGCATCAACAGCATTTACGCATGGCGCTGATTCGCGACGCGCGAATAGTTGAAGCCCGGTGGAAGCGAAGTTGATCTAGCCCGCTTCAGCGCGAGGCTGGAACTTCTCTGTGGAAGAAGCGGAAATAGGAAGATACCTGCGCCACCGCATTGCTGTTGATGCTGAACTGCACGCCGAGCCGGCCGCTGCGGCGCCATTTGACGGTGCCTTCCAGGATGCCGAGCTCTTCGCTTTCGATCCGGACCGGGCTGCCGTCGGCGGCATGCAACGTGCGTCCGCCGAGGTCGAGCGCCATGCCGGTTGGCGAAAGGTCGGTAACGCGGCCTTCAACGGCTTGATTGAAATATTTGACCGTGCCCAGGATGCGGGTCTTCTTGCGCTCGGCACCGCGGGTCTTCATTCGTCCGTTGATCATGGTCCACCCCTCGTTGTTTTCTCAGACGCGGAAGATACACGCCGCGCCTTGAAATCCCTTTAGGACGATCCGTAAAAGTCGAGCGATCCCGATCATAGTCCCACATTCGGCTTGTCGATGATTTCGCGCAGCGCAAAGCTCGAATTGATCTTCACCACATGGGGCAGCGCCGACAGCCAGTCTCGATGGATCCGCTCGTAATCCTCCAGATCCTTGGCAGCGACCCGCAGGATGTAGTCGTATTCGCCCGACATCAGGTAACAGACCAGGACGTTGGGGCAGAGTTTGACCGCCGCTTCGAATTCCGTGAGCGTCCTGGCGAACTGGCCGGACAGCGAGATGTGGACTATCACCATCATCTTGTAGTCGAGCGCCTTGTTGGAAAGCCGAGCGTGATAACCGCTGATCGTGCCGTTCTTTTCAAGGATGTCGAGCCGCCGCGAACAGGCCGACGCCGACAGCCCGACACGCTCGGCAAGCTCCGCATTGGAGATGCGGCCTTCCTGCTGCAAGGTTCGCATGATCGCAACATCAATGGCATCCAATGCACTCATTCGAAGATCCTTCGAAAAATCGACCAATCAAGCAATTATCTGCGAAAATCCGGCATTCCGCAATTCGTCTTCGCAAGGACATTCATACGATTTTCTGGTTTGCTTCCTCACGGGAACATCAACGGCGAAAGCCAAAACTGAGAGGAACGCTGAATGCGTGTCGGATGCCCGAAGGAAATCAAAAACCATGAATACCGCGTGGGGCTGACGCCCGGCGCGGTACGGGAATATGTGGCCCACGGCCACGAAGTGCTGATCGAGACCAAGGCAGGCGCTGGCATCGGCGCGGATGACGGCGCCTATGCGGCAGCCGGGGCCAGGATCGTCGGTTCGGCCAAGGAAATCTTCGAAAGATCCGATATGGTCGTCAAGGTCAAGGAACCGCAGCCCTCCGAATGGGTGCAGCTCCGCGACGGCCAGCTTCTCTATACCTATCTCCATCTTGCGCCCGATCCGGAACAGACCAAGGGTCTGCTCGCGTCCGGCGTCACCGCCATCGCCTACGAGACCGTCACCGACGATCGCGGCGGGCTGCCGCTTTTGGCGCCGATGTCGGAAGTCGCCGGCCGTCTGGCGATCCAGGCGGGCGCCACCGCGCTGCAGAAGGCCCATGGCGGCCGCGGCATCCTGCTCGGCGGCGTGCCCGGCGTGCTGCCGGCCAAGGTCGCCGTCATCGGCGGCGGCGTCGTCGGCCTGCATGCGGCCCGGATGGCTGCCGGCCTTGGCGCCGACGTCTCGATCATCGATCGGTCACTGCCGCGCCTGCGCCAGCTCGACGACATCTTCAACGGCCGCGTTCACACCCGTTATTCGACGATCGACGCGGTGGAAGAGGAAGTCTTCTCAGCCGACCTGATCATCGGCGCCGTGCTGATACCCGGTGCCGCCGCTCCAAAACTGGTCAGCCGCGAAATGCTTTCGGGCATGAAGCAGGGCGCGGTCATGGTCGACGTCGCGATCGATCAGGGCGGCTGCTTCGAGACCTCGCATGCAACGACCCATTCCGAGCCGACCTACGAGGTCGACGGCATCATCCATTATTGCGTGGCCAACATGCCGGGCGCGGTGCCGGTGACCTCTGCGCATGCGCTGAACAATGCGACGCTGCAGCACGGGCTGGCGCTGGCCGACCGCGGCCTGCGGGCGATCGCCGAAGACAGGCACCTGCGCAACGGCCTCAACGTTCATCGGGGCCGGGTAACCAACAAGCCGGTCGCGGAAGCGCTCGGCTACGAGGCCTTCGCTCCGGAAAGCCTGCTCAGCGTCGCGTAACCGGAAGTGCCGCGGACCGGCTGAGACACTTTAGGGGCTGAGAGACGCCGGGCGCTTCGCGTCCGGCGTTTTTCTGTGTTCAAAATCAATACGATATGATTTAGATATATCTAAGTCATTGACGGAGTATGTGGCGTGCCTATCTTTAGATATATCGAAAGACAGTCTAAGGAGATTAAAATGTTCAAGCACAGGTTCGATGGACGTAATGGCTGCAGCGAACGCGGCGGCCGCAAAGGGTTGGAGGAAGTGTTCGCCGCCCGCGGCGGCCCGTTTGGTGGAGGATTTGGACGCGGCGGTCGGGGTGGTCCCGGCGGCGGCCGCGGTTTCGGCGATGACGGCGATGGCCGGATTGGCCGCTTCCTGATGCAGGGCGACCTGCGCCTCGTCGTATTGGCGCTGATCGAGAAGGAGCCGCGCCATGGATACGAGATCATCAAGCATATCGAGGATCTCACCTACGGCTTCTACGCGCCGAGCCCCGGCGTCATCTACCCGACGCTGACCTATCTCGAAGAGGCCGGCTATGTCGTCGCCGAGGCGGACGGCAACAAGAAGCGCTATGCGATCACCGACGAAGGCCGCAAGTATCTCGACGAGAACCGCAGCTTTGCCGCGACGATCCTCGATCGGCTGTCGCAGCTCGCCGAGCGCATCAAGCAGCGGCAGGAGCGCCACGAGCGCGGCCGCGAAACCGGCCCGTCATTGCCGCGCAGCGTCGATTCCGCCATGCTCAACCTTCGCGAGGTGATTGGCCGCAAGCTCGAAGGTGACGAAAAGAAGGGCAGCGAGATCGTCAAGCTTCTGCTGCAGATCGCCGAAGACCTGGAGCGGCGCGAGAGCTGAGCCCGCTCCATTCCCTCATGGCGCGCCGGTCCGACGATCGGCGCGCCATCGTTCTTATGTAGCGGCCGCTCCGCTACGACCCCCGAATCTTTTGCATGGAAGGATCAGTTTTCGGCGATCACGTCGAGCAGTGCCTGTGTGTCGTAGTAGAACGGAATGCCCTCGACGAGAAGCCCGTCCCGAAAATGCAGCCGCTCGCAAAACGGCTGTGTTACGGTCTTTCCGCTGCCGCGTGATACCACCGTCAGCTTGCAAGACAGGTAGATCCGCCCCTGCGACCCTGCAACATCGAGTTCGTCGATGCTCATGTCGCTCCATACGTCATTCATTCTCGCCATCAGCTCGGCAATTCCCTCTATGCCCGCCCAGTCACCCCGATAGGGCAGGGATTGTGGCTCGCGGACGAGCACGTCCACCGCAAATGCGCGCGTCAATGGCCGGAGGTCCTTCCTGTCGGAATTCAGGAAGGCCATCTCCACGGAGAACATGCGCTCGACAATGGTCCTGGGTGTCATCTCAGTCATTCACGCCTTCTTTCAGATCGCCAGAGTCGCGTCAGCGAACGCTGGCACCTCGACCTTGTCGATCCGGCACTGGTAGCAATTGTTGCGGGCCGAGCGGACATGCACATAGGCGATGTCGTCGCGGGCGAGCAGTTCCTCGGCGCGCGAGGCGATCCTCTCGGTCGGCGTCACCGCGCCGCTGCCATAGACGATCCGGTCGTCCCGTCCGTAGCCGCGGACGATATAATCCGTGCTCGCCAGCATCGGCGGCAGGACCTCTTCAGCCGCGTAACGCCGGCACGACTGCTTGTGCAGGAAGATCGGGCCGGTTTCCGCATAGGGCTGCAGTTCGGGGAAGGGCCGGTAGGCGAGAACCAGCAATTCCTCGCCGGCATCGATATTCTTGAGGCAATGGCGGCAGGGATAACCGGGTCCGTCGGACGTCATCGTTTCGGGCTGGCGTCCGTAGGCGTCTGCGCCGCCCTGCCAGAGATGCTCGGCATCGGCGGCGGGCATGGCTTTGAAGGAAATGGTCATCGGGCTCTCCTGTGTGCGTGTTGCACAAGAGATGCGCCTGCAGGACCCGTCTCGCCACCCGATACTTGCCTCCGGTCAAGAATATGAAATCCGTGGCGCCAGCGGGCTGTATCAGTTGCCTTTGGGCGGCGAGCGTATGATGTTTTCCGCGGCGATGCTGGAGCTCGACCAGTCGGTGAAGGTTTCAGCCATCAGCCGCGATGCTTCGATCTCGATTCGGTCGCCTGTCCGCGTGGGCTGGTTCTGGTCGTTCCAACTCCGCTGCAGGGTACCGCGATAGCTCCTGTTGTCGAAGGGGGAGATGTACGTGAAGGAGATGAACGTTTCTTCGGATACGTGCGACCCGAACTGCCGCCGCACCGCGCCGCAATCCGAGCTCCATTTGCGCGGTGGTTCGAAAAAGGGCATCTGCCGACGCGGCGGCCACTTCGAACAAAGGACTTCGACCCCGTCGATGCCGACCGTTTGCGGAATGTAGAGGGTGATCCTGACCACCCACCAGGAGATAAATAACAGGAGGACGACGAGCATCATCACCACCAAAGCGATCAGCATCGCCTTGGGTGAGAATCGCGACATCAGCCGTCGAGCGCTTTCAGGAGCTCGGCATCCGTCATCGGCGGAACCAGTGCTTCATAGGTCGAAACCGGCGAAAAACCCATCATCTGGTAGAGCTGCAGGGCGCGCGGATGGTCGAGCGTATTGGTGGTGACAGTCACTTTCAGCGGATTGTCCTGCCAGGCGGCATAGAGCGCCTGGAGCAGGAACCACTTGCCGATGCCGAGCCCGATCGCCCGCTCGAACAGGCCGAAGTAGGAGAGCTCGATGACGTCGTCGCTTTCCTTGAACAGCTCGAAAAAGCCGGCTGGCGCGCCGTTGACGTAGAGCACCGTCACGGAGGTTCGGGGATTGTGGACGGCGGCGGCAAGTTCGTCGTCACCCATGCGCAGGCGCTTGTACCAGTGCCAGCGCTTGCCCACCTGCCGATAGAGATAGCGATAGTAGTGAAGCGGGATTTCGGGGGCGCGGATGATCGCCGTCTGGATATTGACCGGCACGGCCAGGCTTGTTTTCGGCGGTGCGGTCATTTCCAGGCTGGTGACATGGGCTTTCAGCGGAGCGGGTTTCCTCGCCATGGTGCTCACGCCGCTTTCGGCGAGGGCGGGCCGGTCACCACAGGCGTATCCTGCCGGCTGCCCCATTCGGTCCATGAACCGTCATAGAGCGCGTTGTCCTCATGGCCGAGGGATTCGAGCGCCAGCGTGATGATCGCGGCGGTGATGCCGGAGCCGCAACTGGTCACCACCGGCCGGCCGAAATCGATGCCGGCATCCTCGATCGCCTTTTGCAGCTCGGGCAGCGAACGCAGCTTGCCTTTGACCGAGAACGTGCCGGACGGAAGACTGAGCGCGCCCGGCATATGACCGGAACGCATGCCGGCGCGTGGCTCCGGATCGGTGCCGGCGAAACGGCCGGCCGGCCGCGCATCGGCGATCTGGCGCGTGCCGTCGCTGACGATCGACAGCATGGTCTGGAAGTCGATCACCTTGTCGACCCGGAAATTCGGGGTGAAGGTGACGGGCTCGGGCGAGGGGACGGTCGTTTCGAGGGGCCGACCCTCGGCCTTCCAGCCGTCGATGCCGCCGTCAAGCACGAAGACCTGCCTTGCACCCATGATCCGGAACAGCCACCAGCCGCGCGGAGAGGAGAAGATGCCGGGACCATCATAGATGACGATCCGATCGTTTTCACGGATGCCCATGCGGCCGACGGTCTCGGCAAACACGTCCGGCGCCGGCACCATATGCGGCAGGCCGGTCGAGTGATCGGCAACCTTGTCGTGGTCGAAGCGGATGGCGCCGGGAATGTGCCCGGCTGCGTATTCGGCATCCGCGTCGCGGTTCTGCGCGGGAAGATAGAAGGAGGCGTCGAGGATCTTGAGGTCGGGGCTGCCGAGCTCGTTGTGAAGCCACTCGGACGAAACGACGAAACGGCTGGTTTCACTCATGTCATATCTCCTTTGGGCCGATATATCAGGCCTCTGCGCCGGGCTCGCCGAACCGGATGCGGAACCGGCGGTTTTCCTTGCCCTTCTTCTCGATCTTGGCGATATGAATCGCCCCGACCTCCTGCGTTTCGGAGACATGTGTTCCACCGCAGGGCTGGCTGTCAACGCTGGAATTTTCGCCTATGCAGACGAGGCTGACCCGCCCGAGACCCATCGGCGGGCGCACGTTCTTCGACTTGACGATGCCCGGATTGGCGGCAAGCTCCTCGTCGGTGATCCACTGCACGTAGACGGGGTGGTTCTGGCCGACGAGCTCCATCAGCTTGGCGGTTACCTCCTGCCTGTCGATCGTGTCGGTCATGTCGAAATCGACGCGCGACTCCTCTTCGCCGACGGCGGCCCCGGTGATCGGATACTGGCAGACGACGGAGAGAAGATGGCAGGCGGTGTGCATGCGCATCAGCTTGTAGCGGCGCTGCCAGTCGATATGCATGACCAGATTTTCGCCAACCAGCGGCTGGGCTTCACCTTCCAGGGGCACGTGGAGGACGATATCCTTGGTGGCGCCGTGTCTGGTCTGCCCAAGCTGGATTTTCGTGCCGTCGGCGCGTTCGAGAAAGCCTGTATCGCCGGGCTGACCGCCGGACGCGGCATAAAAACAGGTGCGATCCAGCTCGATGCCGCCGTCCTCGTGGATGGCCGTCACCACCGCTTCTGCTGTCGATAGATAGAAGTCGTCGCGGTAGAGAGCTTCAACGGGCATGGATCACTCGGTTCTTTGAAGGGTATCAGACCGTCTGGAAGGGAATGTCGATCTGCCGCTTCTGCGTCAGCCATGCCGGTACCGGCAAGCCCTTGGATTTCAGGAAATCAGGGTTGAAAAGCTTGGACTGATAGCGGTTGCCGTAGTCGCAAAGCACCGTCACAATCGTGTGGCCGGGGCCAAGATCCCTGGCGAGGCGAACGGCGCCGGCGATGTTGATGCCGGTCGAGCCGCCGAGGCAGAGGCCTTCGTGCTCGACTAGGTCGAAGATATAGGGCAGCGCTTCCGCATCCGGGATCTGGTAAGCGAAGTCCGGCTTGAAACCTTCGAGATTGGCGGTGATGCGGCCCTGGCCGATGCCCTCGGTGATCGAATTGCCTTCCGACTTGAACTCGCCATGGGCGTAGAATTCATAAAGGGCGGCACCTTCCGGATCGGCAATGCCGATCTTGATGTCCGGGTTGCGGGCCTTGAGGCCGAGGGCGACGCCGGCAAGCGTACCGCCTGAGCCGACCGCACAGATGAAGCCGTCGACCTTGCCGCCGGTCTGCTCGAAGATCTCGGGCGCCGTGGTCTGGACATGGGCTTCGCGGTTGGCGACGTTGTCGAACTGGTTGGCCCAGATCGCGCCGGCGGGTTCGGTCCTTGCAAGCTCCTCGGCAAGGCGGCCTGAGATTTTCACGTAGTTGTTCGGGTTCTTGTAAGGGACGGCGGGAACCTCGACCAGTTCGGCACCGAGCAGTTTCAGCGCGTCCTTCTTTTCCTGGCTCTGGGTTTCCGGGATGACGATGACGGTGCGATAGCCGAGCGCCTTGGCGACCACGGTCAGGCCGATGCCGGTATTGCCGGCCGTGCCTTCGACGATGACGCCGCCGGGGCGCAGGAGCCCCTTCTTTTCAGCGTCGCGGATGATGTAGAGCGCTGCCCGATCCTTGACCGATTGGCCGGGGTTCAGGAACTCCGCCTTGCCGAGGATGTCGCAGCCGGTCGCTTCGGAAGCGCCGTTCAGCCGGATGAGGGGCGTGTTGCCGATCACGTCGAGGACGGAGGAATGGGAGGTCATCGGGGGTGCCTTCTTGTTCATCGCACATGTAAACAGGGTCTTTTCGGCGGACAAGGACCCGGAGGCAAGAAATTCTGTTTCCGGAAAGGGTTTGCCCCCGTAAAATCCGTCTTTCCGAGGACGGATCTGCGGTTGCGAGGGGGCGGGTGAAGGAGGGTTCGAAGTGCCGTCCTCTAATGTATCGATAAGCCCTTAAAAAAATCGGCCCTATTATATTGGAAGTAGTAATCCAAATTTCTCTCCATGCGTATAGACGTACAGTTAAAGCAGAGACGAAACCGCTTTAGGCGACGAATTGACCCCGCTTTGACCGGATTTTTGCATAAAACTGGCATTTTGGACATGCTGCGGAACCTTGAACGGCTGGATCTCCTGATCGCGCATTACGTGTCCGGCTCACTTCCGGAGCCGGCTCACGTTCTCGTCGGTTCGCATCTGGAAATGCAGGCGTCGGCCGCGAAACTGGCCGGTCTGATGGAGGGCTTTGCGGGCGAGATCCTTCATATGACCCCGCCAATGGCATTGTCGGCCCGCGAGCGACGGTTGGCTGAGATCTTCGCCTCTGCCGCGCCAGCGGAGCCTCCTGCCAGGATTTTCGAAAAATCGGAATTTCCCGCGCCGCTGCGTGCCTATGCGGGCACGGACCTTGCCGATATCAGATGGAAAACGAAACTCCCGGGACTGCGCCATCACGTCATCGAAAGGTCGAAGGATGTCGAGGCGAGCCTTTTATGGGTCCGGTCGGGGAGGGCGCTGCCCCAGCACGGCCATCAGGGGCTTGAACTGACCCTGGTGCTCGACGGCGAATTTCACGACCATCGCGGCAATTTCGGCAAGGGTGATGTCTCGATCGCGGACGAAATGCTGAACCACCGGCCGATCGCGGGCAAGCGCGGGCCGTGTCTCTGTTTTTCCGTGCTGTTCGCGCCGATCGCCCTTTCCGGCTCCACCCTCCGGCTTTTCGGCGATCTCATCGGTCTCTGAACCATCAAGGCCGGCGACCGCCAGCCATTCGTTCAGTTCAGGTGCAGTTGCGCTTCGCTGACCGCTTCTTCGAATTGCTGGCGCGCTTCCTCCGGCGACCTGCGCCCATCGAGCGCTGCCCGGCAGACGCTGCGCGCCTTGACAAAGTGTGGTCCGCGCATATCCGGCCACCGATCCGTCAGGAGCGCGAGCGCCTCGAACGGTCCGTTGATGACCTCAGTACCGAGTTGCCCGAAGGCGACGCGCACCGGTTTTTGCCAACTTGCCTGCGGCATCTTTTGTTTCCTCCCTGGATACCAACCTTGAAAAACGACGAAGCGAGCAATTGGTTCCGTCGGATTCCAAAAAAATCATCGGCAGGCGATAGCCAAAAAACAAGCCGCCGTACCTTTCGATACGACGGCTTTCGGTCAGCAATACGGAGGCAATTATTCGACGACCTGAACCACAGTGTGGGTGCGCGGATCGACGATGACGCGCTGCTGGTTGACGACCGCATAAGCGTAGGTCGGCGATTCCGGGATAGGCGTCAGCATGACCTGCTGCGGGATAGGCTGGCCCACGACGACGCGCTCCCGAACCACCACGGACTGCTGGACAGGTTGCTGGCGCACATAGGTGACGACGCGTTCCGGCGGCGGATCGATCGCCGTGCCGGCCACCGCGCCGACCACGCCGCCCACGGCAGCGCCGACCGGACCACCGACGATTGCACCGGTAACCGCACCGCCCACGGCACCGTTGACCGTGCTCTGCTGGGCCATGGCGCCGGTCGCGAGGAGGCCGATCGCGGTGGAGAGAATGATGAGCTTTTTCATGGTCACTTCCTTTCGGTTGAAGTGGCCGGAGAACGTGGCGGCATCATCTTTCGTTCCGCCGCGATGGGCGCGCCGGACTTAAGTCCTAGTAGGACAGCTTGGGATACCAGTGCGGCGCCCGGCCTTCCGGGGTAGAGTCGAGAATCGTCCAGATCGGCATCAGATCGGGTGCGCCGCGCGGGTCCTGGCCGGGGTCGGCGGTGGCTCCGCCCATCTCACCGCTCCAGAAATGCCGTATGGTTCCATCCCGGCGGGTGAATACGTTGAAGGCCGCGTCATCGCTGCCGTCCTTGCCGAGCGCATGGTAATCCCGGCTGAACTCGCCGCTCGTATCCGAATAGAGCGGCAGATGATGCCAGCCGCGCTCGCGTTTGAAATCGGTGAGGCGCTGCAGCGGCGAGCGTGCGACGACCGCGAACGCGACGCGCTGCCGGATGTCGGGAACTTCTCCATCCCAGGAAGAGAGCAGCGAGGTGCACATCGGACACGGCCGCTCCCGCTCCGGGCCGAACATATAGCTGTAGATGACCAGCGTTTCCTTGTCCGCGAACAGCTCCTCGAACGAGATCGTGCCGTTCATGCCCTCGAACGTGTAGTTCTTCGGCACATGCCCGCCCGGCGGCAGGTGGCGTCGCTGCTCGGCCACGCGCTCGATATGGCGGCGGAGCTCGATTTCCTCGGCAAGAAGTGCATCCCGCGCCTCCCTATATGCGGCGCTTTCGTTCGGGAAGTGCACGCCGTTCTTTCTCGCAAGTTCGACTGCTGGTGTGAGGCTCTGCATATCCATGACATTCCTCCGTCTGTAATGGTCGGGCAGGAGACTTGATCTTGCCCCCACTGATATAGTCGCCAAATTGTGGGCGAACACGGGCTCGCCCACACAAAGGACGTGCGCCGGCGGTCTATTCCGACAGCCGCGTGGGAAAAGTGAACCGGAACTGGGGGAGCAAGATGTCAGGGCGATTTCTGATCGAGGGACCGGAAGACGCATGTCTCACGATCCTGCTTGCGCACGGCGCAGGCGCGCCGATGGATTCGGCATCGATGACGGCTGCGGCGAAAGCCCTGTCGGCCAAGGGTTTTCGCGTCGTGCGTTTCGAGTTCGGCTACATGGCGGCGCGCCGTACCTCCGGCGATCGCAAACCGCCGCCGCGGGCCGAGACGCTTAATCCCGAATACAAGGCGGCGATCGCCGAACTCGACGCGAAGGGACCCCTGATCATCGGCGGCAAGTCGATGGGCGGCCGGGTGGCGAGCATGATCGCCGACGAGCTTTACACGGAGGGCATGATCGCCGGCCTGTTGTGCCTTGGTTATCCGTTCCATCCTCCGGGAAAACCGGAGCAGCTCCGCACCCAACATCTCAAGGGGCTCAGAACCCCGGCGCTGATCTGCCAGGGAACCCGCGACGAATTTGGCACCCGCGAGGAAGTACCCGGCTACGAACTCTCCAGAGCCATCGAAATTCTCTGGCTGGAGGATGGCGACCACGACCTGAAGCCGCGCAAGACGATCTCCGGATTTTCAGCCGCCGACCATCTCGCGACGATGGCGGAAACCGTGCTGGCCTGGACTGCACGGTTGGAGCCCTGAACAGGCCCCAAGCCCCGACATCCGCAGGCCAGGGGGCGTTCGAATGCTGTCGCCGGAGCTGGTCATCGCCAGGCCACAAACTTCCTATTTGATGTTACGAACTATTTAGTACAAAATAGTGTCGCTGATGCCGGCTCGAAGCGGGAGGTCGCTCGCCGGTGCATCTGAGGAGCCTCTTCGGTCACGTTCCGAGGAAATGGGAGGGAGCGCATGAAAACGTCGATAGCCACGGTTTCGATCAGCGGAGAGCTGCCCGAGAAGCTGGAAGCGATTGCCAAGGCCGGTTTCGATGGAGTGGAGATCTTCGAGAACGATTTCCTCGCCTTCGACGGCAGCCCCTCGGATGTCGGGAAAATGGTCCGCGATCATGGCCTGGAGATCACGCTGTTCCAGCCGTTCCGTGACTTCGAGGGCATGCCCCCCTCGCATCGGAGCCGCACCTTCGATCGTGCCGAACGCAAGTTCGACGTCATGCAGGAACTCGGCACCGACCTTGTCCTCGTCTGCTCCAACGTCTCGCCGGTCTCCCTCGGCGGCATTGACCGGGCGGCGGCCGATTTCCACGAACTCGGCGAACGGGCCGCCAGGCGCGGGTTGAGGGTGGGCTATGAGGCGCTCGCCTGGGGCCGGCATATCAACGACCACCGCGATGCCTGGGAAATCGTGCGGCGTGCCGATCACCCGAATATCGGGCTGATCCTCGACAGCTTTCACACCCTGTCGCGCAAGATCGACATCAATTCGATCCGCTCCATCCCCAAGGACAAGATCTTCATCGTCCAGCTTGCCGATGCGCCGCTGATCGACATGGACCTGCTCTACTGGTCACGACATTTCCGCAACATGCCGGGCGAGGGCGATCTGCCGGTGACGGCCTTTACCACCGCGATCGCCGAGACCGGCTACGACGGTTATTTCTCGCTGGAAATCTTCAACGACCAGTTCCGCGGCGGCTCGAGCCGGGCGATTGCCGATGACGGCTACCGCTCGCTGATCTATCTCGGCGACCAGGTGCGGCGCAACCCGAACGCGTCGGGCCTGACGGTTCGCGACATGCCGGACCGCGCGGCGGTCAAGGGTGTCGGTTTCGTGGAATTCTCCTCCGACGAAAAGGATGCGGCCGATCTTGCCGCGATCCTTCGAACGCTGGGTTTCCGCAAGACGGCCGTGCACAAGTCGAAGAAGGTCAGCCTCTACAGCCAGGGCGATATCCGTCTCCTTGTCAATACCGATGAAAAGGGGTTTGCCAACGCCTCGTTTGCCGTCCACGGCACCTCGGCCTATGCGATGGCCCTCGTCGTCGAGGATGCCGGGCAGGCGTTCGAAAGGGCGGTGGCGCTCGGGGCTGAACCGTTCCGGCAGCAGGTGGCGGAGGGTGAGGTGGATATACCGGCGATCCGCGGCGTCGGCGGCGGGCTTGTCTACCTGATCGACGACAAGAGCAATCTCGGCCGCTTTTCCGAGATCGATTTCCAGCCCGTCAACGAAGAGGGCGAAGCCGAGGTGGCGCCGGCGCATCTCAGGCATGTCGATCATATCGCCCAGACCGTCGCCTACGAGGAAATGCTGACCTGGCTGCTCTTCTACACCTCGATCTTCGAGACGCAGAAGACGCCGATGGTCGACATTATCGATCCGGCCGGCGTAATACGCAGCCAGGTGGTCGAAAACGCCTCCGGCACGCTGCGGATCACCTTGAACGGCGCCGAGAACCGCCGCACGCTGGCGGGTCATTTCATCGCCGAAAAATTCGGATCCGGCGTCCAGCATCTCGCCTTCCAGACCGACGACATCTTTGCGACGGCCGCGGCGCTGCGCAAGAACGGTTTCAAGCCGCTTGCCATCTCGCCCAACTACTATGGCGACGTCGAAGCCCGCTTCGGCCTCGATGCGGAGCTTTCGGAGCGGCTGAAGGAAGAGAACATCCTCTACGACCGCGACGAGCACGGCGAATATCTCCAGCTCTACAGCATGACCTATGGCGAGGGTTTCTTCTTCGAGATCGTCGAACGGCGCGGTTATCGCGGCTACGGCGCCCCAAATGCCATCTTCCGGATCGCGGCGCTGAAGAGGGCGCTTCGCCCTGAAGGCATGCCGAGGATTTAAAACGGTGCGGGACAGTTCTGTCACCAGCTGGTGATGCCGGGTTGGGCCGCGTTCCGCTCGACCTATTGCCGTGTCTGGACGGCTCTCGGGCAGACGCCGAAATGGCCGCCTTCCATGTGGACGAAGGCGACGCCGCCCTCTTCGAAGGCGAGGCGCAGCTGCGCCTCCGTCGCGCGGTGCAGGTCGTGCCGGCTACCCTCGTAATCACGGATGGTGCTGCGCGACACGCCCGACCGGTCGGCGAGATCGGTCTGCGTCCAATCCAGAAACCCACGGGCGGCGCGACACAAAGCCGGCGTCAAAATTGCGTTCTTTGCGGCTTGACCCATCTCACCAAACTGCCCATATTGGTCAACATCTCCCATATATGGCAATTTGGATTCGATTGCTAGATGGAGCATTCGCAGGCATCTTCGCATCAGGCGCTGGGCGAAGCGCAGCACATGGAAAGGCCGGAGCATTGGGATAACGTCAGGACCATATCTTCTTCTTTTCCTGCTGGTCCTGCCTTTTCTCGGAAGCCTGGTCTCCGTATCTCTGCTGCGAACCCGTTCGCGCGTCCTGCCGTCCTGGGTGGCCGGCGCCACCGCGCTCCTCTCCCTGTTGATCGTCGCGTCCTTCTATCCGAGCGTCACCAATGGCGGCGTGCTGCGCTTCGAGGGCACTTGGCTGCCGCAACTCGGCCTCAACTTCACTCTTCGGATGGACGGTTTCGCCTGGCTCTTTTCCATGCTGATTGCCGGCATCGGCTTTCTCGTGGTCGTCTACGCCCGCTACTACATGTCGGAAGACGATCCGGTCCCGCGCTTCTTCTCCTTCCTTCTCGCCTTCATGGGCGCGATGCTCGGCATCGTCATCTCAGGCAATGTCATTCTGCTGTCGGTGTTCTGGGAACTGACCAGCATCTTCTCCTTCCTGCTGATCAGCTACTGGCACAACAATGCCGCGGCCCGGGACGGCGCCCGCATGGCGCTGACGATCACCGGGATCGGCGGTTTCTGCCTGCTGATCGGGCTGCTGCTACTCGGCAACATCGTCGGCAGCTACGACCTCGACAAGATATTGGTCGCCGGCGATGTCATCCGCGGCCATTCCCTCTATGTGCCGGCCCTGGTCTTCATCCTGCTCGGCGCATTGACCAAGAGCGCCCAGTTCCCCTTCCATTTCTGGCTGCCCCACGCCATGTCGGCGCCGACCCCGGTCTCGGCCTTCCTGCATTCGGCGACCATGGTGAAAGCGGGCGTCTTCCTGCTGGTGCGCTTCTGGCCGGTGCTCTCCGGTACCTATGAATGGTTCTACCTGGTCGGTCTGGCCGGCATCATCACGCTGGTGCTCGGCGCCTATTTCGCGATGTTCCAGCAGGACCTGAAGGGCCTGCTCGCCTATTCGACGATCAGCCATCTCGGCCTCATCACCACGCTCCTGAGCCTCGGCAGTCCGCTCGCGACCGTCGCGGCGATCTTCCACATGGTCAACCACGCGACCTTCAAGGCGTCGCTGTTCATGGCCGCCGGCATCATCGACCACGAGACCGGCACGCGCGACATGCGACGATTGAGCGGGCTTTTCCGCTATCTGCCGATCACCGGCACGCTTGCCATGGTGGCGAGTGCCGCGATGGCTGGCGTTCCTCTGCTGAACGGCTTCCTGTCGAAGGAAATGTTCTTTGCGGAAGCGGTCGAAACCCATGCGGATTCCATTCTCGACCGCATCCTGCCCTATGTGGCGACGCTCGCCAGTGCCTTCAGCGTCGCCTATTCGCTGCGCTTCATCCACACGGTGTTCTTCGGACCGCCGCCGACGGATCTGCCGAAACCGAAGCCTCATGAGCCACCGCGCTGGATGCGCTTTCCCATCGACCTTCTCGTCGTCGCCTGCCTGATCGTCGGGATCATTCCGGCGATTTCGATCGGACCTTTCCTGCATACTGCCGTCGTCAGCGTGCTGGGTCCGGAGACCCCGGAATACAGCCTTTCCATCTGGCACGGCGTCAACCTGCCGCTGATCATGAGCGCGATTGCGCTGATCGGCGGCACGCTGCTCTATCTCTCGCTCCGCAAATATCTCGCGACCTGCGAGGACGGCCCGCCGATCCTGCGCAACCTCAGGGGCCAGCGCATCTTCGAGCGGGTCCTCGTGGAGGTGTCCTGGCGCTGGGCCCGCACGCTCGAACGGCGCTTCGGCACCCGCAATCTGCAGCCCCAGCTCCGCTGGGTGGTGGCGACCGGTTTCCTCGCCGGGCTCCTGCCGCTCTATCTCTCCGGTTTCGAAACCCGCGACATCACCTTTTCCGGCATCGACCCAGCCTTCGCCGCGATCTGGCTGCTTGGCATCTGCCTCGCCTTCGGCACCGCATATCTCGCCAAATACCATCGCCTTGCAGCCCTCGTCATGCTCGGCGGCGTCGGGCTGATCGTCTGCATCACCTTCGTCTGGCTCTCGGCGCCGGATCTGGCGATCACCCAGCTCCTCGTCGAGATCGTCACCACCGTCCTCATCCTTCTCGGCCTGCGCTGGCTGCCGAAGCGGACGGAAGGACTGGCCGAGTCCATCACGCTGCGCGCCCGTTTCCGCCGCTTCCGGGACCTGGCGCTCGCCGTCGTCTGCGGCATCGGCATGACCTTCATCGCCTATGCCGTCATGACCATGCCCGTGCCGGATGCGATCGCCAACTACTTCCTCGAAAACGCCTATTCGCAGGGCGGCGGGCGCAATGTCGTCAACGTCATCCTGGTGGATTTCCGCGGCTTCGATACGCTCGGCGAGATCGCCGTGCTCGGCGTCGTGGCGCTGACGGTGTTCGCGCTGCTTCGCCGTTTCCGGCCTGCCGACGACAGCATGGACTTGCCGGAGCAGCAGCGGATCCAGAACAGTTTCGATGAGGATCGTCCGGAGCGCTCGGCCGGCGATACGGTGCGTGACTATCTGCTCGTCCCCTCGGTCATCATGACCTGGCTGTTCCCGGTGATCATCACCTTCGCCGTCTATATCTTCATGCGCGGCCACGATATGCCGGGCGGCGGTTTCTCGGCGGGGCTGACGCTGTCGATCGCATTCCTGCTGCAATATCTGGCCGGCGGCACGCGCTGGGCGGAAGATCGGCTGCGCATTCTGCCGCTGCGCTGGATGGGGGCGGGCATACTCACCGCCTCGGCGACGGGCATCGGCGCCTGGTTCTTCGGTTACCCGTTCCTGACCTCGCATTTCCAGTATGTCGAGCTGCCGCTGATCGGCAAGATGCCGGCCGCCACGGCGCTGCTCTTCGATCTCGGCGTGTTCTCGCTTGTGGTCGGTTCGACGGTCCTCATTCTCGTGGCGCTGGCGCACCAGTCGATCCGCATCAACCGCCTGCGGGCGATCGATGCGGCCAGGTCGGAGGAGGGCTGATGGAACTCGTTCTTGCCACCGCAATCGGCGTGATGGCGGGCTGCGGCGTCTGGCTGATCCTGCGCCCGCGCACCTATCAGGTCATCGTCGGCCTCTCGCTTCTCTCCTATGCCGTCAACCTGTTCATCTTCGGCGTCGGCGGCGTGAAGACCAACGTTCCGCCGATCCTCGTCGACGGCGTTCCCAATTCGACGCTCGCCGATCCGGTGCCGCAGGCGCTGGTGCTGACGGCCATCGTCATCGGGTTTGCGACGACCGCGCTGTTCCTCGTCGTACTGCTGGCCTCCCGGGGTCTGACAGGCACCGACCATGTCGACGGTAGGAACGATCCGAGATGAGCGGCTGGACCCACCACCTCATCATCGCGCCGATCCTTGTGCCGCTGGTCGCCGCCGCACTCCTGCTGTTCTTCGACGAGCGCCGGCGCGTCGTAAAGGCGATGATCAGCCTCGCCTCGACGCTGATCCTGGTTGCGGTCTCGCTCTCGCTTCTGCGGATCGAAAGCGGCCCGAACGATTTTGACGGCGTCTACCTTCTTGGAAACTGGGCGGCGCCGTTCGGCATCGTGCTGGTTCTCGATGCGCTGTCGGCGCTGATGCTGCTGCTGACGGCGCTGCTCTCGGTCGCGGCGCTGGTCTTCTCGCTGGCCCGCTGGCATGCGGTCGGCGCGCACTTCCACACCATGTTCCAGCTTCTGCTGGTGGGGCTGAACGGTGCCTTCCTGACCGGCGACCTGTTCAACCTCTTCGTCTTCTTTGAGGTGATGCTGGCGGCGTCCTATGGATTGCTGCTGCACGGTTCCGGCCCGCTGCGCGTCAAGGCGGGCATGCATTATATCGCCGTCAACCTCGCCGCCGCACTTCTGTTCCTGATCGGCGTGAGCCTGATCTACGGCACCGCCGGCACGCTCAACATGGCCGATCTTGCAGCCCGCATTCCCGATATCGAGCCGGACCGGCGGATGCTGATGGAAGCGGGAGCGGGTGTGCTCGGCATCGCCTTCCTCATCAAGGCGGGCATGTGGCCGCTCTGCTTCTGGCTGCCGACCGCCTATAGCGCCGCCTCGGCCCCGGTCGCCGGCATATTCGCGATCATGAGCAAGCTCGGCATCTACATCATCCTGCGGCTGACCATGCTGCTCTTCGGCGAAGGACCTTCCGCCGGTTTCGGTGCGGACGTGCTTCTCTACGGCGGCATCGCGACCCTGATCTTCGGCACGGTCGGCGTGCTGGCGTCGCAGGCGCTGGGAAGGCTTGCCGGTTTCTCGGTTCTGGTCTCGTCGGGCACGCTGCTGATGGTGCTCGGTATCAATGACGGGGCGATCTCGTCCGGCGCGCTGCTCTACCTCGTCAGCTCGACGCTGACGATCAGCGCCTTCTTCATGCTGATCGAACTGGTGGAACGCGGCCAGGATGCCGGTGCGATCGTGCTTGCTGTCACCATGGAGGCCTATGGCGACGCGGACGACGACGAGCCGGAGGAGGGCGACGGCGTCACCATGCCGGGCACGATGGCAATCCTCGGCATCTGCTTTGCCGCCTGCGGTATCCTGCTCTCCGGCCTGCCGCCGCTTTCCGGCTTTATCGCCAAGTTCGCGATGCTGTCGGCGATGATGGGGACGGGGGCAATCGGCGTGCCGCCGACGGCGGCCGTCTGGGTTCTGGTCTTCCTCGTCATCCTCTCCGGCATCGCAGCACTGATTTCGATGACCCGCGCCGGCATCCGCACCTTCTGGAGTTCGCTCGAGGGAACCGTGCCGCGCGTCCTCGTCATCGAGATCGTGCCGGTGATGTTCCTGCTTTTCCTGACGCTGGCTCTGACTGTCCAGGCCGGACCGGCGATGCAGTACATGGACACCACGATCCGCAGCCTCAGCGACCCGAGGATCTATATCGACGCAGTGCGCAACGCAGCGCCCGTTGCCGATTATGACGGTGTCTCCTCGACCAACGCAGGGAGCAAATGATGCTGCCCTATCCGCTGCTCACCTTGTCGCTGATCCTGATGTGGCTGCTGCTCAACGGCTTCACGCCCGGCCATCTCGTGCTTGGCGTCCTGGTCGCCGTCTTCGCCTCCTGGGCGATGGCCTCGCTGCGCCCGGACAAGCCGAGGCTCGTCAAATGGTACCTGCTGCCGAAGCTGTTCGGGATCGTGCTCTACGATATCGTCAAATCGAATATCGCGGTGACGCGGATTATTCTCAGGAGCGGCCGGCGCAGCCACAATCCGGGCTTCCTGACCGTCCCGCTGGACATCGAGAACCACACAGCGATTGCGGTACTCGCCGTGGTGCTGACCAGCACGCCGGGCTCCGCCTGGCTGGAATACGATTCCAACGACCGGACAGTGCTGCTGCATGTGCTCGATATCGACAACGAGGCGGAGTGGCGGGACACGATCAAGAACAGGTATGAGAAGCTGCTGATGGAGATATTCGCATGAGCGCCATCATTCTCTTCAGTGCGGTCTCGCTCGCCCAGCTGATGCTGGCGGCGGCGATGGCGATCGCCTCGCTGCGCATGTTCCGGGGCCCGAGGGCGCAGGACCGCATCATCGGCCTCGACACCCTCTACATCAACGCGATGCTGCTCCTGGTGACCTTCGGCATCGGCACCGGCAGGGTAATCTATTTCGAGGCGGCGTTGGTCATGGGCATGCTGGGCTTCGTGGCGACTGTGGCGCTCGCGAAATTCCTGATGCGCGGGGAGGTGATCGAATGATGCAGTCTGCCGCCGACATGCCCGTCTGGGCAGCGATTGCAGTCGCGTTTTTCCTGCTGATCGGCTCCGGCCTGGCGCTGATCGGTGCGATCGGCTTCCTGCGCCTGCCGACCTTCTACGAGCGCATCCACGCACCGACGCTCGGCACCAGCTGGGGGATCGGCGGCGTCATGCTGGCCTCGATGATCTTCTTCACGGTATCCTCGGGGCGCCCGGTCTTCCACGAACTCCTGATCGGCATCTTCGTCACGGTGACGACGCCGATCACCTTCATGCTTCTGGCTCGCGCCGCTCTCCACCGCGACCGTGCGGAAGGCAATGGCAATGTTCCGGACAAGCCGAGCAGGAGCCAGCCCGCCGGCGAGGCTTTTGGCGAGAGCGATCCCCGGAGGGGGTAGGGCGCTCCAACTGGTCGACGAAGGTGGGCGGCAATCGTCGACATCTCCTGTCTGCGGGCAGCAGTGCGATGTCCGCTTTTTTTCTAATGACAGACTCACTGAGCAACAATACACAGTCAATCCAGGACTAACTATCGGACGTCACGGATGAAGACTTGGAAGCCTGACCTCACCCGCAGCCGCTCCCCGCGCTACATGGCCATCGCCGATGTCATCGAGATGGATTTGCGGAGCGGCAACCTCGTGATCGGTGATCGGTTGCCGCCGCAGCGCGAGCTGGCCAAGGTGCTCAACGTCGACTTCACCACCGTGGCGCGCGGCTATCTGGAAGCCCAGAAGCGTGGTCTGGTCAGTTCGCATGTGGGGCGCGGCACTTTCGTGACCGGCGGTGCCGACAAGGAGCGCCGTGGTTTCGTCTCCGACGCCGCGCCGGATCCGCGCCGGGCCTCGATCGTTGATTTTTCCATGAACATGCCGCCGGAGCCGGACGATCCGGAACTGATTGCCCGGATGCAAGGCGGGTTGACCACCGTCGCCACCAACCTGGTGCCTTTGCTGCGTTATCAGAGTTTCGGCGGTGCCGGCGTCGACAAGGAGGCGGCGGCGGTTTGGCTCGGCAGGCGCGGCCTGGTTCCGTCGCAGGAGCGTATCTTCCTCACCCCCGGCGCGCATCCGGCGCTGCTGGCGATCTTCGGCATGCTGGCAAAGCCGGGCGAGACGGTGCTGTCGGAGAACATCACCTATCCCGGTATGCGCTCGATCGCCGCGCAACTGCGGTTGACCCTTGTCGGCCTGCCGATGGATGAGGAGGGCATTCTGCCGGCAGCCTTTGCCGAGGCCTGCGAGAAGAAGAAGCCGAAGGCACTCTATCTCAATCCGATCCTGCAGAACCCAATGACGCTGACCGTTCCGGAACGGCGTCGCGAGGAGATCTGCGCCGTGGCGCGAAAATATAGCGTGCCGATCGTCGAGGACGATGCCTACGGCTTCATTCCCCTGCGCGCCCCGGCACCGCTGGCGGCGATAGCTCCGGACCTGACCTGGCATGTCGGCGGGCTTTCCAAATCTCTCGGCGCCGGCCTCAGGCTCGCCTATGTCGTCGCCCCGGATACCAGGGCCGCGTGGCCCTTCGTCAGCGCCATGCGCGCCAACAACGTCATGGCGTCGCCGCTGTCGGCAGCGCTCGCCACCCGTTGGATCGAGGATGGCACGGCCGACAACATCCTGCACTTCGTCAGGGCCGAAGCGATGGCCCGCCAGGCGCTGGTCGCAAACATACTGCCGGAGGGCAGCTATCGCGGCGACCCGCTCAGCTTCAACATCTGGCTGCCGTTGGCACAGGGCTGGACCCGCTCGACGTTCGGCAGCCACATGCGTTCCGCCGGCATCGGCGTTGTGGCGAGCGACGCCTTCTGCGTCGACGGCCCGGCTCCGGAAGCGGTGCGCGTATGCCTCGGCGGCCCCATCCAGCGGCCTGCGCTCGAGGCCGCCCTGGAATTCATGGGACATGCGCTGCAAAGCTCGCCCGAAATGGCCGGCTCCTTCTTCTGATCTCTCCTCTCTGCGATCCGTGGCCGGAATGCCTGCGGCATTCTGGCTAATCGACTCATTGAATGCATCAATCTATATAATGACTGCAATCAATAGACGATTTGATCGCTTTGCTCCCAAGGACGATGATCATGGATCACGAATGGCCTCCTCTCCCTCCCATGCAGACCGGTATCCGCGGGCGCTGCCCGCGTTGTGGTCAGGGGCATCTGTTCAACGGCTTCCTGACGCTCAGCCGGAAGTGCGAAGCCTGCGGACTGGATTATTCCTTCGCCGATCCCGCCGACGGCCCGGCCTTCTTCGTGATGTGTTTTGCCTGCGTGCCGAGCGTGCTTCTCGGCGTCTGGCTGGAAGTGCAGTATCAGCCGGCCTGGTGGGTGCACCTGCTGGTGACGTTGCCCTTCATGCTTCTCACCTGCATCCCGCCGCTTCGACCGCTGAAGGGTTGGCTGGTGGCGAGCCAGTATTTCTACAAGGCGGAAGAAGGAAAGCTGGTGAGACGCGCCAGCTAGCTGGCATCATTTGCCGAGATTGACTGGAGCGTCGAGGAAAGCTTTCAATTCTCTCGCGGCCGCGCCACCCGCCCGGTTCGCCCCGATCGTCGAAGCGGATGGGCCGTAGCCGACCAGGTGGATGCGCGATTCCTTGGCGACCTGCGTCGCCAGCCGACCGGTCATCAGGATACCGCCGCTCGGCTCGCGCAGTTGCAGCGGGGCGAGGTGATCGAGCGAGCTGCGAAAACCCGTACACCAGAGGATCACGTCGGTCCGCTGTTCGGAGCCGTCAGCCCAGCGTATCCCGTGGTCGGTGATTTCGGAAAACATCGGCAGCCTTTTCAGTGCGCCCCGTTCGCGCGCCGCCTGGATCGCCGGCGTAACAGGCAAGCCGGTCACCGAAACCACGGAACCCGGCGGAAGGCCTTGGCGGACACGATCTTCCACGAGCGCTACGGCGGCACGTCCGACCTCCGGGGTGAAGGGCTCGTCGCGGAATTGCGGCTCGCTTCGCGTCACCCAAGTGGTCGAGGTGACGCGGGAGATCTCGTCGAGCAACTGGATCGCCGAAATCCCGCCGCCGACTACGACGACATGCTGGCCGGCAAATTCCTCGGCAGCGCGATAATCCCGCGTATGGAGTTGCCGCCCATGGAAACGGTCAGCTCCGGGATAGTCGGGAATGTAGGGCGATTCCCATGTGCCGGTGGCATTGATCAAGCCTCGTGCCGAAAAGGCACCGCGGTCGGTTTCGACCCTCAACCGATCGCCCCTGGGGCAGGCGACCGTTACCTTGACGGGACGATGGACGCGCAGATCGAATGCGGCTTCGTAGGCCGCAAAATATTGCGGCACGGCGACCGACGCCTTAACCAGATTGGCTGACGTATCGACCACCTCCTCGAACCGCATTCCGGGGAGGTCATGCACGCGGTTGGCGGTGGCCAGCGTCAAAGAAGGCCAGCGAAACTGCCAGGCACCGCCAGGCTCCGGAGACTGGTCGAAGACCACGAAATCCCTGTCCGGCGCAAGGCCGAGCTTGCCCAGGTGATAGGCCGAGGACAGGCCAGCCTGGCCGGCTCCGATCACGACGATATCGACCTTGACTGTCACCCGGGCGTGCTCGGGTCCTTTGTCAGCGAGGTGATCCGGTTCGGTGTCTGCAGCCATGCGGAATATCCATGCCATTGACGGGGCGAGGGGCGGGTAGACGAGGCTTATACGCCCGTGAAAGATGCTTCAAGCAAAACGGGCCGCGGGGGCGCCGGGAGAATTGCCGGGCCTCAACTCATATAGGGACACCCATGGTCGAGCGCCGCAGGTGCTCGCTCTGGCCGCCGGACCTGTGCCATAGTGCGGTCCTTCCGACGAAAGCGATTCCATGCCACCGACCCCAGACCGCATCGATCCCCTGTTTGACAGACAAGGCACGAGAAACCCGCTCGACGTGCTGAAGCGCGTTTACGGCTATTCATCGTTCCGGGGCAAACAAGCGGCTGTCGTCGAACAGGTCGTATCGGGCGGCGATGCCGTGGTGCTGTTTCCGACCGGTGCGGGCAAATCGCTCTGCTTCCAGATCCCCGCCCTCTGCCGCGACGGCGTCGGCATCGTGGTTTCGCCGCTGATCGCGCTGATGCGCGACCAGGTGGAGGCGCTGAAGCAGCTCGGCGTGCGCGCCGCCGCCCTCAATTCCTCGCTGACGCGCGAAGAATTCGTCGACGTCCGCCGGGGGATCGCCAACGGTGATCTCGATCTCCTCTACGTGACCCCCGAGCGCATCGTCACGCCGGCCTTCAAGGAAATGATCGGCAATGCGAAGATTGCATTGTTCGCGATCGACGAAGCGCACTGCGTCTCGCAATGGGGCCATGATTTCCGCCCGGAATATCGCGAGCTCGGCCATCTCGCGGAATATTATCCGGGCGTGCCGCGCATGGCGCTGACGGCGACCGCCGATCCCCACACCCGCGAAGATATCATCGACAAGCTCGCGCTCCGCTCGGCCGAAGTGTTCACCACCTCCTTCGATCGACCGAACATCGCGTATGAGATTGTCGAGCGGGACCAGCCGCGCCAGCAGCTGCTGCGTTTTCTCTCCCGCTACAAGGGCTCGAGCGGCATCGTCTATTGCCTGTCGCGCGCCAAGGTCGAGGATACGGCAGAGTGGCTGAACGGGCAGGGAATTCGCGCGCTCGCCTACCACGCCGGCATGGATCGCAGCATGCGCGATGCCAATCAGGACGCGTTCCTGAAGGAAGAGGACCTCTGCCTGGTCGCCACCGTCGCCTTCGGCATGGGCATCGACAAGCCGAACGTGCGTTATGTCGCCCATCTCGATCTGCCCGGTTCGGTCGAGGCCTATTATCAGGAGACCGGCCGCGCCGGTCGTGACGGGCTACCGTCCGATGTCTGGATGGCCTATGGCATGGCCGATGTCATCCAGAGGGGCCGGATGATCGACGGCGGCACGTCGGGCGACGATATCAAGCGCGTCGAGCGCGCCAAGCTCAATGCGCTGCTCGGCATCTGCGAAACGCCGGGCTGCCGCCGGCAGGCGATCCTCGCTCATTTCGGCGAGGTGCATGGTGGTGAGTGCGGCAACTGCGACACCTGCCTCAAGCCGGTCGAAACCTGGGATGGAACCGACGCCGCCATCAAAGCGCTGGCGGCGATCTACCGGACTGGCGAACGTTTCGGCACAGGCCACCTGATCGACGTGCTGCTCGGGAACCGGAACGAGAAGACCACGCGCTTCGGCCATGCGGACATGCCGGTTTTCGGGGCCGGCAAGGATATTCCGTCGAAGACCTGGCAATCGGTCTATCGCCAGCTCCTCGCGGCGGGCTTCGTCAGTGTCGATCATGAGGCGTTCGGCGCGCTGAAGCTTGAAGAGGGCGCGCGCGCCGTCTTCAAGCGCGAACGCGAGGTCCGCTTCCGCAAGGACCGCCCGACGACGGGCAAGGCATCGCGAAGCGCATCGCCGAGCGCGGCAAATGCAAGATCCGCGCTGGAAGGGTCCGATGCCGAACTCTTCGAGGCGCTACGGGTCGCGCGGCTCGCGATCGCCAAGGAGCTTTCGGTGCCGCCCTATGTCGTTTTTCCGGATACGACGCTGGTCGCCTTTGCGACCGCCCGTCCGACGAGCCGCGACGCGCTGCTCGGCATTTCCGGCGTCGGACAATCGAAGCTTGAGCGGTATGGCGACACCTTCCTGGCGGTGATCCGGGCGCACGAGAGATAGGCCCCAACCGCGTATCAGTAGAACGTCGAGTGGAAAGGCGTGACCGCAGCTCCCATCGCTGATGCGTCGCTGGCGATTTCCGAAATGATCAGCTTTGGACTGGGGCGCGGTACGCCATAACGAGGGCGTCCGAAAATCTCCGTCCGGTCGATCATCATCTGCGCCAGGTCCGGCGGCACCTGCCCGCCAAAGACGATCGCCTGGGGATCGAAGATCGCCGAGATGGCATTGACAAGGCGGTTGTAGGCCGGCGTGATTTCATTCACCCATTCGGCGACACCGGGCCATTGCGGATCAAAATTCCGGCGCATGTAAGTGATGGAGGGCACATCGACGCCATTGCGAACAAGCCGCTCGATGAGCAGCTGTAGCGCTGGTCGCCGCTGGTTTTCCTCTTGGTTGTAGATGCCTGAAAACTCGCCGGCATTGCCATTGCCGCCCAGCAGCAATTCACCATCGCTGACCAGCCCGCCGCCGAAACCGTAGTTGAAGCTGAGATAAGCGAAATGCTTGACGTAGCGGCCGGCACCGAACATCGACTCGGCGATGGCACCGGTATTGGCGCCGTTGTGCACCCAAACCGGCTTGCCGAAAAACTCCGCCAGCAGCGGACCGAGTTCGATCAGCGACCATTCATGCAGCGGCAGGGGCGCGTTGTAGCGGGTTCCTCCGACATGATAGCCCGCTATCGCAAAGCCGATGCCGAAAAGAGCCTCCGGGGACAGGTCGTTGAGTTTCTGTGCCTCCACGAGCCGTGTCCTGACCAGATCGAGAGACTGCGCCATCGTGTGTTCGCGCAGCGTCACGCTGCTTTCGGAGAGGATATTGCCGGCAAGGTCCATCAGGCAGATGCCGATAACGTCGGTATTGACCGAGATGCCGCAGGAATAGGCGTAGCGGGCGTTGAGGCGGATCGTCGGGCTCGGTTGCCCGCGGCCGACGCCAGGTTTTGGAGAGCCGAGCAAGACGACGCCGCGTTCCGCCAACTGGTCGATGATCCGATAGACCGATTGCTGGGTGAGGTCGGTATGATCGGTGACTTCGGATCGTGAAAGGCCGGGATAACGCCAGATGAGTTTGAGCAGGCTGCGCTCGTTCGGCGAAACGACGCCGTTTTCACCCGTGCGCAGGAACTGGGGCGGGATCAGAGCTTCGGGAAAATAGGCCACTGATCCACCTCCGTCGCCACAATTACCATGGAGGTGTAATAATTGCGGTTGCACACCGCCGTCTACCTCGCGTTTCCCTTTGCTTAGATGGAAATTCCTCTCGCGACAAGGGTGTAGCTCCGTCATCCAATTGTTACACATAAAGTGTAGTAATTCCGTCGTTCCGATGCCGATCCCACTCGGCCGATCCCCAAAACAGGCGAGGGCAATGATGAAGATTTCCATTTTGGCGGCGGCTGCCGCCCTGATGGCGGGCGCGTGTTCCGCGCAGGCCGCCAATATCGAGTTCTGGTACGGCAATACGGGCCCTGTCGAAACCGCGATCAAGACCCAGTGTGATGCTTTCAATGCCGCACAGACCCAGCACAAGGTCACCTGCGTCGGCCAGGGCAGCTACGAAGTGTCGATGCAGAAGGCGATCGCCGCCTTTCGCGCCAAGAACCATCCGGTGCTGATCCAGTTCTTCGACGCCGGCACGCTCGACCTGATGCTGTCGAACGCGGTCGTGCCGATCCAGGAAATCCTGCCCGACGTCAAATGGGACAATTACATCGCCGGCGCCCGCGCCTATTACGAAACGTCCGGCGGCAAGCTGTTCGCGCAGCCCTACAATGCCTCGACGCTGCTGTTCTATACGAACAGGACCGAACTCGAGAAGGCCGGCATCACACAGACCCCGATCACCTGGGAGGAGTGATCGACGCCGCCCGCAAGCTGAAGGCCGCCGGCCATGCATGCCCGTTCGTCACCGATGGCGATACCTGGCGCGTGCTGGAGCAGTTCTCCGCCCGCCACGGCCTGCCGATCGCGTCCAGGCACAATGGTTATGACGGCCTCGACGCCGAATACGTCTTCAACACCACCTTCGCCGCCAAGCACCTCCAGAACCTGGTGGACTGGCGCAAGGAGGGCCTGGTTAAGCTCAACGCCGATACCAAGGCCGGCAATTACACCGCCGCCTTCAACGCCGGCGAATGCGCGATGATGGAAGGCTCCTCCGGCTCCTACGCCGCCTCCACCAAGGCCTTCGACGGCAAGTACCAGCTCACCGTCAACATGGCGCCGATGTACAAGGGTTACGAGCGCCACAACACGCTGGTCGGCGGTGCTTCGATTTACGTCATGAAGGGCCATGACCAGGCGCAGGTCGACGGCGCCAAGGCCTTCCTCGACTTCCTGCGCAAGCCGGAACAGCAGATGTCGTTCACCGCCGCGACCGGTTATGTTCCGGTCACCAACGACGTGCTCGAGGCGATCAACAAGAGCGGCGACGCGAAGGCTGCGAAATACGCAACCGCCGCCATCGGCATCGAGTCGATGAACCAGCCGCCGACCGCCGACAGCCGCGGTATTCGCCTCGGCTTTTACGTGCAGTTCCGCGAAATCTTCATGGAAGAGACCCAGAAGGCTTACGGCGGCCAGCAGACCATGCAGGTCTCGCTCGACAACGCCAAGAAGCGCGGCGACGAGCTGCTGCGCCGCTTTGAGCAGACCTACAAGGGCGTCAAGCTGCCTTGATCCAAGCGTGATCGGCGCGGGCGGGACACCAGTCCCGTCCGTGCCGATCCCTCACTGCGGGCTTTTCCCATGACCTCCGAATCCACACTCTTCAGCAATCGCTGGCTGCCGATCCTCTTGGTCGCGCCGTTCATGCTGCTGATCATCCTTTTCTTCTACGTGCCGATCTTTCAGGCCTTCTACTGGTCCTTCTTTCTCGAGCAGCCGTTCGGCGGCGGTTCGATGTTCGTCGGCCTCGACAATTTCGCCCGCGTCCTTTCCGACCGGGAGTTCTGGCAGGCAGGCTGGCGCACCATCCTGTTCATGGTGACCGGGTCGTCGCTCGCCGTGCTGATCCCGCTGATCCTCGCGGTCGCCGCCGACCGGAAGATTCGCCTGTCGCTGCCGGCCCGCAATGTGCTGGTCTGGCCGAAGGGCGTCGCGGGCGCTTCGATCGGCGTCGTGTTCGCTTTCGTCTTCAATCCGTTCGTTGGCATCCTGGCACCGCTCAACCAGGCCTTTCCGGGCATCTGGGCGCCTGGCATCGACGGCACGGATGCCTTTATCACCCTGATCGCCGCGCATGTCTGGAGCGGTATCCCGTTCAATTTCGTCATCTTTCTGGCCGGGCTGCAATCGATCCCGCGCACCATGCACCAGGCGGCGGCGATGGACGGGGCAGGGCCCTGGCGGAGGATTTTTGACGTGCAATTGCCGCTGATCATGCCGCAGCTCTTCCTGACGCTGGTGCTGGAATTCACCGAAAGCGTCACCTCGGCCTTCGCGCTGATCGACACGATCACCCATGGCGGTCCGGGCGGCGCCACCACGCTGCTCGTCTACAAGATCTACAAGGACGGTTTCAGCGGTTACGACCTCTCCGGCGCCTCTACCCAGACCGCGATCCTGATGGTCTTCGTCATCCTTCTCACCGCCGCCCAGTTCGTCTTTCTCGGCCGGCGCATCAACTACGAGCGCTGACAGATGATCGAGAACGCACGCTCCCTCAACGTCGCCGCAAGCCTGGTCCTTTTGGTCGGCATGCTCTACATTCTAGGCCCGCTCTACCTGACGCTGGCGACGGCTTCGCAATCCTATGAATTCCTGCTGCGCAATGGGCTTGCCTGGTATCCCGGCGACCAGTTCCTGAACAATGCGGCGCGCATCTTCACCGAGACGCGCATCCCGATCCAGATGTTCAACAGCCTCGCCGTGGCGTTCAGCCTGGCGATCGTGACCTGCATCCTGTCCTTCCTGTCTGCCTATGCGATCGTCTATTTCCGCATTCGCTGGGCGGGCGTCGCCTTCGCATTGATCCTCGCCACCATCATGCTGCCGGTCGATATCCGCGTCATCACCACCTATCAGGTGGCGTCGAACATATTCTCACCGATCAATGCACTGCTCGACGTGACGGGCCTGAATGGTGTGATCGCGGAACTCTTCGGAGCGCCCGTCCAGCTCGAGTTGAGCGTTCTGAACACCCATTTCGGTCTCATCGCGCCGCTTGCCGCGCATGGCACCGGCACCTTCCTGTTCCGTCAGTTCTTCCGCACCCTGCCGGGTGATCTGTTCAAGGCTGCCCGCATGGACGGGGCGGGGCCGGTCCGCTTCATGTTCGATATCCTGCTGCCCCTGTCGCGCACCAGCTTCGCGGCGCTGTTCGTGCTGACCTTCCTGAGCGGCTGGACGCAGTATCTCTGGCCGCTTGTGGCCTCCTCGACGCCCGACATGCAGACCGCAGTCGTCGGCCTGGCGCGGCTGCTGCCGGATTCCGACGGCACCGTGCCCGACTTTCCGATGATCATGGCGGGCGCCGTGATCGTTTCCCTCGTGCCCCTCCTGATGATCGCGCTCTTACAGCGGTATCTGGTGCAGGGCCTCGTGCTTTCGGAGAAATAGCGATGAATGCCATCGACACAGCCATCCGCGCCGCCGCGGCGAGCATCACGGTCAAGGGCCTGACCAAGGCCTACGATCCCCAGACCACGGTCATCCCGCCGATGGATGTCGAGCTGAAGGCCGGCGAGTTCACGGTTGTGCTCGGTCCTTCGGGCTGCGGCAAGTCCACCCTGTTGCAGATGATCGCCGGGCTCGAGCGGGTGAGCGGCGGCAAGATCCTCATCGGTGCCCGCGAGGTTCAAGACCTCGAACCGAAACATCGCGGCTGCGCCATGGTGTTCCAGAACTATGCGCTCTATCCGCATATGAGCGTGTTCGAGAACATGGCCTACAGCCTCAAGGTTGCCGGTATGGCAAAGGCGGAACGCACCGAGCGGGTCGCGGCGGTCGCCAAGATGCTCGGCCTTGCGGACTATCTGCATCGCAAGCCGGGACAGCTTTCCGGCGGCCAGCGCCAGCGCGTCGCGATCGGCCGCGCCATCGTGCGCGAGCCCGGCGTGCTGCTGTTCGATGAGCCGCTGTCCAACCTCGATGCGCAGCTTCGCCACGACATGCGCGTCGAGCTTGCCGACCTGCACCGCCGCATCGGCGCCACCACCGTCTTCGTCACCCACGACCAGGTGGAGGCGATGACACTCGCCGACCGTATCCTGATCCTCAACAAGGGCCGGATCGAACAGTTCGATACGCCGAAGGCCATCTACCACCATCCGGCCTCGGTCTTCGTCGCGAAATTCATTGGTGCCCCGCCGATGAACATTTTGCCCGTGACCGGAGACGGATCGGCGCTGAGGCTTGGCGACGGGCAGGTGGTGGCGAACGCCCCGCTGACCGGCGCCTATCAGCTCGGCATCCGGCCTGAGGATATCGTCGTCGACGGCAAGGCGACCGGCCATGTGGTCAAGGCGGCGCTCCGGTTCCGCGAGGATCTCGGCTCCCATTCGGTGCTGGCCGCCGATCTCGGCGGCTCGATCGTCCGCATCGCGACGCCCTTCGGCGCCGATATCGCCGACCGGCTCGAACTCGACCTGAACTTCCCGACCTCGCGGCTGCATCTTTTCGATGCGGCCACGGGTCGGGCCATACCCGGTGCCTTAAGCGCCCAATGAAAGCCCGGCGTCAAAGGCGCCATATGAAAGAAGCCCTCATGAACTACAAAGACTTCATCGCCGATCCGGCGCGCAGCTGCGCCATCGTTGCCCATCGCGGCGCTTGGCACGGTGCCCCGGAAAACAGCCTGGCGGCCATCGAGAACGCCATCGCGCTCGGCTGCGATATCGTCGAACTCGACGTGCGCAAGAGTGCCGACGGCGAGCTTTTCCTGATGCATGACGATACGCTGGAACGTATGGCCGGCCTCGACCGCGATGCCGAGACTTTCACCATGGCGGAGCTGCAGGCGATCATGCTGCGCGAGGACGACGGCGGCGAGGGCCGTACGGTGACCGATCAGTGCATCCCGACCCTCAGACAGGCACTGGAGATCATCCGCGGCCGCATCTTCGCCGATCTTGATCTCAAGGATCGCGGGCTGTTCTCCGAGGTCGCCGCCTGCGCCCGCGAGATGGGCGCGGCCGCCGATGTCGACCTCAAGACGAAGGTCTACAGCATGGCCGATGTGGAATGGGTGCGTGCCCAACGGATCGACGGTGTGCCGTTCATGGGCATGGCCCGTTTCACCGCCGAAAACACCGGCGACGCGCTGGCCGTGCTCTCCGAACTCTCGCCCTTCATGTGCGAAATCCGCTTCGATAGCCTCGAAACGATCGCCCATCACCGTCAGGCTTTCGCCAAGGCCGGCATGGCACTCTGGGTCAACACGCTTGACCAGCCCGGCAGCGGCGAATGGACGGACAGTGCGGCTCTTGCCAATCCCGACCGGATCTGGGGCCGGTTGATCGATGCCGGTATCAGCGTCATTCAGACCGATCAGCCCGCCGCATTGAAATCCTACATAAAGGCTCGCCGAGCATGACGATCATTTCCGAGGCCGTGCTCCAGTCCCTGATGGGGGATATGCGCCAGGCGGGGGAGGCGGAGGTTCTGCCTCGTTTCCTCGGCGTGACGGCGGATGGCATCCGCGCCAAGACCGCCCCGGACGACATCGTCACCGATGCCGACCTGGGTGCGGAACGTCGGCTTTCCGCAGCACTCGCCGGTCATTTCCCCGATGCGCTGATCGTCGGCGAGGAAGCGGTCTCTGCCGATCCGACGCTGCTCGACCGGCTGGCGGATGCCGAACTGGCGGCAATCATCGATCCCGTCGACGGCACCTGGAATTTCGCCCATGGCGTGCCGCTGTTCGGCATGATCGTGGCGATCGTTTCCGGTGGAAAGACCGTCGCGGGGCTGATCCACTATCCGTTGACCGGTGATTTCCTCGTGGCCCGGCCGGGCGAGGGAGCCTGGCATGTCGCTCGTGACGGCGCGCGCACCCGCCTCGGCGTTGCCGCCGCGGTTCCGGTCGGCGAGATGAGCGGCTTCGTGCCGCTGCACATGTTCTCGGCCGAGGAGCAGGCGGCGTTCGCTCCGCGGGTTCTGCGTTTCGGCCGCACCACCACCTGGCGATGCTCCGCCTTCGAATACCGGATGGTGGCGACCGGAGCGATGAGCTTCTCGCTGAATGCCGACATGAGCCCCTGGGACCATGCGGCCGGCGAACTGATCCACCGCGAAGCCGGCGGCTATAGCGGGCTTCTGAGCGGCGAACCCTATCGCCCCGCGATGGCGAAAGGACGGTTGCTGCTTGCACCCGATGCAGCGAGCTGGGAGGCCATCCGCGGAAGCCTGGGCTGACAGCCCAGGCTTCCGGAAGACGGCAATTTTCATTCTGGCTTTCATCATCGTGACGTGCAATGTATACATGATCAGGCTCTCGGGAGGAGTCTATATCGCGTATCAGGATCCCTGACGGGGCTTAGGCGCGGTGAGGAGAATGCGTAGCAGCCGCCCGCATGTCACATATTGATCGAGCGGGCAGCGGACTGATAGGAGGATCAGGGCCGGATGCAGCAGCTTGCCGAGACCACGATGGCCGGCCAGGACACGCTTCTGGATATCCAGAACCTGACATTGTCACTGCGTGACCAATTGGGTTGGGTCGAAGTTCTTAACAATGTTTCGCTTTCGGTGAAGCCGAAGGAAATTCTCGGCGTCGTCGGCGAAAGTGGTTGCGGCAAGTCGATGACCGCGCTCTCCATTCTCCGGCTCCTGCCGCCGCGCGATTCTCGCCTTGGCGGCAAGATTCTGTTCGGCGGCCAGAACCTCGCCGCCTATTCCGAAACGCAGATGAATCGCATTCGCGGCCGGCACATCAGCATGATTTTCCAGGAGCCGATGAGCGCCCTCGACCCCGTGTTCACCGTGGGTTACCAGATCGAGGAAACCCTTCAACGGCATTTCAAGCTCAGCCGTCGGGAGGCTTCGGAGCGCTCCATTGCGGCGCTGGATTCGGTCGGCATAGCATCGCCGCGCCACGTCGCCACGCTCTATCCGATGAACCTTTCGGGCGGCATGCGCCAGCGGGTGATGATCGCCATGGCGTTGGTCTGCGAACCGCGCCTGCTCATTGCCGACGAGCCGACCACGGCTCTCGACGTGACCATCCAGGCGCAGATCATGGACCTGCTTCTAGGCCTGGCCGACCGCACCGGCACGGCCATCATGTTCATCACCCACAATCTCGGACTGGTCGCTCAGAGCTGTCATCGGATGGTCACCATGTATGCAGGGCAGGTCGTCGAGGGTGGTCCGGTGAGGGACGTCATCGCTGGCCCCCGCCATCCTTACACGGCCGGCCTTCTGCACTCGATACCCGATAGCAACCGCGCGCGCGGCACGCTGCCCTCGATCGCCGGCCGCGTTCCGTCGCTGCGTCACATGCCGAAGGGCTGTCGCTTCGGGCCGCGCTGCTCCTATTCCACCCAGCCCTGCGAACTGCCCCAGAACATCGAGAACGAGGGCATGGAGAATATCGATCGTCGGGAAGTGCGCTGCAATCGCTGGGAAGAGCTCGAATTGAGAGGGGTCGGAGCATGAGTTTGAGCGCTCCTTCCGGGCAGTCGGCGCTTGATGTCGATGACCTGCATGTCACCTTCGGCAATCCGCGGCGCGGCTCGCTGATCCGCGCCGTCGATGGGGTCAGCTTCAGCGTCCGCAGGGGCGAGATCTTCGGCGTGATCGGCGAATCCGGTTCCGGAAAATCGACGCTCGGACGTTGTCTCGTCGGCCTGCTCAGCCCAAGCGGCGGCGGCGTTCTGCATGACGGCATCGATCCGTTCAAGTTTTCCCGCCGCGAACTCAACCGCCACCGGCGCAAGTATCAGATCGTCTCGCAGGATCCGAATGCGGCCTTCGATCCGCGCATGACCATCCTTCAGAGCATCTGCGAACCCTTGAACATAGCCGGCGAGGGGACGAAGGCCGAGCGGCGCGAAAAGGCGTTTGCGATGCTCGACCGGGTGTCGCTGTCGGCCGAAATGGCCAACCGCTATCCGCACGAGATTTCCGGCGGCCAGAAGCAGCGCGCCAATATCGCCCGTGCGCTGATGCTGGATCCGAACGTGATCGTCTGCGACGAGGTGGTGGCGGCGCTCGACGTGTCGATCCAGGCCGACATGCTCAATCTTTTCGCCCGCCTGCAGGAGCAGTTCGGCCTCACCTACGTCTTCATCAGCCATGATCTGCGGGTGGTCAGCCATATCAGCGACCGCGTGGCCGTCATGTATTTCGGCAAGATCGTCGAGGTCGGCCCCGCCCACGCCGTGATCGAGACGCCGCTGCATCCCTATACGGAGGCGCTGCGCTCGGCCGAACCGGAGATCGACCCGACGGCCGCCGATGCCCGGCAGAGGATCATCCTGCAGGGCGAGATACCGAGCGCGATCGCCCCGCCGGGTGGCTGCCGTTTCCACACGCGCTGTCCGCGGGTGCGCGACATCTGTCGCACGCAGGAACCCCGGCAGCGCGAAATGCTGCCCGGGCGGCATGTCGCGTGCCATTTCGCCGAGGAGATGCTGGGCGAAAAGGAGAGGAGAAGTCTTGGTCTTGCGGAAAGGAACGCTGCCCACCAAGGCGCTGCCGCGCAGGGCGCTGACATGATGTGACGCTGATATTGCGGCCGAACACGGCCGGTCATGGATGATGGAGGAGAAGACGTGACCACAAATTTATTTGGAAAGATACCGGATATTAGCCGTCGTTCGCTGTTGGCTGGAACGGTCGCCGCCGGCGGCCTGGCCCTGCTGCCGGCAACGGCGCGGGCTCAGGCTCCGCAACCGAGATCCGGCGGCACTCTGAGGGCCGTGATGCCGTTCAACCCCGCCGCGCTCGACCCGCTGACGGGCCGCAACAATCCCGATTTCAACGCCCTTCTGCTGATGTTCGACGCGCTGATCGGCTTTGATCCGCAGACGCTCGAACTGCAGCCGATGCTGGCCACCTCGTGGAAGTTCACCGACCCGACGACGCTGGTTCTCGAACTGCGCCAGGGCGTCGAGTTCCATGACGGCATGCCGTTCAATGCCGAGGCGGTGGTCTTCCACCTGCAGCGCTGCAGCACCTACGATCGCTCGAACGTGAAGTCGGATCTTGCTGTCGTCGACAAGGTCGAGGCGACAGGCGCGTATCAGGTTTCGCTGAAGCTGAAATATCCGGACGCCACCCTGCCTGCGATCCTGACCGATCGCGCCGGCCTCATCGTGTCGCCCGCTTCGGTCAAGGCTGCCGCGGGCGGCAATGTCGATCGCGCGCCTGTCGGTACCGGGCCGTTCAAGTTCGTCGAATGGCAGGACAACACCCTGATCAAGGTCGTGAAAAACGCCAATTACTGGGGTGAAAAGCCCTATCTCGATGGCGTCGATATGCGCATCGTCAACGAGTTCAATACGGCTGTGCGCACGGTGACGGCAGGCGAATCCGATATCGTTCTCAACATGAGCGCGCAGCAGATGGCCGTGGCCAAGCGTGATCCGAAACTGATCGCCGAAGCGACGCCGTCGATGATCTACTACACGGCCTTCCTGAATTACGGTGAAGGGCCACTGAAGGACGTTCGCGTTCGGCAGGCCATGAACTGGGCGCTCGACCGGCCGGTGCTCAATCAGGTCCTGTGGGGTGGTCTCGGCGGCGGACATTGCAGCATGTTCCCGTCGGGTTTCTGGGCCAACGATCCCTCGACCGAAAACTATTACAAGCTCGACCTCGACCGCGCCAAGTCGCTGCTGAAGGCGGCAGGTTTTGCAAACGGCATCGAGATCGCCACCTTCACCTGGGCCGACCAGGCGGCGGTACAGCGTCAGGAAGTCCTTGGCGCCCAGCTTGCCGAGGCGGGCATCCGGCTGAAGGTCACTCCGGCGCAGCCGGCGCAGACGATGCAATACTTCCTCACCGAGAAGAAGGGTCAGATGCTGATGACCCCGACCGGCGGTCTTCCGGATCCGGCAACCGCCTACGATCGCCAATTCTCCGCGACGGCCTACCGCAACGCGGCCAAGATCGAGCTGCCAGGTTATCGTGAGCTGATGGATGCGTCGATGAACACGTTCGACAATGCCAAGCGCAAGGACGTGCTCCACAAGATGCAGCGTTTCGTGTTGGAAAACGCGCTGCACCTGCCGCAGTTCTCGTCTGCCGGCATCATCATTCGTACGCCGAAGGTGCACGGCTTCAACTTCAGCCTGCTGCAGCGCCCGCGCTTCCACAAGGTGTGGATGGAGGCCTGAGCCCCAAGCAATGCGATCCCCGATGCGACCATCGCGCCGGGGATCGCCCGGAACCGGAGCGCTGCGGTTTCGCCCGTGCCGCCCCCCGCATCGGAAGGCAGCGTTTCTGCGCGTCCGGTGTTCCCGCGCCGGCCCCTGAATTGGCCGGCGTCAATTGCGGATTGACGGAGTATCGATGATGTACGGCGTCCCCGGGATGGTTGCGCAAAGGCTCATGCAGCTGGTGCCCGTGATGATTGTGGCCACCTTCGTGGTGTTTTCCCTCGTCTACATGATGCCAGGCGATCCGGCCATGATGATCGCGGGCGACTATGCGACGGCGGAACGGATTGCGGAAATCCGCCAGATCTACGGTTTCGACCGCCCGATGCTGGTGCAATATTTCTTCTGGCTGGGAAATGCCGTGCAGGGCGATCTCGGCCATTCGCTGTTCTCGAACGAATCCGTTCTGCGGCTGATCCTTTCGCGCCTGCCGCACACGGTCCTGCTGGTGCTCTATGCGCTGGTTCTCGGCGCCGCTCTGGGCATTCCGCTCGGTATTCTTGCCGCGACGCGCCAGGGCACCACGCTCGACAAGATCATCACCAGCATCGCCTCGCTCGGCGTCGCGGTGCCCAATTTCTGGCTCGGCATCATTCTGGTGACGCTCTTCTCGCTCGGCTACCGCTGGTTCCCGGCGACCGGCGCGGTGTCCGTCTTCGAGAAACCGCTGGAATCGCTCTATTACGCAACCCTTCCGGCGGTAGCACTCTCGACCGGCGTGGTTGCGGTTCTGGCGAGGCAGGTGCGCAGCGCACTGCTCGAAGTGCTGGGCTCGCAATATATCCGCACGCTGCGCGCCAAGGGGCTCGGTTCCGGCGCCATTCTGTGGAAGCACGGGCTGCGCAACGTGGCGGCGACGATGCTGACCATTGCCGGCCTGCAGGTGAACCGGCTGTTTTCCAGCGCCGTCATCATCGAGGCGGTCTTCGCCATCCCCGGCGTCGGCAACCTCATCAGCTATTCGGCGCTCAACAAGGATTTCCCGGTGGTGCAGGGTGTAGCGCTCGTGCTGGTACTGGTGGTGATCCTCACCAATCTTCTGGTCGACGTGCTCAACGCGACTTTCGATCCCAGAGTGGCGGCCTCCACATGACCGATACGAACATGACCGCGATGACCCAAACCGCTGCCGCGCCGGCGGCCAGGGCGACACTCCCGCCCCCGGTCCGCTTCCGCTTCTGGGCCTGGCTGTGGGGCGACAAGCGTGCGCTGATCAGCCTCGCCTATCTCTCCGTTCTGGTCCTGGCGGCGATCTTCGCGCCGGTGATCGCGCCCTATGCGCCCAACAAGCAGAACCTGATGGACCTTCTGGCGCCGCCGAGCGGCGCGCACTGGCTCGGCACTGACGACCTTGGCCGCGATACGCTGAGCCGGCTGATATACGGTTCCTACAACGCGCTTTACGCCGCGAGCCTCGCCGTCGGCATCGGCGTGGCGATCGGCGTGCCGCTTGGCGTGTTCATCGGTTTTGTCGGCGGCTGGGTCGATCAGGTCGGCAGCCGCATCATCGACGGCGTCCTTGCCTTTCCGCCGCTCGTGCTGGCCGTCGCCGTGACAGGCGCGCTCGGCATCGGCCTCACCAATGCCATGATCGCCGTCGGTTTCGCCTTCGCGCCGGTGCTTGCCCGGACGATGCGGGCGCAGACGCTGGTGGTGAAGAACGCGCTTTATGTCGAGGCCGCGACCGGTTTCGGCGCATCGCGCCTGCACCTGATCCTGCGCCATATCCTGCCCAATGCGATCCAGCCTGTCATCGTCGAGGTGACCCTGATGCTGGCCGTGGCGCTTCTGGCGGAGGCCGGATTGAGCTTCCTGTCGCTCGGTGTCCAGCCCCCGGAGTCGAGCTGGGGCGGCATGCTGGCGCGCGCCTACCACTATGTCGAGGTGGCGCCCGAGCAGATGTATGCGCCGGGTTTCGCCATCCTGTTCACCGCGCTCGCCTTCAACACGCTCGGCGAGTCGATCCGCGTGCTCCTCGATCCGACCATCAAGCGCCGATAATTCCCGATTTTACAGCAGATCCTGTTCAATCCGGGTCATATCCGGCAGGTCCTTGCGATCTTGTCTTGTCGACGTCATCGACGATGTCTTCGTTCGGCTTTGCGCCTTCCAAAAGCCGTCAGTCCCCACGGCTTGTAAATGGAAAGCAGGAGAGGAATGAGAAGCACGATCAACCCTGCCGCAGAATGGACTACGACCGAAAGCTGAATTCGCCCCAGTTCTGGGGGGAAAGGGAGTCTCGCAACACTGGCATCGGCCAGTCTGCCAATCCCTGGCAGCTGTGCAAGGAGAACCGCTAGAATAGCTATGGAGACTACCAGCTTGGCGAGCACCCACCAATGATCGAGTAGTCGCCACGGGGTGAAGAGTGCTTGAATGATGCCAAGCAGCAGCGCCGAGCCAAGAAGGGGGACGATAACGACCAAGGTGATCAAGTCCATCGATGGATAAACACCTGAGAACAACTCCGTTTCTGACGTCACCAGCCCTGTTCCCGCCAAAGCCAAAAAGGTGGCGACGGAGCCTATTGAACCTACCGAGGTAGCGACGTGAAGAACCAGGGCTGCCTTTCGAACATGCGGACTGAAGAGCATCTGAATCCTTTGAGTGGGCGTGAGCGATAACCCCTCCTGCTTGCTGGCTATCGGGAGCGGGCGTAATATTCGGTGACACGTTGTCCAGGATGGGATCAACGAACAGAATGCGCAGAATGAAGTTTTTTGGACACTTGGCTGCGAATGACCAGTGGAGGACGCATGCAGGCTCCAATTCGGGACCGGCGGATCAACCGTACCCGCACCACCCTTCAACACGCGCTGAAAAGCCTCATTCACTCCAGGGGCTACGAAAATGTGACAGTCAATGACATCTGCACAGAGGCGAACGTCGCGCGCTCGACCTTTTACCTGCATTTCACCGGCAAAGATGATCTCAAACGAAGCGTGTTCGAGCACCTGCTCAACGAAATCGAAAGGCAACGTCCAAGTGGCTCAAACATCCCCTTCGACTTTGTCGAACCGATTTTCCAGCATGCCCGCAATCACTACGGCTCTTACAAAGCCCTCCGGCGCGGACGAGGAAGAACAATTGCTCTGGCCCGAATAGATCAAATATTTGGAGACCTCCTTCGAGAGCAGGTTCATACCTCGGATGTCTCTGCAGAGGAGAGCTTTATTCCTCAGCCGATGATCGTCGCGTTCTACACCGGAAGCTTTATGGCCCTGCTTATCTGGTGGCTAGATTCCGGAGCACGAATAGCGCCAGAGCAAATGGCGTCAATGTATCGCCGTCTCGCCTGTGCCGAACTCCCACAGCTTAAGTAGCTTACAAATCTGTAAAGCTTGGGAAAGGTGAGTGACAACGGAGCAATCTAGATGCGAAACAGCCTGGCCTCGCGGTCGGGTTGTTTCGTCGCGTCTATCGCATCTTGGCTGCGGATCACGCGGTCTGGTCGAGCCAGACGCGGTGGAAGCGCGGCGAGTGCAGCCGGTCGTATCGGAAGTCCTTGACCTTCTTGTTGCGGATCGACATGGCGGACGAGGTGACCAGCGGCAGGTGCAGGGCCTGCTCCACGACGAAACGCTGGAGCGCAGCAAATGCCTTCTTGCGTTCGCCGGCATCGGCCGAGGTGCCCGTCGCGGTGAGCAGCTTGCGGAACTGCGGATCCTCCACCTTGCCTGCGTTGAACTGGCCGGTCGCTCCGAACAGCCGCTCGTAGGTCTGGCTCGGGTCGAGCCAACCGCCCTGCGGATTGAGGATCATCGCGCCCTGGCCCTCGATGTAGAAGCGCTGGTTGACCACCTGAGGGGGCGAGGGGGTGACCTTGAGGCGAATGCCGACCTGTTCGAGCTGGTTGCCGACCAGTTCCATGCGCTGCATCGACGTCTGGTCCGGCCAGCTCCAGGTTTCGACTTCCAGACCCTTCGGATACCCGGCCTCCGCCAGCAGGCTGCGCGCCTTGTTCGGATCATGCTTGTAGAAATGCGCCGTGTCGGCGTCCACCGCCCAAAAATCCTTGGGAAACATGGTCGAGGTCGGCTCGCCGAGGCCGAGCATCAGGACCTGGTTCAGTTCGTCGCGATTGATGGCGTAGTTCATTGCCTGCCGAACCCGGAGGTCGTTGAGCGGCGGCTTGGCGAAATTCATCATCAGGGTGAAGAAGATCATCGAAGGATTGGCTTCGGCGGTCAGGTCCTGCACCCGGCGGGCGGTGGCGATCTGCTGCGCGGCCATGTTGAGCGCAAGATCGGTTTCACCGGCCGTCACCGTGCGGGCGGCGGTGTTCAACTCGTTGATGATGCGGAAGTTGATGCCGTCGAGATAGGGCAGGCCCGGCTGCCAGTAGTTGGGGTTTTTCTCGACACGGATCAGGTCGTTGTCGCGCCACTCGGCGAACTTGAACGGTCCGGTGCCGACGGGATTGCGATCGACATTGCCATCGGCGGCCGCCTTGATGGAGGCGGGCGAGACGATGCAGCCGACGCGGCCGGTCAGGATGGTCGGCAGCGAATAGTTCGGCTGCTTCAGTTTGAGCGTCACCTGGCTCGGGCCGGTGACCGCCACCGACGCGACCGAAACCAGGTCCGATTTCACGTTGGAGCGCGGATCGTTGATGAAGCGATCGAGATTGAATTTCACGGCCTCGGCGTCGAAAGCCGTGCCGTCATGGAATTTCACGCCACCGACGAGATTGAGCACCAGCGTCGTCGGATCGGTGAAGGTCCAGTCCTTGGCGAGCATCGGCTTGAGCTCGAGCGTCGCCGGATCGAAGGCGATCAGCGCATCGAACAGCGCATAAAGCGCGTTGAAGTCCGGCACGTTGCGCCCGGTCATCGGGTCGAGTGCGGCCGGGTTGAACGGCATGGCGATGCGCAAGGTGCCGCCCGGTTTGGCCTGCGGCGTCTGGGCGAATATCTGCCCGGGCAGCAGCATCGCGCCTCCGAGCGCAGCAACTGACGCCAGAAGCGTTCTCCGGTTGATCCTGCTGTCATGGATGATCGACGGCACGCCGTCCTTCGTCTTGCTCATCTCTGGGCTCCTCCCCAATGAAACAAACTCATGAAACAAACTCATGCCGACAAGGCTGGTCATGCATACATCACGCCCGCGATTCGGCTTCCTCCTCCCGAATTGCGGCAACCTGCCGTAGGGGAAACCTACAGCAGGAGGATGCCGATGTATACTTTTGCATTCGGTTTTGCCGCAACACGACTTCCTTCCAACCGGCGTATATGCCATGATTATACGGGAGGCTGTGATTGTGCGGCCGTTGTGTCCTTCACTCTTCCGGTGCCCGTTCGGCGCCGTGAACGCGAGGCGCGCGGTTGCTTGTTGCGGACAGTGGAGGAGAGACCATGGGTGCGTTCGAGCATTCCCGTACCTACGACTACGTCATCGTGGGTGGTGGCACCGCAGGCTGCGTTCTGGCCAACCGGCTGTCGGCGGACCCGACGGTCGAGGTGCTGATGATCGAGGGCGGCGGCGAGGGGCGCGGCTTCTATGTCGATATGCCGCTCGGCCTTGCCTATCTCATCGGCAGGCCGCAATACGACTGGCTCTACAAGGGCGAGCCAGAGCCCTATCTTAACGGACGCCAGCTTGCCTTGCCCCGCGGAAAAATGCTCGGGGGCAGTTCCGCCATCAATGGCCTCATCTATGTGCGTGGCCATGCTTACGACTATGACCAGTGGGCGCAGCTCGGCAATCGCGGCTGGTCGTGGGAAAGCGTGCTGCCCTATTTCAAGCGCTCCGAAACCTTCCATCGCCCCGGTGAGGAGGCTCACGGCACGGAGGGCGAATGGGCGGTTTCCGATCCCAATGTGCGCTGGGAGGCCCTGGAGGCCTATCGCCGGGCGGCGATCGAGCAGGGTATTCCCGCTGCCGACGACTACAATTCCGGCGACAATGAAGGCGTGGCCTTCTTCGTCGCCACCATCAAGAACGGCGTGCGCCATTCCACCGCCCGCGCATTTCTGGAACCTGTCCGCAACCGCCGCAACCTGACAGTCGTCACCGGCGCTCTTGTCGACAGGATCACCCTGGAGGGCAGCCAAGCGAGCGGCGTCGTGTTCAGCCTAGATGGCCGGAATCACGAGGCGAAGGCGGGGAGGGAAGTCATCCTGTCGGCCGGTGCCTATAGCTCGCCGGCCATCCTCGAACGCTCCGGCATTGGTGCTCCGGACGTGCTTGCATCAGCCGGAATAGAGGTTCTGCACGCCCTGCCGGGCGTCGGCGAGAACCTGCAGGACCACTGGCACGTCAGGGTACAGCACCGTCTTCGCAATACCCACACGCTGAATACTCGCGCCGGCACGCGGTTCGGCCGGATGCTGCTCGGCATGCAGTATCTTGCGACCAAACGCGGGCCGCTCGGCGGTTCGCCGACCCTATTGGGCGCCTTCCTCAAGACCACGCCGGATGCGCCGGCGCCGGAAATCCAGATCCACGTCTCCGGCGCTACCTCGCCGAGTTTCGGGGGCGCCATGCATCCGTTCCCCGGCATCACCTCGTCTGCCTGCATCCTGCGGCCGGAAAGCCGTGGCTATTGCCATGTTGCGGTGGGCGACCCTTCGGCCCAGCCGCGCATCCTGCACAATTTCCTGAAAGAGGAGGCCGATCGCGAAATCCTGATCCGGTCGATCGAGGCTGTCCGGAGGATCGCTGCTAGCCCCGCCATGGCCCCTTTCGAGCCGGAGGAAATCGCGCCGACCGCAGCCGTGCAGTCGCACGATGAGATGCTCGACTACGCGCGCCGGACCCTCAACACCACCTTCCACCCGGTCGGCACCTGCAAGATGGGCCGCGACCGCATGGCGGTGGTCGACGATCGGCTGCGGGTCCACGGTATCACAGGGCTGCGCGTGGTCGACGCCTCGATCATGCCGACCATCGTCTCCGGCAATACCCAGGCCCCGACCGTGATGATCGCGGAAAAGGCGGCGGATTTCATCCGCGAGGAAAGGCTGGGGCTCGAGGAAAAGATGGGGACGCAGGCGGCATGAGGCCGCACATACGAAAGCAGCACAGATGTCAACGATGAGCGAGACGCATACGAAGATGGCCAGATTCGACACCGCCGGGGCGATCGATTGCGACATCCACCCGCCGACACCGCGTCGCGCCGACCTGCTCCCCTATCTCGACGACTACTGGCAGGAGATGGTGACGTCACGCGAAGTCGACGTGCTGGAACTGATGGGATATCCGGAGCGCACGCGTCCTTATATGCGGCCGGACTGGACATGGAGCGGCGATCCGCTCGCGCAGATGCAGAAGAACCTGCTCGACCCGCTGGCTCTCGGAGGCGCCATCCTCAATGTGGTTTCCGGAGCCCACGCCCTGTTCGATCCCTATCTGGCAGCCGCCATATGCCGCGCCACCAACGACTGGCTCGCCGACAAGTGGCTGAGCCGCGATAGCCGCCTCCGGGCATCGATGCTGGTGCCGTTCCAGAATGTCGAGGCCGCGGTCGAGGAGATCGAGCGCAGGGCCGACGACAAGCGTTTCGTGCAGGTCCTGACGCTTGCGATGACCGAGCTGCCGCTCGGCCGCCGCACTTATTGGCCGATCTACGAGGCGGCGGAGAAACACGGCCTGCCGATCGGCATCCATGCGGGATCGAATTTCCGCCATGCGCCGAGCCATAGCGGCTTCCATTCCTTCCTGATCGAGGACCATGTAGTTCAGCCGCAGGGTTTCTCCACCCAGGTCGCGAGCCTGATTTCCGAGGGCGTCTTCGTCAAATATCCGAAGCTGAAGGCCGTGATGATCGAGTCCGGCGTTACCTGGATGCCGGCGCTGATGTGGCGCATGAGCAAGGACTGGCGCGGCACCCGCATCGAGGTTCCGTGGGTCAAGGACGCGCCGGCCGACATCATCCGCCGGCATATCCGCATGACGTCGCAGCCCTTCGATGGCCCCGACGATGTCGAGGACGTCGCCAGGACGCTCGACCATTTGCTCAGCGATGATATGCTGCTGTTTTCCTCGGACTATCCCCATTGGCATTTCGAGGGGCTGGACGTGCTGCCCGAGGGCCTGCCGGAAGCCAAGGTGAACAAGATCCTTCGCGACAACGTTCTCGCCACCTATCCGAGATTTGGAGGCTGATCCCCATGGAAACCCCGGTACTCGAACGTAGCTCCGAAAAATCCCAGATGCAGGGCGTGGTGGATTGCGACGTGCATCCGGCTTTCTCCCGGCCGGACCAGTTGCTCGACTACCTGCCCGAACGCTGGAAAACGCATGTGCGGGATTTCGCGGTGCGCACGGCAAACCCCTTGCTCGGCACGCTGCCCTATCCGCGCATGACGCCGGGCAACGGCATGCGCCGCGATTCCTGGCCTCCGAACGGCGGCCCGCCGGCCTCCGATCTGGCATTCCTGCGGCAACAGCTGCTCGAAGAGTGCAACATCGACTACGGCATCCTGCAGCCGCTCGCAGCCGGCAGCGTCGCCTTCAACCAGGAGCTCGGCGCCGCGCTCTGCGCCGCCCTCAACGACTGGCAGATCGACAAGTTCGCCGGGCCGGAACCGCGCCTGAAGGCTTCCATCTGCGTGCCCCAGGAGGACGCGAGGGAATCGGTTGCCGAGATCGACCGGCGCGTCACCGACCGTCGCTTCGTGCAGATCGCCATGCCGCCGCGCACGCTGGAGCCCTGCGGCCGCCGCCGCTACTGGCCTATCTACGAGGCGGCCGAGCATTACGGCCTGCCGATCGGGCTGCACACCAGCGCCTTCGGCTACCAGCCGAATACGCCGTCCGGCTGGAGCTCGTTTTACCTGGAGGAGCACTACGCCGCCTCCAACAGCCTCCAGACCGTGCTCTCCAGCATGATCCTCGAAGGCGTGTTCGAACAATTCCCGAAGCTGAAGATCGTGCTCGTCGAAGGCGGGTTCTCCTGGCTGCCGTCGCTCGTCTGGCGGCTCGACCGGGAATGGAAGCGCATGCGCGACGAGGTTCCGCATGTGAAGCGCAAGCCGTCCGAATATGTGCGCGAGAATTTCTGGTATACGACCCAGCCGATCGAGGAGCCGGAGAACAGCCGGCATCTCCTCGATATCCTGCGCTGGATCGGCACTGACCGGCTGATGTTCTCGACCGACTATCCCCACTGGGATTTCGACGATCCGCGCTTCGCCTTCAAGGTGCCGCTGACGCCAGCCGAGCGCTCCGCGATCTTCCGCGACAACGCGGTGGAATTGTTCGGCCTGAAATAAGCTCGGCAGAGAACCCGATCCCGGAACGGCGCCCGGCAATTCGCCACGTGGTCGCGCCTGGGCTCAACAAGGCTCGCGGCGGCGGCAGGGTTAAAGTCTGGTTCAATGCGCCTGAAACGACAAAAGCGCGCCAAAAAGCGCGCTTTTGTTGAAAATGGCTCTCCCCGGGCCGCGGGCACCAATCGGGCTTGGTCTCCGGCTCCAGCAGCTTCGGGATATCGTCGACATGGGTCTGCCGATCTTCTTCGCAACGCCTATGCGGCGAGCCTTCTCCTGGGGCGACATCAGCCCGTCGAGTAGGCCGGGAGTTTGGTCTTCTGCCATGCAACACCTTTTTCCAACGAAAACACAGATATGCCGTCGGCAAGGTTGCCGACAACGTTGTCGATGTCTCCTCTGTGGTGGTGGCGCTGGTGAGGCGTTATTGGAAAACTATTTCAGCGTTTTGGCGCGTTCAAGCGTGTCGAGCGTCACGAATAACCACCCAGAGCCAACAGAAGTGCGCCTGCCGCGATTATGGCTAGGCCTGGCCAGTTTTTCGATATTCCCAGGTACCTGAGGCCCTGGCGCCGTGGCTCAAGCGTTCCGCCGCCTTGCGGCATTCGATGCGGATCACTCGGTCTTCGACCAAGTGCAGACGAAAAGAGAAGAAGAAGTCCGCCGATTATTAGGGCGGCACCGATCAGGATTGCCCACATGGTAGTCTCCGCTAGCGTCAATGTGGATTAAACCAGAACCAAACTTGATCGTTCCTCTTTGTCAAAACTCACTTCGGGCCGGTTCGCCTATCTCATTAAAAAGCCCTCTCCCGGGCAAGGGAGAGGGCGTCGCGCCGGTCCGCCCTAGAGGCTGCCGGAATTATCTTCATCGATTCGAACGGCAATGGTCCTGGCGTAAGGCTGCGTGATCCGGCCTAGCGCCTGCGGTAGCGCGGCGACCGGTAAACCGTTCGATCGCGGGGAGGGGCCTCATCTGGGGCTAAGGATTTGCTGGTGGCAGCATATTCTTGAAATAGCTGTAGGCCGTTTGAACCCACTCCGCGCCCGGCACCTTTCCCATAATCGGTATCGCCTGACTAGCGGTGTAGATCAATGCGCCAAGGACGGCGACGGCAACCGTTTTTCGAGCTTGTGATACCATCTCCTTCCCGAGGGATAGGAGTGGTTTTGAGATCGCCGACCAAACGTTTTCAAGAGTGCGGACAAGTGAAAGCACATCCCGTTTATCTGGATTTGGCTTATCGGTTGCCCATTGGCTCACGGTTTCGAGGGCATCCGCGACGGAAGGATCAACAGCTCCGGATTTCGCCACCTCTCTCGCGAGAGCCTTAGCGCTCTCAGCGACAGTGGCCACCGAAGGAAAATCGAGATCTACGGACAGCGCATTCTCACAAAAGGACCGCCACTGTGGAAACTGCGCCAGTGCCCGGAAAACGGTCTCGATATGGCCGAGCATTAGGCCTGCTTGACCGCCGGAGAGTTCGTCTAACTCGGCGTTGACCAGCCTATTACAAATCTGGGCGCGAGAGCCGATCTGGACAATGTTCGCGCGTGACTCTAAGGCTGACTGAAGTCGGATAAAGCCATCCTTGAGCCGTGGCGATGCATTTGAGTTGCCAACATCTTCGTTGAGGTAGGCGCTTTGTTCAATAGCATTCTCTAGGGCGGCACGCGCTAAATCCTCCTCCCCGGGATGTAGAAGCAGCGGCTGGTCTATTACGGTCAGCATGTCATTTCTGAAGCCGAATGCGAATGACGCCGTTTTTTGCCCTGGAATAGCCTCGAGCATCTCAACAGGGGAAAGTTGGCTCAACCCAATTCTCAGCCCATTCACGAGGTTAGAGAAGCCACTCACATCGAATCGCTGAGGAGACATGGTCAAAGGTGGACTGGCGATTGTGAAGTCTTGGAGATCTCGGATGAGCCGTTCAAGACCAGCCACGTCTGCCTCGCGAAGTGCATCGACCTTCGCGAGTTGTCTTCGAACCTCATCCCGCAGGGCGAAGAATGGCTGGGCTTTGATGTTGGTGCGAACTAGTGGCTCTCGGTAGGAGAGTGCGCTCTTCTCGAGTCGATTGAGCCTTCTATCAATCTCGGTGAGCAGGTTGAAGAGTTTGGTCGCCTTCATTTAGCTCCCCGCAATCATAGGTCCGCCAGGGAATCATATCGGTGGGGCGCACGAAATTCCAGCAGGGCTTGATCTGGCAGACTTATCCACAGGAGTCGAACCAGGTTTGCGGACTTCAAAAGTGGGGAGGGGAAGTGGGGAAGAAAGTGCCCATTATCGAAAAATATAACGATAACAGGCACTTAATTCTGAAAATGGCTCCCCGGGCCGGATTCGAACCGGCGACCTGTCGATTAACAGTCGAATGCTCTACCGCTGAGCTACCAGGGATCATCCGCGAAGGGTCGCGGCGTGTGCGGCGGGTAATACAAATGCTTTGTCGTTTTGCCAAGCGGTTTTTGCAAAAAAAACGAACTTGGTTGTTTTATCCCCGGTAAAGCCCCATTTCCCGGGCAAAGTTAGGCCTTTAACCGGTGAGGATAATTGAGAGTGGCAGACGAACGGAAGCCGACGCGATTTGGAATGGACCCGCAAAGCGGCAAGCTGGCGCTCGGAAGCGTACAGATTCCCATGCCGCGCTCGCGGATCGGCCGGGTCTTCGTCGGTCTCGTCCTGATTTTCTGCGGCATGCTCGGCTTCCTGCCGATCCTTGGCTTCTGGATGCTGCCGCTGGGCTTCCTGGTGCTTTCGCACGATCTGCCCTTGGTGCGGCGCCAGCGCCGCCGTATCGCGCTCTGGTGGGCAAGGCGGCGGGGCCGCAAGGCCGAGCAGCGATAAGGCTGCCCGATCAGGCGAACATCGACGCGATACCCTGGCCGGCGCTGAACGCCAGGTAGGCAAGCACGGCGAAATAGATCACCGTCACGACGTTGAAGAGGTAACCGCCGAGCACGATCAGCCCGTCGCGCTGGATCATGCCGGTCGACAGAAGCAGGATCGCGATCGCCGGCAGCGTATTAGAGAACGGCACCAGACCCAGCGGAAACATCAGGAGCACGCCGCCGGCCGCGATCGCCAGGCCGTTCACCCGGTTGACGAGCCGCCCGGTCGTCAAACCTGAGATGCGCGGCTTCAGGAACCGGTCGAGGCGCGAGACGATGCTGACGCCTTTTTCCAGCGCCGGCAGCAGTTTCTTCGTATCGAGCTCGCGGTCGAGGATTTTCTTCGGCAGCCACGGCAGCCGGTTGGCGGTGATCGCCAGGCTGATCAGGATGATCGCCGCCCCGAACACGGTGCTGACGCCGGGGATCGACACGGGGAGGAGGAAGGGCAGGGAGGCGACGGCGCAGATGAGCAGCAGGCCCTGTTCGCCGACCGCGTCCATCAGTTGGCGCAACGTCACCGACTGACCCGTGATGCCGTCGATAAGCTGCCGCAGCGTGCCGCTCAGCGAGGTTGAGGTATCGTCGAACTCGATGCTTGCGCTCACTCTTCGTTTCTCCATTCTGCTTCAAATGAGCGGCATGGATATCAACAAACCGTGTCCTCGCAAAGGCGCGAGCCATCACCTGCCGGAAACGTGAACGTCCGGGGTCTCACGGAAAACCCAAAGCTACCAGTCCGGCAGGCGCTATTGGGCCGTTATCGAGACTGTGCCCAATAATCGTACGCCCCGCAGGCCAGCACGATCGCAAGGATCGCCAGGACAACCGGATTGAGCGTGGTGATGAATTCCAGATACTGCATTACGGTCTCCTCCTACCGCATGTTCGCCGCCTGGTGCTCCCCCACCCGGCAACGACATCATTTTAGCACAGCCGCTGGGCCATCGCTACTTGAGTGTTGCCGCAGGGACTCTGGCGCATCTCTCCCCGAATCACTAGGATTGCTGCCGGGATTGAAGACGAGGGTGAACATGGGTCTGAGAGTGATCGAAGGCGGGCTTGCGGCCTGCGTGGCGAAGCCTGCCGATCTGGCCGAGGGCGAGGTGCCGAGCCGCGACGACGTGCTTCGCGAGGCGGAGCGCAGGATCAGGTCGACGGGGTACGAGACCTGGCGCAATCGCGAAACCATGACCGGCATACCGGTGCCGCGCGAAATCCGTTATCTGGCCATGCAGATCGGTTTCGTGGCCGAAGCCATTGCCAGATTGGCCGACATCCCCGCTGATTATCGTTCCGACTTCTACTGGCCAGCGTAAGCGCCGCCATGTGATCGGCAGGCGTTAGAACAGGGTCACGAAAAGATGCCCCACATATAGAATGCTGGAAAGCGAACCAACGGTCGCGCACGCCGCCAAGGCGTCAGAAACACTGAGTTTCATACTGGATCATCGCCGTCATGGCGATCCTTCTCACAAGGATAAGACGACAACATCGCCGTCGCCTGCCGTTTTAAGGGAAATCCTTTAACGAACGTCCTGGTAAGAAAGCTTAACAGATCCTTTCCGGAGGGCGCTTCAAGGCTTCGCCTTATGGCGGAACCCGCTCGACCTCGAACAGGATCGAGGTCAGTTCAGCATCTTCGCTTCGATACTGGCGAGAATGAAGGTTTCCCGCACCTTTTCCAGGGGGAGCTTGCGCTGCAGGCAGGCGGCGCATTCCTTCAGGGCTTTGAGGTAATAGGTACCTTCGCGCACCGGCCAGCGCCAATTGAGGTACTCCAGGGCTTCTTTCGGCCCGCGGATCGTTTCTGGGAAACCGTATCCAATGCGTACTCTGACCGGGGAACTCCACACGGCGTCATCTGCTTCAGTTACGTTACTCGTCATGTCTACACCTTGCATTGCGGCGTAGGAAACTCATCCGAGAGGATTTGGTTCCGGGGGTTTGGTGAACTTTTTATGAACCAGTTTGGCGGCTCATCCCGAGGCGCTGCGAACCCAGGCGCAGGGCTGGAATGCAATTATTGGCCTGCCGGCTGTGGCGTTCCTCGCCTCATGCAGGAAAAAGATGACAAACGGGCCAAACCCGCTTGCGCCGTTATTCGATTCGTTCTAAACGCCCGACACCACTCGCTCTTTATGCGTTCGGACGGCCTCGTGGCGGAGTGGTGACGCAGAGGACTGCAAATCCTTGCACCCGAGTTCGATTCTCGGCGAGGCCTCCAATTCCCCCTTCTTGTCAGACCTGTTCCTCAAATCCAAACATGCTTTGATACCAAGCATTTACCACGCATATTTGTGTGCGCTGCAACATGGTTAATTTTTTAACCTTCTCCTCCTAGTCTCGGAACAGAAAGGCCCGCTCAGCATTTATGGGGTGGAACGGAGGGAAGGCGCCATGATCACCAGGATAATCAACGTACACCGTCAGGCAGCCAACGAGGTCGAAGGCACCGGCACATTCGCCGACGGCATGTTCCCGCTGACCTCCGCCGAGCAGTCCGCCTTCGACAAGGACCACAGCCTGCGCTCTTCCTATGGGCGGGACTATGTGACCATCCGCAAGCTGGAAGAAGCGCCGCCGGCCTACGCTTGAGCCTCGGCCCCAACGGTTGAGCCTGAGGAGAGCGAGGCGTTCTCCTGCGCTTTTTTGCTTCGAAAGCGGCCAGTGTCTTGAAAGCATGTCCTGCCGTCAGTAAGACGGTCATGCGTAGACCGGCGCATCGCCGGGTGATTTGGGACGACTGAGATGATGGATTTCGAAGCAGCACGGACGAAGATGGTCGAAAATCAGATCCGCACCACCGATGTCACGTCGCATTCGGTTCTGCGGGCCTTCTACAATGTTCCGCGCGAAGCTTTCGTGCCAGCCAAGGCAAAATCGCTCGCCTATATCGATGCGGACATCGAGGTTGCCCCTGGCCGGTACCTGATGGAGGCTTCGCCGCTTGCCAAGCTTCTGCAGCTTGCCGCCATCACCAAGGACGACGTCGTGCTCGAAATCGGCACCGGCAGCGGTTATGCGACCGCCGTCCTGTCGCTGATCGCCGGCTCCGTCGTCTCGCTGGAGGCGGATGAGACGCTGGCCTCTCAGGCAACCGGGACGCTCTCCTCGCTCGGCTACGACAATGTCGCGGTTGTTACCGGCGAGCTCGAGAATGGTTATGCCGCCGAGGCGCCCTATGACCTTATCTTCGTCAACGGTGCCGTCGAGGAAGTGCCTGCCGCGCTTCTGGAACAGCTGCGCGATGGCGGACGGCTGGTCGCTGTCGTTGGTTATGGCAATGCCGCCCAGGCGAGGGTGCTGGTGAGGGAGCAGGGCTCCATCTCCGAAAGTGCCTATTTCAACGCGTCGGTGAAGCCACTGCCGGGCTTCCGCAAGGCCAAGGAATTCGTGTTCTGATCGATCGGCGCGGTTCGAACGCCATGAACGGGAAGGGGCCTTGCGGCCCCTTTGTCGTTTCCGGCGGTGCCATCCGTCTGTTTCACGCCAGTGTCACTTGTTTCCTGCAACTGTGACTTACGGGATTCACAACCCCAACAAAACTGTGTATCGGTAGGAGGCCTGGGGCACTTGTCATTGTTTCCAGCCCCCCCAACACCTTAGAGTAACGTCGATTCGGTTCACCCTCCACGGGGCCGACTCGAGTGCCGGTAACAGCGGGGATGAAAATGGCTCAGCCAAATGTAGCGCGTGAACCCTCCATGGAAGAAATCTTGGCGTCCATTCGCCGGATCATTGAAAGCAATGAACCGAATGCCGAGAACGCGCTCAGCGGCCAGCTTCCCCCGGTCTATGGCGACGACGAGATCGAAGACGGCGAAGAGACGAGCTTTGTTCCCGACATGGCCGCCAATGATCGCGGCGCGCCATCGCGCAACGAGCCGATGAATTACCCGTCGGGATCGTCGGGCCAGGCGGCGCAGCAGGATCGTACCCTGTCGCTCGCAGATGTCGCCGCAAGGGTCCGGGCCGCCTCCACCCGCCAGCAGGAGACCGGTACGGTGCGCCTTTCGGCCGCTTCGACTGCGCCGGTCCCATCGGCGGCTGCCTCTTCCGCGCAAACGCCATCCTCGCCCGCATCGGCGGCACGCCAGGAGGAGCCGGCTCAGCTTCGCCCGATGCCGCGCATGCCCGAATTCCGCGAACCGGCCACTCAACCAGCCCCCGTCACGCAGGCTGCCCCGGTCGCTTCGCAGCCGGAGCCGGTCCAGCGTGTCATGATGCCGGTCTTCGACCCGCCGCTGTCGGCTCCGCACCGGGCCGAAGCACCGGTGCGGTCCGAACCGAGAATCGAGCCGAAAACAGAGCCGAAACTCGCCGAGGAACCTGCCCCGCGCAGCCTTCCGGCGAAGATCGAGGAGACCGCGAACCTTCTGTCCGCCGAAGCCGGCGCTCAGGTCGCAAAATCCTTCAGCGAGCTAGCCTCGGTGTTCAATGGCATGGAGCGCCGCTCGCTCGAGGACATGGCCGGCGACATGCTGCGCCCGATGCTGCAGGAATGGCTGGACGACAACCTGCCGACGCTGGTCGAGCGCCTGGTGCGCGAGGAAATCGAACGCGTATCCCGCGGCACGCGCCGCTAAGCCAGCGGCTGGCTTGGCCCATCCGCCCGCAAGGCTGATCGATACGGCCGCTCCGGTGACGGGGCGGCTTTTTTATTGACTTGGAACACCCCATCCTATTTACACCCCGATAGCTCTCAAAGAACAAAAACGGGTCAGGAAATGCTCGAAAAGACCTATGATTCCGCAGAAGTAGAACCGAGGATCGCCAAGGCTTGGGACGAGGCCGACGCTTTCCGCGCCGGCGCCAACGCCAAGCCGGGCGCGGAAACCTTCACGATCGTGATCCCGCCGCCGAACGTGACCGGTTCGCTGCATATGGGCCATGCGCTCAACAACACGCTGCAGGACATCATGATCCGCTTCGAGCGGATGCGCGGCAAGGACGTGCTGTGGCAGCCGGGCATGGACCATGCGGGCATCGCCACCCAGATGGTGGTCGAGCGCCAGTTGATGGAGCGCCAGCTTCCGGGCCGCCGCGAAATGGGCCGCGAGGCCTTCGTCGACAAGATCTGGGAGTGGAAGGAGGAGTCGGGCGGCCTGATCTTCAACCAGCTGAAGCGTCTCGGTGCTTCCTGTGACTGGTCGCGCGAGCGTTTCACCATGGACGAGGGCCTGTCGGCCGCGGTCCTGGAGGTCTTCGTCACGCTCTACAAGCAGGGCCTGATCTACAAGGACAAGCGCCTCGTCAACTGGGACCCGAAACTGCTGACCGCGATCTCTGATCTCGAAGTCGAGCAGCACGAGGTCAACGGCAATCTCTGGCACTTCCGCTATCCGCTTGAGGAAGGCGTTACCTACCAGTATCCGGTTACGTTCGACGAAGATGGCAATGCGATCGAATTCGAGACTCGCGACTATATCGTCGTCGCGACGACGCGTCCCGAAACGATGCTCGGCGATACCGGCATTGCCGTGAACCCCGAGGATGAGCGCTACAAGGCCATCGTCGGCAAACACGTCATCCTGCCGATCGTCGGCCGCAGGGTCCCGATCGTTGCGGATGACTATGCCGATCCGACGGCCGGCACCGGTGCGGTCAAGATCACCCCCGCGCACGACTTCAACGACTTCGAAGTCGGCAAGCGGGCACGGCTGCGTGCCATCAACGTCATGAACATCGACGGTACGATCACCATCAAGGACAACGAGGATTTCCTCGAAGGCCTCGACCATCCGGCAGCGCTTCACGGCGCCTGGGATCGTCTCGAAGGCCAGGACCGTTTCATCGCCCGCAAGATCGTCGTCGAGATTTTCGAGGAAGCAGGCCTGCTCGACAAGGTCGAGCCGCATAAGCACATGGTGCCGCATGGCGACCGTGGCGGCGTGCCGATCGAGCCGAGGTTGACCGAACAATGGTATGTCGACGCCCACACCATGGCGCAGCCGGCAATCGCTTCCGTCAAGGAAGGACGCACCAAGTTCGTACCCAAGAACTGGGACAAGACCTATTTCGAGTGGATGGAAAACATCCAGCCTTGGTGCATATCCCGTCAGCTCTGGTGGGGGCATCAGATTCCGGCGTGGTACGGCCCGGACGGCCAGGTCTTTGTCGAGAAAACCGAGGAAGAGGCGCTGCAGGCCGCCATCCAGCATTACCTTTCGCACGAAGGCCCGATGAAGGCCCTTGTCGAGGATCTCCTGGAGAATTTCAAACCGGGCGAGATCCTGACCCGCGACGAGGACGTGCTCGACACCTGGTTCTCTTCGGCACTCTGGCCGTTCTCGACGCTCGGCTGGCCGGACCAGACCAGGGAGCTTGAGAAATATTATCCGACCAGCGCATTGGTCACCGGTTTCGACATCATCTTCTTCTGGGTTGCCCGCATGATGATGATGGGCCTTCATTTCATGAAGGACGAGGATGGCAATCCGGTCGAGCCCTTCCACACCGTCTATGTCCATGCGCTCGTTCGCGACAAGAACGGTCAGAAGATGTCGAAGTCGAAGGGCAACGTCATCGATCCGCTCGACCTGATCGACGAATACGGCGCCGACGCCTTGCGCTTCACGCTGGCGATCATGGCGGCGCAGGGACGTGACGTGAAGCTCGATCCGGCCCGCATCGCCGGTTACCGCAATTTCGGCACCAAGCTCTGGAACGCTACCCGGTTTGCGGAGATGAACGGCGTCAAGCGCGATCCGGCCTTCTCGCCGGCCGCTGCGAAGCTCACCGTCAACCGCTGGATCCTTACGGAACTTTCCGCCACGATCCGCGACGTCACCGAGGCGATCGAAACCCAGCGCTTCAACGAGGCTTCGGCTTCTCTCTACCGCTTCGTCTGGAACCAGGTCTGCGACTGGTATCTGGAACTCCTGAAGCCGATCTTCGCAAGCGATGACGAGGCTGCCAAGGCGGAGGCCCAGGCCTGTGCGGCCTATGTGCTGGAAGAGACCTACAAGCTCCTGCATCCGTTCATGCCGTTCATGACGGAAGAACTGTGGGCCCACACCGAAACGCGCGACGGCCTGCTTTGCCACGCCGACTGGCCGGCGCCGGAATTCGCCGATCAGGCGGCTGCGGAAGAGATCAACTGGCTGGTCGACCTCGTCACCGGTCTGCGCTCCGCCCGGGCAGAAATGAACGTGCCGCCATCGGCCGTTGCACCGCTGGTCGTCGTCGGCGCCAACGAGCTGACCCAGGCGCGTCTGCGCCGTCACGAGGCGGCTGTCCGCCGCCTTGCGCGCGTGGAAACCATCGAACTTGCCGACGCAGCACCGAAGGGTTCCGCCCAGATCGTCGTCGGCGAGGCGACCGCCTGCCTGCCGCTCGGCAACCTGATCGACCTCGTGGCCGAAAAGGCGCGCATCGAGAAGGCAGTCGGCAAGACCGAGGCCGAGATGGACCGCATCGGCAAGAAGCTGGCGAACGAAAGGTTCGTCGCCAATGCCGATCCCGAAGTGGTTGCTGCCGAGCGCGAACGTTTTGCCGAACTGGAAGTTCAGATGGCGAACCTGAAGACCGCTCTTCTGCGCATCAGCGAAGCCGGCTGACCGTCTTCATCGGGAATCAGTGGAAATAAGGGATGCCGCGCCGGAAACGGGCGCGGCATTTCCTTTTTCGCAACCGTTTGTTGGTCTTCGGCTCCTTATGTGCAACTGCTCACAAGCAGAAAGCCGTATTGTTGCCACAATAACACAGATAGCCGGCTTAAAATAATAAAATTCTAATTTTAACGATCCGGTTAAGGGAGAAAGAGCAATTTTGTGCCGAAATCGGCATCAAAGCCCCGGTTCCTGGTTTGCTTACGTAAATCTATAGAGCGTTTGCGCCGCGAAGCGCCGGACAGCCGAAAGTTGTCAATTGGAGCGAACCATCTAGAGTGATTTCGGTCACTTACCAGGGAGTGGGAGAATTTATGGTAAGCAAACTAATCTCAAGGGGCGTCTTTGCTCTCGTAGCTGGATGCACCCTTCAGTCGCCTGCGCTCGCAGGCGGCATCGAGCGGGGCGGATACAATATCGATCTGCTTTTTGATCCGTCTTCGGTCGCGATCGAGTCCACGGCTACCTACGTGATGCCCCAGAGAAAACTCAAGAACGTCACCGATACCTTCGCGGGGGATGGTCCACTCAACGCCCTGGGTTATTCCAACTCGGTGGAGGAAACAGAAGGCTACTGGTCTCCGCGTATAGGTGCCAAGGCCGGCTTCGAGGGCTTCGACTGCTTGGCCGACTACTCGCAGCCCTATGGCGCTCATACCAATCCAGGCGCCGGTTGGGCCGGGGCCAACCAGAACATCGAAACAAAGATCAACAGCGACAACTACGCGCTGACCTGCTCCTACAAATTCGATGCCGGGCTAGGCGATTTGCGGGTCATCGGCGGCGGCAGCTATTTGCAGATGGACGGATTCAAGGAGCGGCTGGTGCTGGCTCCGGGTACTCCCCTGATTGGAGGACTGGCCGGAACTGGTGTTGGACGGCTTGATCTTGAAGGCGACGGCTGGGGCTGGCGTGCGGGGCTTGCCTATGAAATCCCGGAATACGCTCTCCGCGCAAGCCTCATGTACTACAGCCAAGTCAAGCTGAATGATGTCACCGGCGAGGTCGATCTGACTGCGCTTTCGCCAATTCTCGCCGGTTTTGGCGTCCCCGGCGCCGGCACGGTCATTCCGGTCCACGGCTCAACCGCTATGCCGGAGGCTATCGAGCTCAAGCTGCAGTCTGGCATCGCTCCCGATTGGCTCGCGTTCGGATCGGTCAAATGGACCAATTGGAGCGTGTTGCAGCGGATCCCGTTCTACAGTGCCGGCGGCGTGGAAGTTACCGCGCTTGAACTCGGATACCGGGACGGTTGGACGGTTACCGGTGGCGTAGGCCACAAGTTCAACGAGCAGTGGAGCGGCGCAGTCAGCCTCACCTGGGATCGTGGGACTTCGCAGGGCTTTGGCACCCTCACGGATACCTGGACCGTCGGCGCAGGTGTCGCCTACTCGCCGAACAAGAACGTCGAGATTCGTCTGGCCGGCGTGCTTGGCATCCTGACCAGCGGCAGTTCAGGTGTCATGAGCATCGACGGCATTACCGCTGGTGACGAAGCAACATACCGGTTTGGTGACGATCTGGTCGCTGCTCTCTCGACCTCTTTGAAGGTCAAGTTCTGACTTCACTTGATTGAAGCTTGAAAGCCCGGTTGCGACCGGGCTTTTTTGTGGCGAATTTTATTCAGATGAGAACAGTTTCGTCGTTTCTCTTGTGACGATTTAGCAACACTTTTTCGAGACTATTGTCGGGTGCCTTGAGAGGGGCGTTTCTGTCCACTTCCCGCCACAAACGGGGAGCAGCGATAGAGGAAGAACAGGCGCGGAACGCGGGGGCGGGGCGCGTAATTGGAGTATCATGGGCGGGTTTCTTTATGAAAAGCCGGGCTTTTTGCGCTCAGGCAGGCGGATTCTGATGCCGTCCTGTCCTGCCGCAATTGCTGCGGTTATGGGTCCTAGTCTTGCCGGAAACGGCGGCTACAGTTTCATTCGTCTCTCGGGAGGAGCAGGCACGGGATATTCCCGGACAAATCTTGTTCCGGCAGCGAGCGATGCTCGGGCTGCGGCGGGTCGTCGCGCGCGGAGTGAAAGAAACTGAACCATGGCGAAGTCTGATTTTGGATCCATGAGAGTATTGCTTCTTGGAGCGTCGCTCGCCTCGATTTTGGCGGGATCGGCGGCGGCCTTCGACATCAAATCGGGCGTGACGAAGGAGTCTGGGCCGTTCGACCTCTTCAAGTTCGGCTTCAAGGCCTATAAGAACGGCCAGAAGGAAGACGCGGTCGAAGCTTATCGTTATGCCGCCGAAAAGGGCCATACCGGTTCGCGCTGGGCGCTTGCCAATATGTACGCCTATGGCGACGGCGTCGCGAAGGACGATTTCGAGGCCTTCAAGATCTATAACGAGATCGCGGCACAGGGCGTCGAACCCGGTTCTGAAGACACCGGTTTCTTCATCAACGCACTTCTGTCGCTGGCCAACTATTATCGCCGCGGCATTCCCGGCAGCCCGGTCAGACCCGATCTTTCGCAGGCCCGCCAGCTCTATTTCCAGGCGGCATCCACGTTCGGCGTGGCAGAAGCCCAGTTTCAGCTGGCCCGGATGATTCTGGCCGGCGAGGGCGGTACCGCCAACATCCAGCAGGCGAAGAAATGGCTGAACCAGGCCCGCAAGAGCGGCCATCCGGGCGCCATGTCGGTTTTCGGCAACGTCCTCTTCCAGGAAGGCCAGACGGTGCGGGGGCTCGCCTTCATGACGGCAGCGCTCGACAAGTGCACCGCCAAGGAATGTATCTGGATGCAGCAATTGCAGGAACAGGCATTCTCCGTCGTCGGCGAAGAGGATCGCCGCGGCGCGGTTGCCCTGTCTCAGGAGTTCGCCCGCGGCGTCGAATAACCGACGCCTCGCCGATCTTTCGGGCGATCAGCCGAAATCGAACATGCCGATGACGGGCACGTGGTCCGACGGCTTTTCCCAGGCCCGGACATGTTTCTCGATCGCCGTGGATTTCAGCCTGTCGGCGGCTTCCGCCGAGAGCAGGAGATGGTCGATGCGGATGCCGTTGTTCTTCTGCCAGGCGCCGGCCTGGTAATCCCAGAAGGAATAAAGCTTGGTCGCGTCGGTCGTGGCGCGCACCGCGTCGATAAGGCCGAGGTTTTCCAGGCGCCGGAAGGCGGCGCGGGTCTGCGGCAGGAACAGCGCGTCCGTCGCCCAGGCAGCCGGATCGAAACAATCATGCGGCTCGGGAATGACGTTGTAGTCGCCGGCGAGGATCAGCGGCTCTTCAAGGAGAAGGCAGTTCTGCGCATGCTGGCGCAGCCGCTCCATCCAAGCCAGCTTGTAGGGGTACTTGACCGGATCGTCGGCCGGATTGCCGTTCGGCAGATAGATCGAAGCAACGCGGATTGCGCCGCCCGGCACCGAAAATACGCCCTCGATGTAACGCGACTGCTCGTCCATCAGTCCGTCCGGGCCTTCGCCGCCCGGCAGGCCGCGCATCACCTCGTCAGGCCTTGTCTTCGACAGCAGCGCGACGCCATTGAACCCCTTCTGGCCGTGGGTCTCGACGTGATAGCCGAGCGCCTCGATCTCCAGCCGCGGGAAGGTCTCGTCGACGGATTTGATTTCCTGCAGGCAGACGATGTCCGGGGAGGAATCGGTCAGCCACTGGCGCAGGCTGTCGATACGCGCCTTGACGCCGTTGATGTTCCAGGTGGCGATCTTCATCGGCCCTTGCCTCCATGTTCGCTTCCTCTTTTAGCGAAAGAGGAAGCGTTGGGAAGGGCGAACTGCGCGTAAGGAAAGGTTATCAGATCGAGAAGCTGGTGCCGCAGCCGCAGCTGGCGACCGCGTTGGGGTTCTTGATCTGGAAGGACTGGCCGAGCAGGTTGTCGACGAAGTCGATCTCCGAGCCCGCCATGTAGACGAGCGAGAGGCTGTCGATCAGCACCTTGGCATCGCCATTGGCGATCACCACGTCGTCGTCCGCAGGCGCTTCGGCGAGATCGAACTTGTAGGAGAAGCCCGAACAGCCCCCGCCTTCGACCGAGACACGCAGCGCCTGCTTGCCTGTCTCGTTGCCGACGATTTCGGCGATGCGCTTGGCCGCCGCATTTGAAAGAGTTACATTGGTTTCCATATTATCCGCCTCCTGCCGGGTTCAAGGCCCGGAGAGATTCCTGTCACCGGCATTGCGCACAGCTTCACTATAGGTATGAAGACGTGAACGGCACGTCAATGGGCGGCAGGCGGCGGATGAACAAACAGGTGACGGCATGACGATCGATACCAGGGCGCTGGGTTTCGGCAGTGGCGAACGGGCGGTCTATGCCGCCAACCCCTGGGCGTCGCGCGGACGTCTGTTTCCCGAGGACGGCAGCCTGACGCGCTCGGAATTCCAGCGCGACCGCGACCGAATCGTCCACACCACCGCATTCCGGCGGCTGAAGCACAAGACGCAGGTGTTCATCAGCCCCGACGGCGACCACTACCGCACCCGGCTGACCCACACGATCGAGGTGGCGCAGATCGCCCGCGCGCTTGCCCGCGCCCTGAAGCTCGACGAGGATCTCGCCGAGGGCGTGGCGCTGGTCCACGACTTCGGCCACACGCCGTTCGGCCATACGGGAGAAGACGCGCTTGACGAGATGCTGAAGCCTTATGGCGGTTTCGATCACAACGCCCAATCTCTCCGCATCGTCACCAAGCTCGAACGCCGATATGCGGATTTCGACGGGCTCAATCTGACCTGGGAAAGCCTCGAAGGCCTCGTCAAGCACAATGGTCCGCTCCTGACCGCCACCGGCGAGGGGACGCGCGGTCCAGTGCCGCAGCCGATCCGCGACTATAGCGAACTGCACGACCTGGAGCTCGCCAGCTATGCCAGCCTGGAAGCCCAGGTCGCCGCGATCGCCGACGATATCGCCTACAACACTCATGACATCGACGACGGGCTGCGCTCCGGTCTGTTGACCTTCGAGATGCTCGATGACGTGCCTTTCCTCGCCAAGCTGATGGCGGAGGTGAGGGAACGTTATCCGCATATCGAGCCGAGCCGTTTCGCCCATGAGATCATGCGCCGGCAGATCACTCATATGGTCGAGGACGTTATCGGCGTGGCGCAGCACAACCTCGACAAGGTGAATCCGCAGAGCGCCGACGACGTCCGTGCCGCGGGGCATGTCATCGCCACCTTTTCTGAAGAGATGGCCGAAACCGATCGCTGCATCAAGAAGCTCCTTTTCTCGCGCATCTACCGGCATCCCGACATCATGCGCATCCGCGCCGGCGCCTCCCAGATCGTCTCCGACCTGTTCGGCGCTTACATGAATGACCCGTCGCTGATGCGCAGCCACTATTGGGTCAATCACATTGCCGGGCTCGGCGAGACGGCGAGGGCGCGTCACGTGGGCGATTATCTCGCCGGGATGACCGACACGTTCGCAGTCAAGGCGCATGGCGAGCTGTTTGACCAGACTCCGGATTTGCGCTAGGCACCGCCACCAATGACACTGGCCAGCAAGGGTCCTCGGGCAAGTCTCGGGGATGATTGAACATGAATCTTTTTGCCGACTTCGAAACAAGAACTAAGAACGCTTTGGAAGGCCTTGATATCATCAAGGAAAAGCGAAGCGAGATTGATTTTGGCCGTATCGCAGTCGAACCGCCGCGGGACCAGAGCCACGGCGATGTGGCGACCAATGCCGCCATGGTTCTGGCAAAGCCGCTTGGCACCAATCCGCGTGCGCTTGCCGATATCATCGCCGAAGCGCTGCGTTCGGATGCCGATGTCAGCGAGGTTTCGGTGGCCGGCCCCGGGTTCATCAACATCCGGCTTGGTGCGCCTTACTGGCAGCGCCTGCTCGCATCGATCATTGCCGAGGGCACGGATTACGGCCGCTCCAAGGTTGGTGCGGAGAAGAAGGCGAATGTCGAATACGTCTCGGCCAACCCGACCGGCCCGATGCATGTGGGCCATTGCCGTGGTGCGGTGGTGGGGGATGCGCTGGCGAACCTGATGGAGTTTGCCGGCTACGACGTGACCAAGGAATACTACATCAACGATGCAGGCAGCCAGATCGACGTTCTGGCCCGCTCGGTCTTCCTGCGTTACCGCGAGGCATTGGGCGAGACGATCGGCGAAATCCCCTCGGGTCTTTATCCGGGCGATTATCTTGTGCCGGTCGGGCAGGCCCTGGCGGCGGAATACGGTCCGCGGCTGCACAACATGCCGGAAGACGCCTGGATGCCGATCGTCAAGGACACGGCGATCGACGCGATGATGGCGCTGATCCGCGACGATCTCGAAGCGCTCAACGTCCATCACGACGTATTTTATTCGGAGCGCGCATTGCACGCCAATGGCGCGCAGGGCATCCGCCAGGCCATCAACGACCTCACCTTCAAGGGGCACGTCTACAAGGGCACGCTGCCGCCGCCGAAGGGCCAGTTGCCGGAAGACTGGGAGGACCGCGAGCAGACGCTGTTCCGCTCCACCGAAGTGGGCGACGATATGGATCGTCCGCTGATCAAGTCGGACGGCAGCTATACTTACTTTGCAGCGGACGTTGCCTACTTCAAGGACAAGTTCGATCGTGGTTACGACGAGATGATCTATGTGCTCGGCGCCGATCATGGCGGCTACGTCAAACGCCTGGAAGCCGTCGCGCGTGCCGTCTCCGGCGGCAAGGCGAAGCTCACCGTGCTCCTTTGCCAGCTCGTCAAGCTGTACCGTAACGGCGAGCCGGTGAAGATGTCGAAGCGTTCCGGCAACTTCGTGACGCTTCGCGAAGTGGTCGACGAGGTCGGCCGCGACGCGGTGCGTTTCATGATGCTCTACAGGAAGAGTTCTGAGCCGCTCGATTTCGACTTCGCCAAGGTGACGGAACAGTCGAAGGACAATCCGGTCTTCTACGTGCAGTACGCCCATGCGCGCTGCTCTTCGGTGTTCCGGCAGGCAAAGGAAGCGTTTCCGGGTCTCGATTTCGATTCGCTCGACCTCAAAGGTTCGACCAGCCTGATCAACGATCCGAACGAGATGCAGCTGGTCGCCAAACTTGCGGAATACCCCAGGATTGTTGAGGCTGCGGCCCAGGCGCAGGAGCCTCATCGGCTTGCTTTTTACCTCTATGATCTGGCAAGTTTCTTCCATGCGCATTGGAATAAGGGTAAAGAACAACCGGAATTACGCTTTGTTAACGATAAAAACCGAGAATTGAGTATTGCCAGGCTTGGGCTGGTGCATGCTGTCGCCTCTGTTTTGAAGTCAGGACTTGGGATCACGGGCACTGCGGCACCGGAAGAAATGCGGTAGATATCGCCACCATTTCCCCACATTGCACTGGCATATGCGTTGTAATGTAGGTGAGTGGACGAGGTAATGGCCGATAACAACCTTGCGCGTAGCCGGAATGATTTGCCGGACTTCTTTGCCGATGATGACCCGCTGGCTGAACTCGCCCGCATCGTAGGCTACGACGATCTCCCCGTCGCTGCCAGGCCCGGATCATCTTCCGCCGATACTTCATCGACTGCGCGGCGGGAGCCGGCGTTCAATCTCGAAGACGAGCTTCTTCAGGAGTTCGAACGTTATGACACGCCGCATCTCGACCCCATTCACGATATCGCGCTTGACGATGTCCCTCAGCATTTCGCCGCACCGCCGGTAGAGCCTGAGGAGCTGGAGTTCGTTCCGGCCGAAGCTGCCGCGGTAGAAGTGCCGCAGGCCGATAGCGCCATCAGTGAGCGCGCTGACATTTTCGGCGACGAGGAGCCTCCGTTGGCGGTTGATGCCGTTGGCGAGAGTGTTGATGCGGAACCGGTATTCGAGCCGGCTGTCGAAGCCGCGCGCATGGAACCCGTTTTCGATCTGCCCGACTTCCCCGCTGCCGGCTCGATGTCGCCCGCCGCGTCGGTAGAAGACCCGGAGGAATTCGATCTCGCTGCCGAGCTGGAAAACTCGATCGCGGCCGAGTCCGAGGCGGCGTTCGAGCCGGAAGGTACGTTAGAGCCCGAAGCGAGATTCGAGCCGGAAGTCCGGTTCGTACCTCAGGCGGCATTCGAAACCGAGACGGCCCCCGAGCCCCAGGCGGCGTTCGAGCCTGAAGAGAAATTGGAACCCGAAGCGAAGTTTGAGCTGGAGCCGAAGGCGGAGAGGGGCAAGGGCGCCTACGTTCCCGGGTTCCGGATGCCGCTCAGCAATTTCAGCGTGGCACGAGACGTCTCTGCGGCCTCCGCCCAGGCGGCGGTAACCGCTTCTCAAGCGACCGCACCAGCATCGAACGAATATGCCTCCGAGCCTCCGGTCCTGAACGATATCCCGAGCCCGAAGATCGAGCCGGCACCGGCTGCCGCGCCGCTGGCTTCCCCAAAGGCCCCGGAGCCGCAGGCCCAGGAACCGCAGCCGGCGCCCGTTGCCGCTGCGCCGATCGCCGCCGCATCGCAAAAGGATCGGTTCTCCGCGCTTGACGAACTGATCTACGACGTCCAGCGCTATACGCTGCCGACATCGAACGGCCAGCCGCTCGCGACGCCTGTGGCGAAGCCCGAGCCGGCCGTGACCCAGGCCGCCGCATCTGTCGCGCCGGCAGCCACCTCTATCGATACGCCGGTTGCCAAATCCCCGGTTGCCGAACCGAGTCCTCTGGACGATACGGATCCGTTCTCCGACGAGGAGTTCGAGTTGGCGCTCGATGGTCTCGAACTCGACCTTGCCGAGATCGTCGTCGAAGAAGCGCAGGTACATCCGTCTCCCGCGCCAGCCCCTGTGAAAGCCGAGCCTGCACCTGCTGCCGCTCCTTCCATCGCAGCACCGGTCGCGCGCGTTGCGCCCGTCACCGCTGCGGCGGCACCGGTCGTGGAGACGCAAGTTGGAGAAGAGCCGGAATCGATTGCCGACCTGCCGTTCGATCCGGCCCAGATTGCCGATTCGGAAGACCAGGTCGAGGCGATCGCCGAACTCGACGTACCGTCGCTACCGGCAGAAGAGCCGGAACAGCCGCCGGCCTATCGTCCCGATTACGAACTCGACATCGATGCCGAGCTTGCGACGCTTCTGGCCGCGCCCGGCAAGCCGGCCTCGGCGCCGGCACGCAAGCCGGAAATCGATATCGCGCCGAGGGGCCGGCAGGCCGCCGCCGAAGCCGCCCGTTCGCCGAACTATACCGATCTGGACGACTTCGAGCGGGCTTTGGAAGAGGATTTCCGCCGCAGCCTGACGACGCCCCTGCCTGCCGCCGAGCACGAAGAACTGCATTATTCCGACGCCGACTACGTCGCGACCGTCGAGAACGCCCGCCGTTCCGTCCGCAGCTGGGCGGTGCCGCTGGTCCTTGCCGGGGTTGTGATCCTCGGAGGTGCCGGCGCCTACGCGTTCTTCGGCAGCAGCGTGTCGGGTGTCGTGTCGGGCGGCGAACCGGTCATCATTGCCGCCGACAACGAACCGATCAAGATTGCGCCGGAAAATCCGGGCGGCAAGACCGTCCCCAACCAGGACAAGGCGGTTTACGACCGTGTCGCCGGCGTTTCGCCGAAAGATCCGAAGCAGCGCACCCTGATCTCCTCCAACGAGGAGCCTATCGACGTCGTGCAGAAGACCCTGATGCCCGATACGCTGCCGCTCGAAGGCGAGAACGATATCGAGCCGACCGATGTCGGCGAGACGGAGGATCCACGCCTCCTGCCGCAGGATCGGACCGCGCAAAACAATACCGCTGCTGAGCAGCAGCCCGTGACCGTGATGCCGCGCAAGGTGAAGACGATGATCGTCCGCCCCGACGGCAAGCTGGTCGAGCAGGAAGTTGCAGCCCCAGCGCTTGCCGCGCCGGAAACTGCCAAGCTGCCCGCCGCCGGCGCAAAGCCGGTTGAAACGGCCGCTGCTTTCCCTGAGAAAGTCCCGGCTTCCGTGCCGGCGACACCTACCCGTACGCAACCCCAACCGGCTAACTCGAATGCTGGCGCTGGCGGTATCCTTCCGGTCTCGGCACCTGCCAATCCGGCCGCTCCGGCCGAACACGTCAACGTGGTGAGAACGAACCCGGCCACGCCGCCAGTCGCAGCCGCTCCCGCCCAGCCGGCCCCGGCTGTCGCGGCGCCTGCTCCTGCGGCCGCACAGGCTCCGGCGCCCGTCGCTCCGGTTCAGGCCTCTGCACCTGCGGCGAGGGCTCCGGTTCCGATCGCACGTCCGGCCGAGCAGCCGGTCAACGTGGTCGCTGCCGTTACCGACCAGGGCAACGTCCGTGCACCGGCCCAGCCGGCAGCGGCAGCCGCTCCGGGTTCCGCCTCGAACCAGGTCGCTTCGCTGGGGTCCGGTGACTATGTGATCCAGATCGCATCGCTGCCGTCCCAGGCGGAAGCCCAGAAATCCTACCAGAGCCTGTCGGCCAAGTTCGGCAGCGTCATTGGCGGCCGCGGCGTCGATATCAAATCTGCCGAGATCGCCGGCAAGGGCATGTTCTACCGCGTCCGCATTCCGGCCGGCAGCAAGAACGACGCCGTGGCGCTCTGCGAACGTTATCGCGCCGCCGGAGGCACCTGCCTGGTCGGCCGGTAAAGACCAAAAAGCGAAGAAATCGGACGGGGCGCCTGGGCGCCCCGTTTTTCGTTGGCCCTCCAATGATCTAAGATCGGACCATGAGCGAATCAAAAGCAATGATCCTGGGCTCCAGCGGCCCGACCCTCACCTCGGACGAAGTGGCGCTTTACCGGGATGAACGACCCTGGGGCTTTATCCTGTTTGCCCGCAATTGCGTCGAGCCGGCGCAGATCACCGATCTCGTCGCGTCCATGCGCGATGCCGTCGGCCGGCCGGATGCGCCGGTGCTGATCGACCAGGAGGGCGGCCGCGTCCAGCGCATCCGCCCGCCGATGATCGAGCGTTATCCCTCGGCCGCCGTGCTTGGCGAACTTTACCGCCGGGATTGCGAAAAGGGCCTGCGGGCGGCATGGCTGATGTCGCGCCTGCATGCCTTCGACCTGATGAAATTCGGCATCAATGTCGATTGCCTGCCGGTGCTCGACGTGCCGATCGAAGGGGCGAGCAACGTCATCGGCGATCGCGCCTATGGGTTCGATCCGAAGACGGTTGCCGAAATGGGCCAGGCCGCTGCCGACGGCCTCAAGGCGGGCGGCATGCTGCCGGTGATGAAGCATATTCCGGGTCATGGCCGGGGCATGGCCGACAGCCATCACGAACTGCCGGTGGTCACCGTCTCGCGCACGGATCTGGAAGCGCACGACTTCCTGCCCTTCGTTGCCATGAAGGACGAACTGATGGCAATGAGCGCCCACATCGTCTTCACCGCCATCGACCCGGACGAGCCGGCGACCATTTCGCGCAAGGTGATCGACGAAATCATCCGCGGCCATATCGGCTTCGACGGGCTGCTGATGTCCGACGACACCTCCATGAACGCGCTCAAGGGCACGATCGGCGAGCGTGCGGCGAGAATCGTTGGGGGCGGCTGCGATATTGTCTTGCATTGCAACGGCGTGATGGACGAAATGAAGGCCGTCGTGAAGGAAGCGATACCGCTTGGCGGGAAAGCGTTGCTGCGTGCGAAGGCGGTGGAAGCGGCCTTCGGCCGGGGCGACGGCTTGAGCGAGGAGGCGGTCCGCGCGGAGTTCCAAGGTCTTCTCGCCGTCTCCTGACGGCTGTCGACAGCAAGAGGTTGGGGAATGGCAACGACGACATCGCAGAACGCCATTCCGATGGACAAGTTGTGGCAGGATGCCGGCGCCGAACGTGCGACGGACGATCCAGCACTTGTCATCGATGTCAGCGGTTTCGAAGGTCCGCTCGACCTGCTGCTTCATCTGGCCCGCACCCAGAAGGTCGATCTCGCCCGCATCTCCGTTCTGGCACTGGTCGAGCAATATCTGTTGTTCATCGACAGCGCCCGGCGGGTCCGCATCGAGCTTGCCGCCGATTATCTCGTCATGGCCGCCTGGCTCGCCTATCTCAAGTCGAAGCTGCTTATTCCGCAGCAGGCCAAGGGCGACGACGGCCCGAGCGGCGAAGAACTGGCAGCGACACTCGCTTTTCGCCTGAAGCGCCTTGAGGCGATGCGCGAGTCGGCGACGCGGCTGGTCAACCGCAATCGCCTCGGCCGCGACGTCTTTGCCCGCGGGGCGCCGGAACATATCCCGCATCGCGTCGAATCCGCCTATGACGCGACGCTTTATGACCTGCTTGCGGCCTATGCCAACCTGCGCCAGCGCACCGCCGTCACCCACGTGACGATTGAGAGGCGCAAGGTCTGGTCGCTGGTCGATGCCCGCGAACTGCTGACCCGCATGCTCGGCGAGATCGTCGACTGGACGGCGCTGCAGCACTATCTCTTGCCCTATCTGCCGCCGGAGGATCGCGTCACGGCAACCGCCAGTGCCTTTGCGGCGTCGCTCGAACTGGTGCGCGAAGGCAAGCTCGAAATCCGCCAGGACGGCGCCTTCCAGCCGATCTTTCTGCGCAAGGGGACCGGGCCACAGCAGCCCGCCCCACCACAGCCCGCCAAGGGAGGCGTGGATTGACGCCGCAAGAGGACGACGATCTGCCGATCGCTGCGGAAGAAGAGCCGGAACTCCCATCCTTCTCGTCGGCGGAAGTCGAGCGGATCGCGGAAGCGCTGGTCTTCGCCTCGGCCGAGCCGGTCTCTGAGGCGTTTCTGGCCGAACGCCTGCCGCGCGGCACCAATGTAAATGCGGTCATGCAGCAGCTGGCGGAGGTCTATGCGCCGCGCGGCGTCAATCTGATCCGGACCGGCGACCGCTGGGCCTTCCGCACCGCCGCCGATCTCTCCTTCGTCATCCGTAACGAAGACAACGAGACGAAGAAGCTGTCGCGCGCCGCACTCGAAGTGCTGGCCATCATCGCCTATCACCAACCCGTCACCCGCGCCGAAATCGAGGAGATTCGCGGGGTACAGACGTCCAGAGGCACGCTGGACGTGCTGATGGAAGCGGGCTGGGTCCGCTTCCGCGGCCGCCGCCGCACTCCGGGACGGCCGGTGACGCTCGCCACGACACCTGATTTCCTCGACCATTTCGGCCTGGAGGAACTGCGCGATCTTCCCGGTCTCGAAGAATTGAAGGGCGCCGGTCTGCTTTCCGGCCGCATCCCGCCGGGCTTTGCGATACCCGTCCCGCTCAATATCGACGATCTTTCCGAGGACGAGGACCCGATCACCCAACTCGACCTCGAGGAACTTGGCCTCCTGACGCCGGGCGGCGAAGCGGAAGAGTGATTTCGCGGGGATGGTCGCACCCTCGGGACGCGTCGGTCTGTCGCACCCTACGTTCACGTCTACTTGTTGGCAGGTCGTTTTTGACCGAAGAGCCGTTTTCCGGCCTCGTTTCTCGGCTATAGTCGATTATCCGAGTCGAAACGCCGGCGCCTCTGATGAGAGAGTGTCGCGACGGTGATCGCAGTCGGCCACGATGCCGAGAAGGCGATGGGGCCGCGCTCCCAGGCAGCCAGCTTGTGGCGGGAAGGCTGTCGAGAGGGGCCTCAGCGGCCCGGAATTCCTGATATTCGCGGTTCGAAGGGCCTCTCAGCCGGGCCGTGGCCGGATCCGCGCCGACGAGTTGTCGCGCAGGGTTAAGGACGTCTCGATAAGGTGTCCACTGACGACATTTTGGTGTTTGAAAAAGCATCATAAAGAGCTTACATCGATGAAACGGTACTAATGGAGTTGGACTTATGGGTTCTTTCAGTGTGTGGCATTGGCTGATCGTTCTGGTCATCGTGCTCGTTCTCTTCGGACGCGGCAAGATTCCGGAATTGATGGGCGATTTCGCCAAGGGCATCAAGAGCTTCAAGAAGGGCATGAGCGACGAGGACGCCACGGAGGCGAACGGCGCGACGACCACGACGAAGACCGTTGATCTCAAGGCTGAAGAGGCCAAGGAAACCACCCGGTCGTAATGGCCGAGTGGCGGGTTCCAGGAGCCTCGTTGAATGTTAGATATCGGCTGGACCGAGCTTCTCGTCATTGCGATCGTGTTGATCGTCGTGGTTGGTCCGAAGGATTTGCCGCCCATGCTCAGGGCCTTTGGCAAGATGACGACCAATCTGCGCAAGATGGCCGGGGATTTCCGCTCGCAATTCGACGAGGCGCTCAAGGAGTCGGAACTCGACGACGTGCGCAAGACGATTTCGGATGCACAGCGGCTGAACCCGACGAACGCGCTGAGGGATGCGATCAACCCGCTCCGGCAGATGGGTCAGGAAATTCGCGCCGACCTGCAGAAGGCGACGCAGATGCCGACGCCGGCCGTGAGCGAGACCGATATCGAGGCCCAGCAGGCTGTCGAGAGCACGTCGAGCATCGAGGCCGCTCCGGAGGTTCCCGCAAACTTCCCGTCGGCAGCGTCTGCATCCTCGACACCTGCACCAGTCCCGGCTCCGGCCCAGTCCGCGCCTGCCTCACCTGAGGCAGCGGCTGCGGCAACCGTCGTGGAAAAGCCGAAGCCGGTCCGCAAGACCGCCGCCAGGCCAAAACCCGTCGTCGAGACCGCCGCGGCTCCGGTTGCCGCGGCCGCCATTGTCGAAAAACCGAAACGCCCTCGCGCGGCGGCAAAACCGGCGCCTGTTGCCCAGGCTGTGGATGAGGCGATCGTCAAGGCTCCGGCCCGCAAGCGCATGCCGAAAAAGGCCGATACTCCGAAGGACGACGCATGAGCGGTGATATCGAAGACAAGCCGCAGCCGCTCATCGAGCATCTGATGGAACTGCGCACCCGGCTGATGTGGTCGATCGGCGCCTTTTTCGTCGCGTTCGTCGTCTGCTTCTTCTTCGCCAAGCAGCTCTTCAACCTGCTTGTCGTTCCTTACAAATGGGCTGTCCTCTGGGCCGGCCTCGATCTTGCCAAGTCCGAGCTGATTTACACCGCGCCGCAAGAATTCTTCTTCACCCAGGTGAAGGTGGCGATGTTCGGCGCGCTGGTGATCGCCTTCCCGGTGATCGCTTCGCAGATCTACAAGTTCGTGGCGCCTGGCCTCTACAAGAACGAGCGGGCTGCCTTCCTGCCGTTCCTGGTCGCTTCGCCGGTCCTCTTCCTGATGGGCGGCGCGCTGGTCTATTTCTTCTTCACTCCCATGGTCATGTGGTTCTTCCTCGCCATGCAGCAGGCGCCGACCGAAGGCGAAGTCGGCATTTCGCTTCTGCCGCGGGTCTCGGAATATCTGAGCCTGATCATGACGTTGGTCCTGTCTTTCGGGCTGGTATTCCAGCTTCCGGTCGTCACCACGCTGCTTGCCCGCGTCGGTATCCTTTCCAGCGACTGGCTGCGGGAGAAGCGCAAATACGCGATCGTGCTGGCCTTCGTGGTCGCAGCCGTGCTGACCCCGCCCGATCCAATGTCCCAGATCGGTCTTGCACTGCCGACCATCCTTCTCTACGAGATTTCCATCTACGCCGCACGACTCGTCGAGCGCAAACGTGCCGAGGACAAGCTTTCTGAGCAGGAACCTTCGGATGTTGCGGAGACGGACAAGGCCTGAAGCCTTCCGGCCTGCCTTGCGAGTCCGCGACGTTCCGCTCTAAAGGCAAGGCAAGATGCTCGATATCAAGTGGATCCGTGAAAACGAAGGGGCTTTGGATGCGGCGCTCAACAAGCGCGGCGCAGAGCCCATGGCGGCAACCCTGCTGGCGCTGGACGACAAGCGCCGTTCCGTCATCCAGAAGCTTCAGGACATGCAGTCCCGCCGCAACGCCGCCTCCAAGGAGATCGGCATTGCACTCGGACAGAAGAATTCCGAGCTCGCCGAAAGGCTGAAGGCCGAAGTCGGGTCGATCAAGGACACGATGCCGCTTGCCGAGCAGGAAGAGCGCGAGGCCGTTGCTGCCCTCGAAGACGCCCTGTCGCGCATCCCGAACGTGCCCTTCGACGACGTACCGGTCGGCAAGGACGAACACGACAATGTGGTCAAGCACGTCGTCGGCGAAAAGCCGCGCTGGAACCACGCTGCCAGTGAGCACTACGAGATCGGCGAAGCGCTCGGAATGATGGATTTCGAACGCGCCACGAAACTCTCCGGCTCGCGTTTCACTGTCCTCACCGGCCAGCTCGCCAGGCTTGAGCGGGCCCTCGGCCAGTTCATGATCGACATGCACACGACGGAGCACGGCTATACGGAAGTCTCTTCGCCCCTGATGGTGAAGGGCGACGCCATGTACGGCACGGGCCAGTTGCCGAAGTTCGAGGAAGACCTGTTCAAGACGACGGATGGCCGCTACCTGATCCCGACGGCGGAAGTGACGCTCACCAACCTCGTTGCCGGGGAAATGCTGGAACAGGAAAAGCTGCCGCTGCGCTTCACGGCGCTGACGCCGTCTTTCCGTTCGGAAGCCGGTTCCGCCGGCCGCGATACCCGCGGTATGCTGCGTCAGCACCAGTTCTGGAAGTGCGAACTCGTGTCGATCACCGATCAGGAAAGCTCGGTCGCCGAACACGAACGGATGACCGAATGCGCCGAAAACATGCTGAAGCGCCTCGGCCTGCATTTCCGCACCATGACACTCTGCACCGGCGATATGGGTTTTGGCGCACGCAAGACTTATGACATCGAGGTCTGGCTGCCGGGCCAGGATACCTACCGTGAAATCTCGTCCTGCTCGGTCTGCGGTGATTTTCAGGCACGCCGCATGAATGCGCGTTATCGCGCCAAGGACGACAAGGCGCTGAAGTTCGTTCACACGCTGAACGGCTCTGGCGTGGCGGTCGGCCGCTGCCTGATCGCGATCATGGAAAATTACCTGAACGAGGACGGTTCGGTCACAATTCCGGACGCGCTTCTGCCGTATATGGGTGGTCTGACTAAGATCGAGCGGGCGGCCTGATGCGGATACTCCTGACCAATGACGACGGCATTCACGCCGAGGGCCTCGCTGTTCTCGAACGAATCGCCCGGAAACTGTCGGACGACGTCTGGATAGTCGCGCCGGAAACCGACCAGAGCGGCCTTGCCCATTCGCTGACGCTCTCCGAGCCACTGAGGCTCCGCAAGGTTGGCGAGAAACATTTCGCCCTGCGCGGTACGCCGACCGACTGCGTCATCATGGGTATCCGCGAAATCCTGCCCGAAAAGCCGGACCTGGTGCTTTCCGGCGTCAACGACGGCGCCAACATGGCCGATGACGTCACCTATTCCGGCACGATCGCCGGCGCGATCGAGGGGACGCTGCAGGGGGTGCGCTCTTTCGCGCTGAGCCAGGCGGTGCGTCGGGAAGACGGCCGTTACGCCCCCTGGGAAGTGGCCGAATCCTATGCCCCGGATCTCATTCGCAAGCTGATCGACGTGGACCTGCCGGACGGCACGTTCCTCAATCTGAACTTCCCGAACTGCGAACCCGGCGACGTGCAGGGCGTCGAAGTGACGTCACAGGGAAAGCTCGATTTCGGCCTGACGATCGACGCCCGCAACGACGGCCGCGGTCTGCCTTATTACTGGCTGCGATTCGGCGAACGGAAAGGTCATTTCCGCGAGGGCACCGATATTCAGGCGCTCAAGGAAAACAAGATCTCCGTAACGCCGCTGAAACTGGACCTGACCGATCATTCGGTTCAGGATCGTGTGGCGAAGGCACTGGGATTTGGAGCTGCCGATTGAAATCGGGCATGGTCGAAAAAGAGGGTTTTGCGGCGCTGGTGCTGCGCCTCAGGTCGGAAGGCATTTCCGACCTCGATCTGCTGACCGCCGTTGAACAGACGCCGCGCTCGCAGTTCGTGCCGCTATCGCTTGCCGAGGACGCCTATTCCAGCCGTACCGTGCCGATCGACTGCGGCTCCTTCATGGAAGGCGCAGATCTCGCCGTGCGCTTGCTGCATCGCCTCCAGGTCAAGCCCGGGCATAGGGTGCTCGAAATCGGCACGGGCAGCGGCTTCACTGCCGCCGTCATCGCCCGCATCGCCGAGCGGGTGCTGACCGTCGAGCGATATCGCACCCTGGGCACCGCCGCCAACGCCCGCATGGATGCACTGGGGCTGCGCAATGTCGTCGTGCGTCAGGCGGACGGCGGCAACGGCATGCCGGGCGAGGGCACTTTCGACCGCATTTTCGTCACTGCCGCCTTTTCTTCGCTGCCGCGATTCTATGCCGAGCAGCTCACGCATGGCGGTTCGATGGTCGCGCCGCTCACCGACGGCGAGTCCTGCATGATGGTGCGCCTTACCAAGACGGGTAGCCGATTCGAGCGGGAGGATCTGTTCCCGGTGCCTTTTTTGCCGATCGTTCCGCATATCGCGGCGGCGCTCTAGGCCGTTTGTTCCATGCGCAGACGGCATTTCAGCCGTCATGGTTATCAATTTCCCTAAAATTTTAGGACAATGCCTGCCCTTTAACGGTGCAGTAAGACTAACGCGCTTTAATGACTCTCACGATGGTGGCGTATCTGTAAGCGAGTCATGCGTATGAAGAGTTCTCCGAAATTCGGAAAATCCGTAATCAAATTTGCTGTCGCGGCACTGCTTGCCAGCGCTGCGACAGGGTGCAGTTCGGACGCGACCCGTTTCTCGGGGCTCTTTTCGAAATCCGACAACATAACGACGGCGTCCATTCCGCAGCGGCAGGGTGGTGGGGCTTATGGCCGCGCACCGACCCCGCAGGCCGATCTCGGCTCCGGCCAGGCTCAGGCGCTGCCACCGATCCCGCAGAACGACTACGGCTCGCGAAACGCAGCCATGGCTCAGCCCTATCCGGGCAATTCCGGCGGCTACACCTCTCCGGCGCGCACCGCATCCGCTCCCGTTGCTGTGCAGCGAACCGAACTCGCAGCTCCGACTGGCGCCACGGCGCAGCGTAGCGCCGCCCCGATGGGCCGCGACACGGCTCGCCAGGAGGCGCTCGCCCAGCCGTTCCCGGGTCGTCAGCCGGCCGCCAATACGCTTGTCGCCCCCTCCGCTTCGACGCTGAAGGCCGACAATGTCGTCACCGGCACGACCCCGAAGCCGATGTCCGGCTGGTCCACGGTCAACGCTCCCAAGGTGACCCTGAAGCCCGGCGAAACGGTTTCGACGCTTTCCAAGCGTTACGGCGTTCCGGAAAAGGAAATCCTGAAGGCAAACGGCGGCGCCGTTGCTGCCGGCCAGTCCGTCCTTATCCCGACCTTCGGTACGGCGCAGAATTCGGCAAAGAACGCCGCCGGCACGATCGACCTTCAGAACAAGGCTCCGGCGCCTGCCCGGGAACCCGAGCAGAAACTCGCCGTCCTGCCGACCCCGGCGCGTGACAAGGCGATTGCCGAACCCGCCAAGCTGACGCCTCCGGGCGGCAAGCCGGTCGGCGGCACCTATGTGGTCAAGCCGGGCGACACGATCACCAAGATCGCCCGCGAAACCGGCACGCCGGTGGATCAGCTGAAGGCCGCCAACAACCTGACATCGGGCGGCGTCCGCATCGGCCAGACGCTGAAGGTGGCAAACGGCGCGGCCGCTCCGGCAGCCGATCCGGTCAAGACCGCATCCATTCCGCAGAAGCCGGTCGAAAAGGTGGCGGCCGTCGCTCCGAAGCCGGCCGCTCCTGCCGCGCCTGTTCAGGTTGCCCAGGTGGCTCCTGCGCCGGCCGCAGCCAAGGCCGCTGTCGACAGCGCTTCCGTCGCCGACGTCGAGAAGAAGTCGGACGTCGCTTCCGTGGCGCCCCAGTCTACCGGCATCGGCAAGTATCGCTGGCCGGTCAATGGCGCGGTCATCGCCGGCTACGGCCAGAACGTCGACGGCAACCGCAATGACGGCATCGACATCTCGGTTCCGGAAGGCACGCCGATCAAGGCGGCCGAAAACGGTGTGGTCATCTATGCGGGCAACGGCCTGAAGCAGCTCGGCAACACGGTTCTCGTCCGTCACGACGACGGCAAGGTCACCGTCTACGGCCATGCCGGCAGCATCAACGTCACGCGCGGGCAGAAGATCACCCGCGGCCAGACGGTTGCCGCCTCCGGCATGAGCGGCGACGCGAAACGCCCGCAGGTCCATTTCGAAGTCCGCAAGGACGCGACCCCGGTCAACCCGATTACCTTCCTTGAATAAGTAGTGCGTTTCAGGGGACGGAGAAAAGCCCGGCAGTGCCGGGCTTTTTGCGTTCTCAGTGCTTTTCCAGGTTTCAATCTCGGGAAAGCGGCTTTCTCAGCCGCCCGGCAAGATCCTGGATATATTGCCAGGCCACGCGGCCCGACCGTCCGCCGCGGGTGGTCGCCCATTCGAGTGCCTCGTGGTGCAGCGTCTGCTGGTCGAGGCCAAGCTCGAAATATTCGGCGTATCCGTCGATCATCGTCAGGTAGTCGTCCTGGCTGCATTTGTGGAAACCGAGCCACAGGCCGAACCGATCCGACAGCGACACCTTTTCCTCGACCGCCTCGGACGGGTTGATCGCCGTCGACTGCTCGTTTTCCATCATGTGGCGCGGCAGGAGATGGCGGCGGTTGGATGTCGCGTAGAACAGAACGTTGTCGGGCCGGCCTTCGATGCCGCCGTCGAGCGCCGCCTTCAGCGACTTGTAGGCGGTATCGTCATGATCGAAGGAAAGGTCATCGCAGAACACGATGACGCGTTGGCCGGAAGTCTTGAGGATATCCAGCAGGGCAGGGAGGGAGGCGATATCCTCGCGGTGCACTTCGACGAGTTTCAGCGAGATCGCAGTCGCCGCGCGCACGTCCTCGTGCACGGCCTTGACCAGCGACGACTTGCCCATGCCGCGGGCGCCCCACAGCAGCACGTTGTTGGCTGCAAAGCCTTCCGCAAACCGCAGGGTGTTTTCGTGCAGGATGTCGCGCACATGGTCGACGCCCCGGATCAGCGTCAGGGCGACGCGGTTCGGACGCGGCACCGGCTGCAGGCGCTGGTTTGCCGGTACCCAGACGAAGCAGTCGGCCGCGTTCCAGTCGTTGATGGCGGGTGGAGGGCCGGCCAGCCGCTCCAGCGCATCCGCAAGCCTGCGGATCTCGGTCAGGATCAGGGTATTGATGTCGTTGCTCATGGTGTTTCTCCGGTCGCATCGGCGGGTTTTTGAGCCTTTTGGCTGCGGTAACATGCTCGTTAGTGCATCAAAAGCCTGAGAGCCGTGGATTCGGTACGCCGGCTGGCGTGTTTCTGTTGCATTCCGGCCTATCGCAACTATATTCCGGCGGCTTGAAACGGGGGCCCGGCGTCTCCGGTAATCTTAGGAGTTTTCGATGTTCATTACCGAAGCATTCGCCCAGGCCCCAGCCGCAGCACCGGGAGCCTCCGCGTTCGGCTCCGGCCTTGAGATGCTCTTCCTGTTCGCGCCGCTGATGGTGGTCTGGTATTTCTTCCTGATCCGTCCGCAGCGCGCCAATGCCAAGAAGCGCCAGGAGACGCTGTCCAACATCCGCCGCGGCGACCAGGTCGTTCTTGGCGGCGGCATAACCGGCAAGGTGACCAAGGTTGTCGACGACACCGAAGTGGAAGTCGAAATCGCCGAAGGCGTAAAGATCCGCGCCATGCGCGCCTATATCGCCGAAGTCCGCGTCAAGGGCGAGCCGGTCAAGACCGAACCTGCAAAGACCGGAACCGCTTCCTAAAGCTTCGCCGATACAGCGGCCCTGTTTGCTACAGGGCCTTGAACTCAAAAGAGCCGGATCGTCTCCGGCTCGCAACCTCTTCGAGAAGGCATGTGACCCATGGCGAAAGGCATCGAAATCCGCGACGCCCATTTCCCCGGTCGCGCTCCGATCGATGCCTACGGCAATGGCGGTTTCCGTTTTGCCGACATGTCGCATCGCGGCTCGCTGCTCTGCCTTCCGTCCGGTATCCATGGCTGGGAGCTGCAGGAAGGCGAGCCGCTGACGGTCGCTTCCCTGATGAGGGTGCTCGCCGAAGCCAGTGAGATCGAAGTGCTGCTTGTAGGCACGGGCGCCAACCTCAAGCCCATCCCGGCGGATGTGAAGGCGGCGTTGAAAGCCAAGGGCATCGCCTCCGATCCGATGAGCACCGGTGCCGCCGTGCGCACGTTCAACATCATGCTCGCCGAATCGCGCGCCGTCGCCGCAGCTTTGATTGCCGTCTGACAGATGGCCGATTCAGCCAGACAGAACGGCGATATCTGCCTCGCAACCCTCAGGGATACCGACCGCGACCGTTATCTCGCCTGTCTTCTGTCGCCGGAGGACAAGCGCGGCGCACTTGCGGCCCTTTATGCCTTCAACGCCGAGATCGCCCGTGTCCGCGACGTGGTGCGCGAGCCGCTTCCGGGCGAAATCCGCCTGCAATGGTGGCGCGACCTCCTCGAAGGCAATGCTGCGGGCGACAGTACCGGCAACCCGATCGTCGCCGGGCTGCTTGAGGCAGTCGACACCTATCGCCTGCCGCGCCAGACGCTCGTGGACATGATCGAGGCGCGTATTTTCGACCTCTACGACGATCCGCTGACCGATCGCAACGCGCTCGAGGGTTATGCCGGCGAGACCGCTTCGGCACTCATCCAGCTCGCGAGCCTGGTGCTCTCTCCCGCCGATGCGGCAAAATCTGCGGAGGCGGCAGGCCACGCGGGCGTCGCGCAGGCGATCGCCGGTTTCCTGCTCCTGATGCCGATCCATCGCCGTCGTCATCAGCTCTATCTGCCGCTCGATATTCTCTCGGCGACCGGGCTCGACCGTGATACATTTCTGCGCGGCGAGGACAGACCGCGCATTTCCGCCGCGATCGAGGCCTTTGCCGGGCTTGGATTGGAGCATCTGGCCAAGGCGAGAAAGTCGGGAACTATCCCGGCAACGGTCTTTCCGGCCTATCTGCCTGTGGCGCTTGCCGAACCGGTGCTGCGCCGGGCAGTGCGTGCAGGTGCCTCGGTGCTCGACTCGGCCCTGCAACTGCCGCAGTGGCGGCGCCAATTGCGGCTCATGAAGGCCTCCGTTACCAGGCGCTTTTGAGGACGCCAAATTCGCGCAAGGCTCGCCGGCTAAGGAACGAAGCACAAATCCGGCGCCATCATAAGGAGAAGCGGTGTGAGCCCCGTTGTCGTCTGGTCGATCATCTTCGTACTCCTCATGGCGCTTGCCTATTACGTCACGCGAATGTCCGGCAAGGACAGGGACAAGGACGGCAACCTGCATGACACGGGGATGGCCATCCTCGAATTCGGCCGGGCCTTTCCCAATGAGGCCATCCGCAGCCTGCACGTGACGGCCAAGGGCGACGCCATCTTCGTGCGCCTGCACGACAACAAGGCCGGCTTCATGCGCAGCCACCGCAATCACTACGCCTGCTTTCTGATCGAGCCTGGCCGGGTACGCGTGACCCCTTTGCCAAATGCCAGGGGGTTCACCGTCGAATTTCTGGACGCATCGACACAGAACGGCACCTATCTCTTCTCGACGGAAAGGGAGGCAGCCGAAGTCGCCCTCTGGCTGCTCGACAACTATGTCAGCGTTGCCGATCGCGATCTGGAAGAAAAGCCGGGAACGCCTTCCGGGGATGTCAGCCCCGACCGAGCCAAGTAGCGCAATCCTGAAGCGCGCGGGCGGAGAGCAGCTGCCGCTTCATCACCGTCTTGTCCTTGCCGCGGAAACGCTTGACGCCCTCCGGCTTGACGATCGATCCCGGCTCCAGCTCGGGAAACAGCCCGAAGTTGACGTTCATCGGCTGGAAAGAGCGCTTGCCCGGCTCGTCCTCCGAAACCAGGTGCCCGCCCGTGATGTGGCCGAGCAGCGAGCCTAGAGCGGTCGTTGCAGGCGGTGCGGGGAGCGTTTCGCCCTTGCGTTCGGCCGACGCGAAACGGCCGGCGAGAAGCCCGATGGCCGCACTTTCCACATACCCTTCGCAGCCGGTGATCTGGCCGGCGAATCGCAGGCCCGGCCGGCTTTTCAGCGTCAGGCTCTTGTCGAGCAGCACGGGCGAGTGGATGTAGGTATTGCGGTGCAGGCCGCCGAGCCTTGCAAATTCGGCATTCTGCAAGCCGGGAATCATCCGGAAAATGTCCGCCTGGGCACCGTATTTCAGCTTCGTCTGGAAGCCGACCATGTTGTAGAGCGTGCCGAGCGCATTGTCCTGCCGGAGCTGCACGACCGCATAGGCCTTCACCGTCGGATTATGAGCATTGGTGAGACCCATCGGCTTCATCGGCCCATGACGCAGCGTTTCGCGGCCGCGTTCGGCCATCACTTCGATCGGCAGGCAACCGTCGAAATAGGGCGTGCCTTCCCATTCCTTGAAACCGACCGAGTCGCCGGCGATCAGCGCATCGACGAAGGCGTTGTATTGCGCCTCGTCCATCGGGCAGTTGATATAGTCCTTGCCGGTACCGCCGGGACCGACCTTGTCGTAGCGCGACTGGTACCAGCAGATATCCATGTCGATCGAATCACGGTGCACGATCGGCGCGATGGCGTCGAAGAAGGCGAGCTGGTCCTTGCCCGTTTCCGCCTGGATCGCGGCTGCAAGCGCCGGCGAGGTGAGGGGCCCGGTGGCGATGATCGCCAGATCCCATTCCTTCGGCGGCAGGCCCTGGACCTCCTCGCGCACGACGGTGATGAGCGGGTGGCTTCCGATCGCTTCGGTGACCGCGTTCGAAAATCCGTCGCGGTCGACGGCAAGCGCTCCGCCGGCCGGTACCTGGTGCCTGTCGGCACATGTCATGATCAGCGAGCCGGCAAGCCGCATCTCCGCATGGATGACGCCGACGGCATTCGCCGTCGCATCGTCGGAACGGAAGGAGTTCGAGCAGACGAGTTCGGCAAGTCCGTCCGTCTTGTGGGCATCGGTGCCGCGCACGCCGCGCATTTCATGGAGAATCACCGGCACGCCGGCCGAGGCGATCTGCCAGGCTGCTTCGGAACCTGCGAGGCCGCCGCCGACGACATGGATGGCAGCAGGAGAGGTGGGGGAAGTGGAAATATTGCTCATGGCCGGCTCATTATCACGCCATTTGCCGGACCGGAATCAAAAAGGCACCCGAGAAGGTGCCTTTGATACGTCCTTGGATGTCCTCTCGGACCGCTTTATCCTCGCCGCAACGGCCTCGTGCCGTGCGGGTCCGCCTGCGAGCAGCGGATTAGCGGAAAGAGCGAGCCGCGATGTGGCGGATGTCGTAGCGGGTCAGACCGATGTCGCTGAGGGCCTGGCTCGAAAGATTTCCAAGCTCGTTCATCGTGCGGCGGTAGCTGATCCAGTTCTTGGCGATACGGATCGGGTTCATGGTTGTTTCCTCAAGATCTTTTCCTGATGCTCTGTCGTCATCAGCGATGAGGGTCTTATACATCCGCATAATAAGAATGTGCAGTGCAAAAAATGTGCGACTGCCATGCAAATGTGCAAGAGATCGCTGAAATTTGTGGCGCAGGTCGAAAATCAGGCAGGAATTTTAGGCCTTGAATTTCCATGAGCAAAAAAGAAAAAGCGCCTCCCGAAGGAGGCGCTTTTGGATGGTGCAGCAATGTCTGTGCGAGGCTTAGAAGCCGACGGCAGACCGGGCAACGCGGCGGATATCGGCGCGGCCGATGCCGAGGTCGTTGAGTTCGCGGTCGCTCATGCGGCCGAGCTCGTTGACGGTTTCGCGGTACTTGCGCCAGGTGGTGAGCTTCTGTGCGATGTTCATGATCTTGTCCCTTTCTAGGCCCTTGCCAGCGGCCCGTTCGGCGCTGACTTCAATCTCATGACCGGTAATATATGCTGCGCTGCAAAAAGTAACAGCGCCTATTCGGAATGCCACCTATGCATCTGGCGCATTGCGAGATCGTTTACCATGCAGGAGTGCTGAAATTTTGCGCTGATTTTGGGCAGATGGCATGCTGCGGGACAAAAAATAACGCCCACCGGGGGAGGAGGTCCGGTGGGCGTCATTTGTAACGACTGGCGATTTGGGAGGAGGAGGATCGCCAGTCCCATCAAGCCCGCGCTGGGAGGAGGAGTGCGCGGCTCGAATTCCTGTCACGGGAAACTCCCGAGGGCATCTGCATCGTTCAGGCGGGCGCCAAACCGTCCAAACCAGAGAGACCGAAACCTTCAATCCATCCCTGTATTTGCATATTATGAGATTGCAGCGAAATTGTGCAGTGCAATATCCGTATGGATGGCATGCGGTTATTGCATGGCTCACATCGCCGTTGATTCCAATGTACACATTAGAATTTAATAAAAAGTTAAATATCCCGATAATCGCCGGTTCGACCGGGCGCGGCGGGAGCGAATTCGCCTATCCACCGCGGTTTCTCGGAGCTGCCAAAAAAGCGTCATTTTCCCTTTGCGTGCGCCGAAACGGGTGATATAGAGACGCGCGCTCCGGAAGGCCTTGTGCGACGAGGATTTTCGACGCGGCTGGGGCGCGGGTATGGTGAAATTGGTAGACACGCCAGATTTAGGTTCTGGTGCCGCAAGGCGTGGGAGTTCAAGTCTCTCTACCCGCACCAGAACCGCCCCGCATCAAAACCGCCAGGAGTGCGGTCCGAGCCGGTTCTGGCTAAAGGATCGGCGCTCCTTGAAGCCGCGGCCGGTCTCTCAAAGTTCCGGCGATGTGCTCATTGAAACCAACGGCTGTCTGAGCACCGCCGCCACGATATGAAGGTATGAAAATGCAGGTTACCGAAACGCTCGCTGAAGGGCTGAAGCGCGAAATCAAGGTCGTTATCCCCAAGCGGGATATGGAAGCGCAGCTGAACGTGCGCCTCGCCGACGCCAAGGACAAGGTCCGCATCAACGGTTTCCGTCCGGGCAAGGTGCCGATCGCCCATCTGAAGAAGATGTACGGCAAGTCGATCATGGCGGATCTCGTCAACGAGATCGTCCGCGAACGTCCGACCGAGATCCTCACCGATCGTGGCGAGAAGTCGGCGACCCAGCCGTCGGTGGCCATGACCGAGGATGAGAAGGAAGCGGAAAAGATCCTCAACGCCGAGGCCGATTTTGAATTCACGCTCTCCTATGAAGTCATCCCGGAGATCGAACTGCAGCCGACCGACGGCCTTTCCGTCATTCGTGAAGTCGTCGAAGTCACCGAAGACGAAGTCAACGAGCAGATCGAGAAGATCGCCGAGAGCGCCCGCACCTTCGAGACCAAGAAGGGCAAGGCTGCCGATGGCGACCGCGTCACCATGAACTATCTCGGCAAGGTCGACGGCGTTGCCTTCGACGGCGGCACCGCCGAAGATGCCGAACTGGTTCTCGGCTCCGGCCGCTTCATCCCGGGCTTCGAAGACCAGCTCGTCGGCGTCAAGGCCGGTGAAGACAAGACCATCACCGTGACCTTCCCGGTTGAATATCCGGCCGCGAACCTTGCCGGCAAGGAAGCCACCTTCGACGTCACCGTCAAGGAAGTCGCAGCTCCGGCCGCACTCGAGATCAACGACGAACTCGCCTCCAAACTCGGCATCGAATCCGTCGATCGCCTGAAGGAGATCGTCCGCGGCCAGATCGAAAGCCAGTACGGCAACGTTACCCGCCAGAAGGTCAAGCGTCAGATCCTCGACCAGCTCGACGGCATGTACCAGTTCGACACCCCGCAGGGCCTGGTCGACGCCGAGTTCGACAACATCTGGCGCCAGATCAACACCGACCTGCAGCAGTCCGGCAAGACCTTCGCAGACGAAGAGACGACCGAGGAAGATGCACGCGTCGAATACCGCAAGCTGGCTGAGCGCCGCGTTCGTCTCGGCCTCGTTCTCTCCGAAATCGGCGAACAGGCCGGCGTCGAGGTGACCGAGGAAGAAATGCAGCGCGCCCTTTATGCGCAGCTCCAGCAGTTCCCGGGCCAGCAGAAGGAAATCCTCGATTTCTTCCGCAACACCCCCGGCGCTTCCGCTTCGCTCCGCGCGCCGATCTTCGAAGAGAAGGTCATCGACAAGCTGCTCACCGAGATCAAGGTCACCGACAAGGTCGTGACCAAGGAAGAGCTGATGGCTGAAGACGAGGAAGGCTCGGAGAAGGCTGAAAAGCCGGCCAAGAAGAAGGCTGCTCCGAAGAAGGCTGCAAAGGCTGAGGCTGCTGATGAAGCCGCCGAAGGCGAAGAAGCTGCTCCGAAGAAGAAGGCTGCTCCGAAGAAGAAGGCCGCCGAAGACAGCGCCGAATAACCTTCGCATTGATTGGATAGAAAAGCCGGGTCGGCGACGACCCGGCTTTTTGTTGTGATGAAACCTCCCGAGTCCGCCGCCCATGATCCGTATTGAAAACATCAGCAAATCGAACAGCCATCGCATCCTCTTCATCGAGGCCTCCGCGGCGCTGAACCGTGGCGAGAAGATCGGCCTCGTCGGCCCGAACGGCGCCGGCAAGACGACGCTCTTCCGGATGATCACCGGCTCGGAAATGCCGGACGAGGGGCAGGTTTCCGTCGAAAAGAACGTCACGATCGGTTATTTCAACCAGGATGTCGGCGAAATGGCCGGCCGCAGCGCCGTCACCGAGGTGATGGATGGTGCAGGTCCGGTGAGCACCGTCGCCGCCGAACTGCACGAACTCGAATCGGCGATGGTCGATCCTGACCGGCTCGACGAAATGGACCAGATCATCGAACGCTACGGGGAGGTACAGGCGCGTTACGAGGAGCTCGACGGCTACGGTCTCGAAGGCCGCGCCCGCGAAGTTCTCGCCGGCCTGAGCTTCACCCAGGAGATGATGGACGGCGATGTCGGCAAGCTGTCCGGCGGTTGGAAGATGCGCGTGGCGCTCGCCCGCATCCTGCTGATGCGTCCGGACGTCATGCTGCTCGACGAACCGAGCAACCATCTGGACCTCGAAAGCCTGATCTGGCTGGAACAGTTTCTCAAGGGGTATGACGGCGCACTGCTGATGACCTCGCACGACCGCGAGTTCATGAACCGCATCGTCACCAAGATCATCGAGATCGACGGCGGGTCGCTCACCACCTATTCCGGCGATTACGGTTTCTACGAGCAGCAGCGGGCCCAGAACGAAAAGCAGCAGCAGGCCCAGTTTGAGCGCCAGCAGGCGATGCTCGCCAAGGAGATCAAGTTCATCGAGCGCTTCAAGGCCCGTGCATCCCACGCGGCCCAGGTGCAGAGCCGGGTGAAGAAGCTCGACAAGATCGAGCGCGTCGAGCCGCCAAAACGCCGCCAGGCGGTCGCCTTCGAATTCCAGCCCACACCGCGTTCCGGCGAAGACGTGGTCAACATCAGGAATGTCGCCAAGCGATACGGCAGCCGCTCGATCTACGAAGGTCTCGACTTCATGGTGAAGCGGCGCGAGCGCTGGTGCATCATGGGGATCAACGGCGCTGGCAAATCGACGCTGCTGAAGCTGGTAACGGGCTCGACCGAGCCGGATGAAGGCAGCGTCTCGGTCGGCGCCAGCGTTAAGATGGGCTATTTCGCCCAGCACGCCATGGATCTGCTGGACGGCGACCTGACCGTCTTCGAATGGCTGGAGGAACAATTTCCGCGCGCCGGGCAGGGGTCGCTGCGGGCACTTTCCGGCTGCTTCGGCTTTTCAGGAGACGATGTCGAGAAGAAATGCCGGGTGCTGTCCGGCGGCGAGAAGGCTCGCCTGGTGATGGCGGCCATGCTGTTCGACCCGCCGAATTTCCTCGTCCTCGACGAGCCGACCAACCACCTGGATCTCGACACCAAGGAAATGCTGATCAAGGCGCTGTCGGAATACGAAGGCACGATGCTGTTCGTCAGCCACGACCGGCATTTCCTCGCCGAACTGTCGAATCGCGTGCTCGAACTGACGCCTGATGGCATCCACCGTTATGACGGCGGTTATACGGAATATGTAGAACGCACCGGTTACGAGGCGCCGGGGCTGCGAAGCTAAGGATCAAGACAGAGGCGGAGTGGCGTCGGCCTCCATCGTTTCCGGCCGGCAGACGCTGTGGCTGTCTTTGACAGCTGTGCGCCGGATATCCGTGAACTGCAGGGCGGGAAGTCAACTTTCCATTAGGAAGACCGTCGTAAGACGTCGTTCCGGCACGCGCGGAAAGACCTCGGTTCGAGGGGGCTTACCGTCGGGCCAACCTGCAGCCGGAACGATTTTCTGCACAGTTTTGATTGTCTCATATGCCGTTTGATCTGAATCAGTTTTTAAGGTATCCCTTTTCGCGCCGTAGCGATTTCTGGAATTATACCGCAGGGGGGATATTCATGACGGCGAGCGATAAGGCCTTTCTCCGACCGGCAATCGGTCTGGTTGGAATGATGTTCCTGTCGGCATGCACGTCGGCGCAGACGACGGCGTCGATCTCTCCTTCCACCACGACGGTGAAGCCGGCGCCGGTCTCGAAGAAACAGGTCTACCACTACACGCCGGCTGATCGCGACTGTATGAAGCGGGCAATGTATTTCGAGTCGCAGCGCTCGAGCCGCGAAGGGCTGATGGCGGTCGGCACCGTGATCATGAACAGGCTGACCTCCGACGCCTATCCATCCACGATTTGCGGCATCGTTGCCCAGGAGCGGCAATTCGCACCGGGCGTGATGACGCGACCGATCAACGAGGCAACGGTTCCGGAACTCGATGCCGCCGTCGATGCGATCATTCGCGGCGAGCGGAACCCGGAAGTCAAGGACGCCATGTTCTTTCACACGGCGGGCTTACGTTTCCCCTACCAGAACATGCATTATGTCACGGTTGCCGGCGGCAATGCGTTCTACGAGAAGCGCGGCAGGGACGGGGATCTGCAGACGCCACCGCCGAAGCCCGTCGATGAATACGTGCTCGCCCTGGTGCAGAGCAATCCCGACCCGTTCAGCCTGATCCAGGCGAAAGAATTCGACGTCGCGTCGATCCCGGCGACCGGCACGGATCCGATGGTGGCGACGAATGTCCCGGTTCCGATCGAGCGGCCGGATCCCTTCGCGGCCCGTTCTGCCAGCATCCAGCCAGCCGGCACCCAACCTGTAAAACCTGCTGCCGCGCCGGTGATCCTTGCCAGCTCCATGAGCAATGAGTGGATGCTGCGTTTCGACACCGGCAACGCGAAGCCGATACCGACACCGTCGCCAAAACGATCGCCGGCCGGGGTCGACCGCTGATTCCTGAAGCTTACCCTGCCTTCTGCAGCTCGGCAGCCGCGGCATTGTCCTTGTCGTTGGCCCGCTGATAAGCCTCGCGTAGCGCGAGCCGTCCGAAATACTGTTCGAATGCGGCGCGTTTTTCGATCGTGCCGAACTGCAGGCCGTAACCGAGCTGTGAGCCGACATAGACATCCGCGGCGCTGAACGTGTCGCCGGCGATATAGGCGTTCGCCCGAACGGCCGCTTCCAGCGTATCCATGACGTCCTGATAGGTGCCGTAACCGACCATCCGCTCGCGTTCCTTCGGCACTTCGAAGCCGAGCACGCGGTTGCTGATGGCTGCCTCCAGCGGACCGGCCGCAAAGAACATCCAGCGGTAATAGTCGGCTCGCTTGGCGGGGGCGGGGGCAAGACCCGCCTGTGGAAAGACATCCGCCAGATAGGCGCAGATCGCCGCGCATTCGGTGACGACGGTCTTGCCGTGCGCGATGCTCGGCACCTTGCCCATCGGGTTGACGCTTTTATAGGTATCGCCCTTCATCGTCGTGCCGAAATGCAGGATTTCGGTACGATAGGGGAAGCCGACCTCCTCCAGCATCCAGCGGGCAATCCGGCCGCGTGACATCGGGTTCGTGTAAAGCACAAGTTCATCTGACATGTGGTCCTCCCGGCAGTGATCTCTATGTTTTGGTGCAGCTTGCTTTTCAATCAAGGCGCTGGGGCGAATTAGAGCGCCTTCCGGTACTGGATGAAGCCGGAGTTTTGGGCGATGCGGTCGTAGAGCCGCCGCGCTGCGGAATTGCTTTCGTGCGTCAGCCAATAGAGCCGCCCGGCGCCGTTTGCGCGCGCCAGATCTGCCACCGCTTCGATCAGGGCTGCGCCGGTTCCGCGGCCGCGCAGAGTATTCTTGACATAGAGGTCCTGCAGATAGCAGGTCGATTCAGGCAGCCAGCAGGACCGATGGAAGATGACATGCGCGATGGCGATCATCTTGCCGGTCTCGTCGAATGCGCCGAGGGCATGCATCGGCTCGGCAGGATCGTGAAACCGGCTCCAGGTGAGATCGTACATCTCCTTCGGCAACACGGTCTCGTAGAAGCGCAGATAGGCTTCCCAGAGCGGTTCCCAGGCGGTGCGGTCGGCTGGCTCGAGCGGACGGATGATCGCAGGTGTCGTCGTGGCGGTCATGGCGAAACTCCCTCACAAAAGAAAACGGCGGAGATTGCTCCCCGCCGTCGAATGATTAGCCGATTTTTCGGACTTAGGCAGCCATGGCGACCTTGAGATTTTCGTCCACCTTGTCGAGGAAGGCGGTGGTGGAGAGCCACGGCTGATCCGGACCGATGAGCAGCGCCAGGTCCTTGGTCATGTAGCCGGCTTCGACGGTGTCGACGCAGACCTTTTCGAGCGTCGAAGCGAACTTGGCGAGGTCGGCATTGTCGTCGAGCTTGGCGCGATGTGCGAGGCCACGGGTCCAGGCGAAGATCGAGGCGATCGAGTTCGTAGAGGTCTCCTGGCCCTTCTGGTGCTGGCGGTAATGACGGGTGACGGTGCCGTGGGCGGCTTCCGCTTCGACGGTGCGGCCATCGGGAGAAAGCAGGACCGAGGTCATCAGGCCGAGCGAGCCGAAACCCTGGGCGACGATGTCGGACTGGACGTCGCCGTCATAGTTCTTGCAGGCCCAGACGTAGCCGCCGGACCATTTCAGGGCTGCTGCGACCATGTCGTCGATCAGGCGATGTTCGTAGGTGATCTTCAGCGCGTCGAACTGTTCCTTGAATTCGGCGTTGAAGATTTCCTCGAAGATATCCTTGAATCGGCCGTCATAGGCCTTGAGGATGGTGTTCTTGGTCGACAGGTAGACGGGCCACTTGCGCATCAGGCCGTAGTTCAAGGAAGCACGAGCGAAGTCGCGGATCGATTCGTCGAGGTTGTACATGGCCATCGCCACGCCTGCGTCCGGCGCCTTGAACACTTCCTTCTCGATCACCTGGCCGTCTTCGCCCACGAACTTGATCGACAGCGTGCCCTTGCCCGGGAACTTGAAGTCGGTTGCCTTGTACTGGTCGCCGAAGGCGTGACGGCCGACGACGATCGGCTTGGTCCAGCCCGGAACCAGGCGCGGCACGTTCTTGCAGATGATCGGCTCGCGGAAGATGACGCCGCCGAGAATGTTGCGGATCGTGCCGTTCGGGCTCTTCCACATTTCCTTGAGGTTGAATTCCTTGACGCGGGCTTCATCCGGCGTGATCGTCGCGCACTTGATGCCGACGCCGTGCTTCTTGATGGCGTTGGCGGCGTCGATGGTCACCTGGTCGTTGGTGGCGTCGCGGTTCTCGACCGAGAGGTCGTAATATTCGATGTCGAGATCGAGATAGGGAAGGACCAGCTTGTCCTTGATGAGCTGCCAGATGATGCGGGTCATCTCGTCGCCGTCGAGATCGACGACCGGGTTGGCTACCTTGATCTTTTGCATGGAATTCCTCTTGGACGTAGAAGGGACCTCAAGGTCCCGACGGGTGGACACCAGTGGGTGCGCTATAACATCGCCGGGCTGGAACGCAAAGGCATTGAGGCCATCATATGCGGCTTTTCATGCGAGAAATCGCGGTGCGTCCGGACCTGCGGATGATTGCCCTTGCCAAACCATAATGCCTGATTAATGTCCGGCCAAATCGCTCTCCAACTGCCGGATTTGATCTTATGCGGACCTTGCCGCTTGCCCTTGCCTTTTCATTGATCTCGACCCTCACTGCGGCGGCTGATGTGACCGATCCCGTGAAAGAGGTGATGAAGATCACCGAGGACAACTGGAATACCGTCGACAGCGAATGGAAATACATCTTCGATGCCGGTCCGTTGTCTCGCCTGTTCAGCAAGAAATTCCAGGGCGCCTATGCGGAAGCCGCCAAGCACCCGGCCTACGACACGGAGAACAACCAGCCGGGCGATCCGTTCGGCTACGACGTGATAACCTCGTCGCAGGACGGCTGTCCGTTGAAGGACATCAAGACGACCTCGGCACCGGGCGCCAACGGCATGACCGATGTTACCGTAACCTTCAAGATGTGGACCTGCGTCGATGAGGCGGCGGTGAAGGACAGCGTCAACGAACTGCATTTCGACATCATCCAGGAAGCCGGCAAGCCCGTTATCGACGACATCCACCGCGTCGCCGACGGCGAGCGGGATTCGGTGATCGAAGAGATGCAGTCGATCGCCAAGGGCGAGTAACTCGGCGATGATCGGGCGGCATGTCGCTCTCTCGATCGTGGCCTTGAGACCCATGCTTGGTCTCGCCAAACCTTGCCCAGGCGATATAGTCGGCGGCCAGGAGCGGGTATCGGCACCCGCCTGAGGTAGTGGATGAGGTTTGCCGCGAAGATCCGAGACTGGCTGCTCGCCAACGACCCGGCGCTGTCGCGCCTGCGCATGGCCGGACGCGTGACCCTGACCGTCATCGCCGCGGTGGCCTGCCTTGCGCTCATCCACATCGCCGGTCTGGCGTTGCCGACGATCGCCTACGGACTTGCGATCATCCTTTCGATCGAAGGCGGCGTTGCTGTCCGCGACCGGCTGCCGTCCGACCAACTGAAGACGCGGCTGATCGGCGGCGTGGTCAGCCTCGTCTGCGTCGGGCTGGCTGCAGTGCTCGAAGACTATCGCTACATTTCCGATCCGATGTTCCTGGTCGTCATTGCTGGCGCTACCGTCGGGCGCGTCTACGGACCGCGCGGATTTGCCGTCGGCATGTTCGCATTCACGTCCTATTTCACGGGCGCCTACCTCAAGCCCAGCCTTTCCGACCTTCCGCTTGGGGCCATCGGTCCGGCGATCGCGGTCGTTACCGGCCATCTGGTCCGCAGCTATCTCCTGCCGGACGACTGGCGGCGCGATCTTCTGCGGTCGCTGGTGGCGATCCAGGGCAGGGTGGGCGATATCCTGATGAAGCTCGCGGTTCTGTCGAGCGGCGGGATCGTCTCGGATAGCGATCGGCGCGAACTGCGGCAGCTCGAGGAGCGGCTCAAGGACGTCGTGCTGATGGCCGAAGGTTTCCTTCCCCGCACGGCAGACGGCACGATCGATCCGGAGGACGAACCGCTCACGTCTCTCACGATGAAGATCTTCGACGTGCATCTCGCTGCGGAAAGCGTGATCGTGCTCTCCTTCGAGGCGCTGCCGCCCTTCATGCTCGTCCATGCGCTGATCGAGGGCGACCAGGACATGGCCGCGAAAATCGTAGCCAGCCCGGCGGTCGCCGACGACGACCGGGTGGCGGAAAGCGCAGCCGCCCTGATCTGGCTGCAGAAGGTCAGGATGGCCTTGGCGGAAGCCATCGAGGACGGGCGGCGGGACCGTTTCCCGGTCATCGAGGATGCCGCTGCCGCGCCGACTTCGGCAAAAATCGATTTCTCGCTCAGGAACCCGGTGATGCGATCCGCGGTGCAGATCACGATCGCATCGAGCCTGGCGATGGTTTTTGGCCTGATGTTGTCGCGCGACCGCTGGTTCTGGGCTGTGCTGACCGCCTTCCTGATCTTCACGAACACCAAGTCGCGCGGCGATGCGGCGATCAGGGCCCTTCAGCGTTCGATCGGCACGCTGCTCGGGATTGCATCCGGGCTCGTGCTGGCAACGGTGATCGGCGGTTATCCGCTTGTCTCCGTGCCGATCGCGGTGCTCTGCATCTTCCTCGGCTTCTACTGCCTACAGATTTCCTATGCGGCGATGACCTTCTTCATCTCGATCGTGCTCTGCCTGGTCTACGGCCTGACCGGGGTGCTGACCCTCGACCTCCTGCAGCTCAGGATCGAGGAAACGCTGATCGGCGCGCTTGCAGGAACCATCGTCGCCTTCCTTGTTTTCCCGGCATCGACACGCTCGACCCTCGATCTTGCGCTGGGGCGCTGGTTTGATGGCCTGCGCGAACTTCTTTCCGCGGTCAGGGAGGGCCGGAGCGGCTTTGAGATCATCGGTCTCTCTCATAAGCTCGACGCCGCCTATCGCGAAGTCACGCTCGCCGCGCGCCCGCTTGGCACCACCTGGTCGGTCGTGAGCCGTCCGGGCCAGGTTCGCCAGACGCTCGGCATCTTCCTCGGCGCTACCTATTGGGCGCGGATCTTTGCCCGCAATGTGGTCCGGGCGGGGGAGAAGCCGGAAGGTGAGGTACTGGCGGCGCTGGAGGACGTATTGAACACTATCGGAGCGCTTTCGGCCCGCGGTTCGGAGTGTTTCGTGGTAAAGCGCAAACTGAGCCGAGGCGCCGGCCGCCATCTCCCGATCTTCAAGCACGGCAGTCGCGTTGGCGTCGAAATGATCGGCACGATGCTGGGCAGGCTTTATCCCGCAACAGCATGAGGCTTGCCGATTTCCTCGGGCACCGGTATTCCGGCCGTCGGATTTGGATACGGAAACAGAAATGTCAGGCACGAACAGCGAGCGCGAACTCATAGCCGAAGGACCGGCGGTCATCCTGGTCGAGCCGCAGCTCGGCGAGAATATCGGCATGGTGGCGCGCGCCATGGCCAATTTCGGCCTCGCGGAGCTGCGCCTGGTCAAGCCGCGCGATGGCTGGCCGAGCGAAAAGGCCCGCTCCGCCGCCTCCAAGGCCGACCACGTCATCGACGGCACCAAGGTGTTCGAAACGCTCGAGGAGGCGATCGCCGACCTCAATTTCGTTTATGCCACGACCGCGCGCGAACGTTACGGCTTCAAGCCGGTGCGCTCTCCGGTGACCGCTGCCGAAACCCTGCTGAGCAGGTTCAAGGCGGGCGAGAAGACCGGCATTCTCTTCGGCCGCGAACGCTGGGGCCTCACCAACGAGGAAGTGGCGCTCGCCGACGAGATCGTCACTTTCCCCGTCAACCCCGCCTTTGCTTCGCTGAACATCGCCCAGGCCGTGCTTCTGATGTCCTATGAATGGATGAAGTCGGGCATGGACGATCTAACCGAGACGGTCTTTCTGCCGATCGAGCAGCGTCCTTCCACCAAGGAACAGGTGATCGGCCTGTTCGAGCACCTGGAAGAGGCGTTGGACGCCCGCAATTATTTCCATCCGCCCGCGAAAAAGCCAAGAATGATCGACAACCTCCGCGCTGTCATCTCGCGGCGGGGTTTTACGGAGCAGGAGATCAGCGTGTTCCGGGGCGTCATCAACTCGCTCGACCGTTTTCCCCGCGGATGGTCGAAAAAGGACGGGCCGAAGCCTGAAAAGGCTGATTTGCCCCAAGGGGCATCTGGGGAGAAGACGGGGAATGACGCAGACGAATGAATCGAAACCCGTGCTGATGTTCGATTCGGGCATCGGCGGGCTGACGGTGCTGCGCGAGGCGCGTGTGCTGATCCCGGAACGCGGCTTCATCTACGTCGCCGACGATGCCGGCTTTCCCTATGGCGACTGGGAGGAGCCGGCCCTGCGCGAGAGGGTGATCGCGCTCTTTGCAAAACTCCTCGATGAATACGATCCGGAGGTCTGCGTCATTTCCTGCAATACCGCTTTCACCCTGGTCGGCGCGGATCTGCGCGAAACCTTTCCGAAGATGACCTTCGTCGGCACCGTCCCGGCGATCAAGCCGGCGGCGGAACGCACCCGCTCCGGTCTGGTCTCCGTTCTCGCGACCCCCGGCACGGTCAAGCGCGCCTATACCCGCGACCTTATCCAGTCTTTTGCCACCCAGTGTCATGTGCGTCTCGTCGGTTCGCAGAACCTCGCCCGCATGGCGGAAGCCTATATCCGTGGTGAAACGATTTCCGACGAGGCGGTGCTCGCCGAGATCGCGCCGTGTTTCGTCGAGAAGGACGACCGGAAAACCGATATCGTCGTGCTCGCCTGCACCCATTACCCCTTCATGGCCAATGTCTTCCGCAGGCTTGCCCCCTGGCCGGTGGATTGGCTCGACCCTGCCGAGGCGATCGCCAGGCAGGCGCGCCGAAAAGTGCCGCTGGTCGAGGGCGCCGAACACCCCGATAACTACGATTTCGCCGTCTTCACCTCCGGCAATCCCGACTTCGCCACCCGCCGCCTGATGCAAGGTTTTGGGCTGAGGGCCTAAGCGCCACCGAGCAATGTGGCTTATTTGCCACGGTTTTTTCGCGAGGACTGCAATTCGCGATTGTGCGCTTGCTCATCGGGTGATCTCGTGTATTATTTACCCATTCCGCAAATCGAACACAGGAGGCGTGAAATGAAGTCCATTACCATGTATATGCGCCTTTCTGGCGGAACGGCTATTGTGGCCTCGGTGTCTCGCACATCGATGCCGGCCGGCATGTGCTTCCAGGCTGTATAAGGCTGGATTTCCGCCGTTTTGGCACTTTTCCCATTGATCTGACGTGACCGGCTGACGACGCGATTTACCGCGTTTCCTCGTCCGCATCCGCACGTCTTTCTTCATCTCAGAGGACCTGGTCGCGACATGCGCCGGGACGAAAAATCATGCGTGAATCACAATTTATGGTTGCTGATACCCTTTCGGCTGCGGTTCATGAACTCTGCCGCGAACATGGCGTCTGGAGGACTGCTGGTGCACTGCTCCTGGCAGCCTGGAGACGTCGTCAAGAAGAGAACCAGATCTCCGATCTTTCCAATCGGATGCGCCGCGATGTCGGTTTCCCCGAACTCGAGGACGACCGCGGAAATGTCCGGTTCATCCTTTGGGACCTCCGGCTGTGAAAGGACCGAGATGGGTCCCCGGCGGGCTTGCCGCCGGGGCCTCACGTGGAGGTCCTATGTCTGGAACTGAAACAATGACGACCGTCTTCCGCAAACTGTGCCGTGACGATATGGCGGAGGCTGCGAGCGTTCACCGTGCTTCCTTCGACGAGCGGCTGCCGTGGCTCGCTCAGCTTCACACGCCGGAGGAGGATCGCGGATACTGGAGAGGGCATCTCTTCGCGACCTGCGACATCTGGGGCGCCGAAAGGGACGGCACCCTGCTCGGCGTTATCGCCTTTCGCAAGGATTGGGTCGACCAGCTCTATATCCTGCCGAACGTGCAGGGGCAGGGGATCGGTTCCCGGCTTCTGGACATTGCGAAGGGAGCCCATCCGCAGCTTTTTCTCTGGACCTTCCAGCGCAATGCGGCAGCCCGCCGTTTCTATGAGACGCGTGGTTTCGTCGCGACCGAGGAGACTGATGGTTCAGGCAATGAGGAGAATGAGCCAGACGTCCTCTATCGCTGGCGCATGACGACTGAATAAACACCGCTTGCAAACTGAAAAATTCGGTGGCTTGCTCCCTCTGTTCCATGGAGGAGAATCCGCATGTCGCTTGAACACTGGCTCGCTTTCGTCGCTGCTTCGTCGGTTCTCCTGGCCATTCCCGGGCCGACGATCCTGCTTGTCATTTCCTATGCGCTGAGCCATGGCCGCAAGGTGGCCTCCGCCACGGTTGCCGGCACGGCGCTGGGTGACTTCACGGCGATGACCGCATCCATGCTCGGGCTGGGCGCTCTGCTTGCGACCTCTGCGGCACTCTTCACGGTGCTGAAATGGGTGGGCGCCGCCTATCTCATCTATCTCGGTATCAAGCTCTGGCGCGCGCCGGTTTCCGAACGGGCCGCCGATCTCGGCGAGGCCGAGGTAACGTCCGTTAAACCGTTCAAGATTTTCCTGCACACCTATGTGGTTACCGCGCTTAACCCGAAGAGCATCGTCTTCTTCGTGGCCTTCCTGCCGCAGTTCCTGGACCTCAGCCAGCCGCTGTTCTTCCAGATGGTGGTCTTCGAAGTGACCTTCCTGGTGCTCGCGACCCTGAACGCCACGCTCTACGGCCTGCTTGCCTCGATGGCGCGCAACACGATCCGCAAGCCGAAAGTCCAGCAGATCGTCAACCGCACCGGCGGTTCGTTGATGATCGGTGCCGGCCTGTTGTCGGTCGGCTTCAAGCGCGCAGCCGTCTGAGCTTTGTCAAGGAGGAACAGCTGATGATCACCGGGCGTTGCCATTGCGGCGAGACCGTTTTCGAGATCAAGGGTGAACTGCCGCAGGCACTCACCCGCTGCACCTGCACTTACTGCTCAAGGCGCGGCGCGCTCCATGCCTATTACGAGCCGGCGCAGGTGAAGGTCACGGCCAATGCTGCGACCGACAAGGTCTATCGCTGGAATTCGAAGATGGTGGCGCATCATTTCTGCGGCACATGCGGCTGCACCACCTATAGCGACAGCCCGGATTTCCAGATGGACGGCACCTGGGACGGCAAGACCCGGCGTGTCGCCGTGAATGCACGGCTGTTCGACGATTTCGATGCCGAGGAATGGCCTCACACGGTCATCGACGGCCGGCACCTCTGGTAGGAGAAGAGCGATGAGTGACGTTACCCTGCTTGCTTTCGCGATCGTCGCGTTCATCGGCATCGCCACACCCGGGCCGACCGTCCTGCTGGCGCTCACCAATGGCTCGCGTTACGGCCTTCGCCGTGCTCTTCCGGGCATGGCAGGCGCGATGATCTCCGATTTCGTATTGATCGGCGCAGTGGCGCTCGGCCTCGGCGCTTTGCTAGCGGCCTCCGAATTCTGGTTCTCGGTCGTCAAGTGGCTAGGTGCCGGTTATCTTGCATTTCTCGGCCTGATGCTTCTGCGCTCGAAAGGCTCGCTTGACGTAACGGCAAGCGCTGCTGCCGCCGGTTCGGGTGCCGCGACGTCAATCTTCCTGAAGAGCTTCCTCGTCGCGGTGACCAATCCCAAGGGATACCTGTTCTTCTCGGCTTTCCTGCCGCAGTTTATCGTCCCGGATGCGCCGCAGTTTCAGCAATATGCGATCCTGGCGATGGTCTTCGCGCTGATGGATTTTGCCGTCATGTTCGGTTATGCGCTGCTCGGCTCGCGCGCCGTGCATCTGCTCAAGAAGAAGGGTGCGCTCTGGCTCGATCGGCTCTGCGGCGGCGCGCTTCTGGCGCTTGCCGGCTCGCTGGCATTCTATCGTCGCGCAGCATCCTGAGCGGTTTCACAAAGGCCTGTGCATTTTCGATCTTGCCCGGCGAAACGAATCCCGATCTCTGTTAGAGTTCTGGAGTCGCGGCTTCTAACGGTCACCGCGAAGAGACAGCATACGAGGTAAGTGCATTGCAGGTCGGCATCGATATGGGAATTGTGTCCGGGGGCGATCCGGCCAAGCTCGATATCGAGGAGCTTCTGGCGACCCGTCTGCTCGTCCAGGGAAATTCCGGCTCCGGCAAGTCGCATCTCCTGCGCCGCCTGCTGGAACAGTCCGCGCCCTGGGTGCAGCAGGTGGTGATCGATCCGGAAGGCGATTTCGTCACTTTGTCTGAAAAATTCGGCCATGTGGTGGTCGATGGCGAGCGCAGCGAGGCCGAGCTTGCCGGCATCGCCAACCGTATCCGCAAGAATCGAGTCTCCTGCGTCCTGACGCTCGAAGGCCTCGATCTCGAAGAACAGATGCGGGCCGCCGCCGCCTTCCTGAACGGCATGTTCGATGCCGATCGCGAATATTGGTATCCGGTCCTGGTCGTGGTCGACGAGGCGCAGATGTTCGCGCCGTCGGTCGGCGGCGACGTCTCGGAAGATGCACGAAAACTCTCGCTCGGCGCCATGACCAACCTGATGTGCCGCGGCCGGAAGCGCGGGCTTGCCGGCGTCATCGCCACCCAGCGCCTCGCAAAGCTCGCCAAGAACGTCGCGGCCGAAGCCTCGAACTTCCTGATGGGCCGCACCTTCCTTGATATCGACATGGCGCGTGCCGCCGATCTGCTCGGCATGGATCGCCGCCAGGCGGAAATGTTCCGTGATCTGAAGCGCGGCAATTTCGTCGCCCTCGGCCCGGCACTGTCGCGCCGGCCGTTGCCGATCGTCATCGGTACGGTCGAGACGTCGGCGCGCTCTTCCAGCCCGAAGCTGATGCCGCTGCCGGATGCACCGCAGGACGTCGAGGACCTGATCTTCACACCGGACCCGGAAGAATTCACCCGGCCGATGGTCCGCCGTGCCCCGCCGGCGCCGAGGCCGACGACGGATATCCTGGCCGAACTGTCGCGCACGACACCCGCCGCTATCTCGGCGCCGCAGGAGCCGCGCGTCGCCCAGCCGGAATTGTCCGCCGAAGAGCGCGAAGAACGGCTGTCCGCCGTCCTGTCGGAAATTCTCGACGATCCGCAATCCGCCTACCGGACGGATTCCGTCCTATATCAGGATTTTCTGGTGCGCGCCCGGATGCGGCGCCTGCAGGGTCCGCCGCTCTCGCTCGGTGAATTCCGCCGCCGCACGGCGATCGCCCGCTCGGGTGTCGACGAGGAAACCGCTTCCGGCGAGGCCTGGGGGACGGCGCTGTCGCTGTCATCCGGCGTTTCGGATGACCTGCAGGGCGTTTTCCTGCTGATGGCGAAGGCGGCGATTTCAGGCGAACCATGCCCGTCGGATGCGCGAATCGCCCGGGCCTACGGCACCCACTCGGCGCGTCGCGCCCGTCGCCTTCTCGGTTATTTCGAGGAACAGGGCCTGATCGTCGTGCATGCGGACTTTTCGGGCAAACGCATCGTCGCCTTCCCGGATCTGCAGGCGGAGACCGCGCCCGGCAACGCCGACGCGCCGGATGAGGGCGAGGCGAGGGCCGCTGCCGAATAGGCGGTCAGTGGCAAATAGGCGGTCAGTGGATGTGAAAATGCGCTTCCACCGCCGCGGCGATAAAGGCGCGCCGGGCTTCCGAAGGCCTCGACTTCCCCTTCAACGCTTCGTCGCAAACCTGTTCCGCCAGATGATGCTGACTGCCGTGATAGGCCGGCCAGAAGCGGTCGAGGACTGTTTTTGCCTCGCGTACCGTCTTGACGGTGCGGACCATGCCGGTTTCGGGATTTTCGATCCTGATCGGGCTGCTCCAGAGTTTCGATTTCATGACACGACACCTCCTTCCCTTAAGATGGTACGAAGCCCTTGCTCCGTCAAAAAAGCCTGCAGACAGCCTTGCCGAAAGGTTAAGAGACCGGTGCAGTTGACATTCCTGTGACATCCGCCTAAACACCGCGCCAACGCCGGGCCGAAAGACCCGGTGTTTCACTGACATGTCCCGTGGTTTTCTCCGGACGCTTTCGTGAGAGACCTGTCAGAGCTCTTAAATCAGGGCTCAGAGGAGGGCGTGTTTCCTTGATCCGGCTTGGCAACAAGTCGGTGTAACCATTTGAAAGGAAATACGATGAGCAAGCGCGAATCGTCCAAATACAAGATCGACCGCCGTATGGGCGAAAACATCTGGGGGCGTCCTAAGTCCCCGGTGAACCGCCGCGAATACGGCCCGGGCCAGCACGGCCAGCGCCGCAAGGGCAAGCTTTCCGACTTCGGCGTGCAGCTGCGCGCCAAGCAGAAGCTCAAGGGTTATTACGGCGACCTGCGCGAAAAGCAGTTCCGCTCCATCTATGACGAAGCCAACCGCCGCAAGGGCGACACTTCGGAAAACCTGATCGGTCTGCTCGAATCGCGCCTCGATGCGATCGTCTACCGCGCCAAGTTTGTTCCGACGGTCTTTGCTGCCCGCCAGTTCGTCAACCATGGCCACGTCACCGTCAACGGCGTTCGCGTCAACATCGGTTCCTACCGCTGCAAGGCCGGCGACGTCATCGAAGTCCGTCAGAAGTCGAAGCAGCTCGTCACGGTTCTCGAAGCCGTTTCGCTGGCTGAACGCGACGTTCCGGACTATATCGAAGCCGACCACAACAAGATGGTTGCCACCTTCGCCCGCGTTCCTGGCCTGAGCGACGTTCCTTACGCCGTCATCATGGAACCGCAGCTGGTCGTCGAATTCTACTCGCGTTGATGAATTGCCCTTCGGGGCGGTTCTGCGACACCAAAGAAAAGCCGCCTTTCGAGGCGGCTTTTTTCGTTTGACCGGACAGCTTGGCGAGAACTACCGCCTCACTTGGAGGTGGCTTTTTTCTTCTCGCTGGCAGGTTCCGTGGTGGTCGCGGTCGTGTCCGTGGACTGGGAGGTTGCGACAGGCGCTTCCTTCGGGCCTTCGCCCATGCGGTTCCAGGCGTCGAGGCCGGCGATCTTGTAGGCTTCGGCGAGCGTCGGGTAGTTGAACGTGTTCTCGACGAAATATTCGACGGTGCCCTTAAGGTTCAGCACCGCCTGGCCGATGTGAACAAGTTCGGTTGCCCCTTCGCCGACGATATGGACGCCGAGCAGGCGGCGGGTCTTCAGCGAGAAGATCAGCTTCAGGAGGCCGGTATCGAGGCCCATGATGTGGCCGCGCGAGGTCTCGCGGAAGCGGGCGATGCCGCATTCATAGAGAATGCCGCGTTCCTTCATTTCCTCTTCGGTGAGGCCGCAGGTGGAAATTTCCGGCACGGCATAGATGCCGTAGGGGAAATATTTCTGCGGTTCCTTGGCGATCGCGCCGACGGCGACGCGCGCCGCGACGCGCCCCTGTTCCATCGAGGTTGAGGCGAGGCTCGGAAACCCGACGACATCGCCGGCGGCGTAGATGTTGGGAACGGAGGTCTCGAAGGTTTCCGGGTTGACCTTGAGGCGGCCGCGGCTGTCGGCCTCGAGGCCGGCCGCGGCGAGGTTCAGCGTATCGGTGGCGCCCATGCGGCCGGCGGCGAACAGCACCATGTCGGTAATGATCTGGCGGCCGCTGTCCACGTGCACCAGAACCTTGCCGTCCGGCAGGCGCTCCACCTTGTCCGCCTTCTGGCCGAGCAGCAGTTTCATGTTGCGGTCGCGCAGCTGGTAGGTGAAGTCTTCGACGATTTCCTTGTCGATGAAGTCGAGCATGGTCGGCTTCGGGTCGATAACGGTCACGGCCGCATCCAGTGCACTGAAGATCGTCGCATATTCGATGCCGATAACGCCGGCGCCGATGACCACCATCGAACGGGGGAGCTGGTCGATTTCGAGCAGCTCGTCGCTGTCGAGAACCGTCTTGCCGTCGAACGGCATGTAATCGGGGCGGAAAGGCTTGGTGCCGACCGCGAGCAGGATCGACTTGCCCATGACGTGCATGACGTCGCCGTCGTCCTTGGCGATCGCCATCGTGTCGGGCGTGACGAAGCTCGCCTTGCCACGGATGCTCTGGACGCGGTTGCGGGCGAACTGGTGCTCCAGTACTTCGACTTCATGGTCGAGCGTGATCAGCAGGCGGCGGCGCAGGTCCTCGGCGCTGATCTCCTGCTTGACGCGGTAGGCCTTGCCGTAGAAGCCGCGTTCGCGCCAGCCGGACAGATTGAGCGCCGTTTCGCGCAATGTCTTCGACGGGATCGTGCCCGTGTGGACGGAAACGCCTCCGACCCTCTTGCCCTGTTCGACGACCAGAACCTTCTTGTCGAGCTTGGCTGCCTGGATGGCCGCACGGCGACCGGCCGGCCCGCTGCCGACGACGATGAGGTCGTATTGGTTCATGGGATGCTCCGCTCCGAATCTGACGGCCGCCGCGATGCGGCAGCACTCACGAATCCCTTTGTAGCCACCTATTCTAAAGTTTTGATTGCGGCTCGTCCAAGCCTTGATTTCAATCTGTATGCATCAATTTTGTGCACCGCAAGAATTGCCAAAAAATCAACTTGACGGAGGTCCGGAAATGCCGTCCATTCGGACCAATCGAAAATTGGTACAATAAATGGTACAGGATAAAGCCGGCGAGGCTCATGACAACTCGAGCTATGCGCTGGATCGCCTGAGGGGGCTTTTAAGGGCGGGAGAATTCGGTTCCGAGGGCCGCCTGCCGACCGAACGCGCTTTGACCGACCTGCTCGGCATCAGCCGTCGCGCGGTGCGACGCGCACTCGAAGTGCTTGAATCCGAAGGCCTCATCTGGCGCCGCCAGGGCTCAGGCACCTTTATCGGCGAAAGGCCGAGCGAGTGGAGCAACCATGTGGGCGCGATCGTCGCCGGCACGGATTTCATGGAGATCATGGAAGTCCGTTTGAGGATCGAACCGCAGCTCGCCCAGCTCGCGGCCATGCGCGCCAAGCCGGCGGATATGGCCAAGATGTACGAGATCGCCTCGAAGATCATCGAGAGCAGCGATGCCGACGCCCGCGAACTGTGGGATGGAACGCTGCACCGGCTGATTGCCCAGAGCGCCGGCAACCAGCTTTTCCTGTCGATCTTCGACGTCATCAATCGCGTCCGCCAGGACGAGGCATGGCGGGCGATCCGCGAGCGCGCCCGCTCCAGTGGCAATGCGGTCAACATCTCGTTTGCCCAGCACAAGACCATCATTGAGGCGATCGCCGCCCGTGATCCGGTGCAGGCGGGGGAGGCGATGCGCGAACACCTGCTGATGCTTCAGGAGCGGCTAATCCGCGCGACGTCCCTTGGCTCCGTGGAACAGGGGTCGCTCAGCGAAGCAAGCTGAATGGCCGCCACGCGGCCAATCACCAGAAGCCGGAAACCGGCCAAGACTAAAAACAGGAACCTAAAAACAAGAGAGGAATGTTCATCATGATGCGACTTACCAAGCTTACGACCGCGCTGCTGGCCGGCGCGCTTTTCGCCTTTCCGGCGCTTGCGGTCGATTTGCGCATCGGCCTGCAGGACGATGCCGACGTTCTTGATCCGGCCCAGTCCCGCACCTTCGTCGGCCGTATCGTCTATACCGCGTTGTGCGACAAGCTGGTCGACGTTTCGCCCGACCTGAAGATCGTCCCGCAGCTCGCCACCGAGTGGAAATGGTCCGCCGACGGCAAGGAACTGACGATGAAGATCCGCGAGGGCGTCAAGTTCCATGACGACACCCCGCTTGATGCCGCCGCCGTGGTTGCCACGATCGAACGTAACATGACCCTGCCGGAATCGCGCCGCAAGAGCGAGCTGACCTCCGTCGCCAAGGTCGAGGCGACCGGGCCGCTGGAAGTCAAGTTCACGCTGAAGGCACCGGACGTGACGCTGCTCGCCCAGCTCTCCGACCGCGCCGGCATGATCGTGTCGCCGACTGCCGCCAAGGCGCTCGGCGCCAATTTCGGCTCCAAGCCGGTCTGCGCCGGCCCGTTCAAGTTTGTCGAGCGCGTCCAGCAGGACCGCATCGTACTCGAAAAATTCAAGGATTACTGGGCCAAGGACAAGATCTTCGTCGACAAGGTCACCTACCTGCCGATCCCGGATACGACCGTGCGCCTCGCCAACCTGCAATCGGGCGACCTCGACTTCATCGAACGCCTGGCTCCGACCGACGTTGCTGCCGTCAAGGGCAATTCGGGCCTGAAGTTCGACGCGACCGTCAACATCGGTTACATGGCTCTTTACGCCAATATCGCCAATGGTCCGCGCGCCGACAACCCGTTTGGCAAGGACAAGCGCCTGCGCCAGGCCTTCTCGCTGGCGATCGACCGCGACGCCATGAACCAGATCGTCTACGAAGGCACCGCCGTTGGCGGCAATCAGCCGTTCCCGCCGAATAGCCCGTGGTTCAACAAGGCAATCCCGGTTCCGGCCCGCGATGTTGCCAAGGCCAAGGCTCTGATCAAGGCTGCCGGTTTCGACCGTGTCCCGGTGGAGCTTCAAATCCCGAACAACCCCGTTGCCCAGCAGATGATGCAGATCCTGCAGTCGATGGTCGCCGAAGCCGGCTTCGACGTCAGCCTGAAGTCGACGGAGTTCGCGACGCTGCTCGAAGAGCAGACCCGCGGCAATTTTCAGCTCAGCCGCTCCGACTGGTCCGGCCGTGTTGATCCTGATGGCAATATCCATCAGTTCATCAGCTGCAAGGGCGGCATCAACGACGTGAAATACTGCAACCCGGACGTCGACAAGCTGCTCAACGAAGCACGCGCCTCGACCGACGATGCGGTCCGCAAACAGAAGTACGACGCAGCTTCCGTGATCCTCAACGAAGACATGCCGGTCATCTATCTCGGCCATCAGTCGTGGATCTGGGCCTACAAGAAGAACATTACCGGTTTCGTGGCCAGTCCGGACGGCATGATCCGCCTGCAGGGCGTCAAGAAGGGCTAAGCCTCCCGTGCCGCATGGGAGACCCATGCGGCACTTTTCCGCATCGCTTCGTAACAATGTTGCTCAACGGGGGACGGCGTCATGCCTGTCTACATCGGAAAGCGTCTGCTGGTCGCCATACCGACCTTGCTGATCATCTCCATTTTTGTCTTTTCATTGCAGAAACTGCTGCCCGGCGATCCCATTCTGGCGATGGCCGGCGAGGAGCGTGACCCTGCGGTCATCGAATTCCTGCGCGACAAATACCGGCTGAACGATCCGGTCGTGGTGCAATATTTCTATTGGCTCGGCGGCGTGCTGACCGGCGACTTCGGCATCTCGCTGCGCACCAACCAGCCCGTCCTGGAACTGATCCTCCAGAAGCTGCCGGTGACGATCCAGCTTGCCGTGATGGCGATGTTCTTCGCCATGCTGATCGGCATACCGATCGGCATCCTGGCCGCGGTCAAGAAGAATACGTTCATCGATTATATCGCCAATGTGTTGGCGCTGACAGGCCTGTCGATCCCGAATTTCTGGCTCGGCATCATGCTGATCCTGCTGATCTCGGTGCAGCTTGGCTGGCTGCCGGCCTCGGGCTTCGAGTCGATTTTCGTCGATCCCGTCCGGTCGCTGCAGACGATGATCATGCCGGCCTTCGTGCTTGGCAATGCGCTGGCGGCGACGCTGATGCGCCATACCCGTTCGGCGATGATCGGCGTGCTCAGCGCCGACTATATCCGCACCGCCCGCGCCAAGGGCCTGTCGCCGCGCGAAGTGGTGCTCAGCCACAGTTTCCGCAATGCGCTTCTGCCGGTCGTGACGCTGTCGGCGCTGCTGTTCGGGGAGCTGCTCGCCGGTGCGGTGCTGACCGAGCAGATCTTTACCATCCCGGGCTTCGGCAAGCTCATCGTCGACGCCGTCTTCAATCGCGACTATGCGGTGGTGCAGGGCGTCGTGCTGTGCACGGCAGTCGGCTTCATCCTGATGAACCTCATCGCCGACGTTCTTTACGTCCTGCTCAATCCGCGTCTGAGGGCCACCCTATGACCACGATCGACCAAGCGCCGCCGGTTGCGGCAGCCAAGCGCGACAGGAGCCGCGCCTGGCGCAAGATGAAGAAGAACAGGAGCGCGCTCGTCGGCGCCGTCATCGTCCTGTTCTTCGCAATCCTGGCAGCCAGCGCGCCGATCCTGCCGATCATCGATCCCGTCGCAACGAGCTGGACGGCGATCCGTAAGGCACCTTCGGCGATGTACTGGCTCGGCACCGACGATCTTGGCCGCGACATTCTTTCACGGATGATCTGGGGCGCCCGGGCATCGCTGATGGCCGGGGTGTTCTCGGTCGCCATTGCGGTCGGCATCGGCGTGCCCTTCGGCCTGATCTCGGGTTATTTCGGCGGCTGGGTGGATATGGTGATCTCGCGTATCACGGAGGCTCTGCTCGCCATGCCTTTCCTGATCATGGCGATCGCGCTTGCGGCATTTTTGGGCCCGAGCCTGATGAATGCGATGATCGCCATCGGCCTGTCCGCCATGCCGATCTTCGTGCGGCTGACCCGCGGTCAGGTCCTGGCGGTCAAGACCGAGGACTATGTCGAAGGCGCACGCGCCGTTGGCCTGAACCACTTCGAAATCATGACCCGCTACATCCTGCCCAACGTTTTCGCACCAATCATCGTCCAGGCGACGCTGACGATCGCAACCGCGATCATCGCCGAGGCGAGCCTTTCCTTCCTCGGCCTCGGCCAGCAGCCGCCGGCCCCGTCCTGGGGCTCGATGCTGAACGTCGCCAAGAACTTCCTGAGCCAGGCGCCCTGGATGGCGATGTGGCCTGGCGCGGCGATCTTCCTCGTCGTTATCGGCTTCAATCTCCTCGGCGATGGCCTGCGCGATGCGCTGGATCCCCGCGAGGCATGATGGCCGCGCCAAGCATGATTTGAAAGGACCAACACAATGACTGAGTTCACCACACGGCCGGAAATCCTCGGCACGTTCGGGGTCGTCACCTCGACCCACTGGATCGCTTCGGCCGTCGGCATGGCGATCCTCGAAAAGGGCGGCAATGCCTTCGATGCGGCGGTCGCGACCGGCTTCGTGCTGCAGATCGTCGAGCCGCATCTCTGCGGTCCGGGCGGCGACATGCCGGCCATCTTCTACTCGAAGAAGAAGGACAAGGTCGAAGTCATCTGCGCACAGGGACCTGCGCCGGCCGGCGCGACGATCGAGCACTACACGTCGGAAGGCCTGAACCTGATCCCCGGCGACGGCTTGCTCGCGACCGTCATCCCCGGCGCCTTCGACGGCTGGATGCTGATGCTGCGCGACTACGGCACGATGAGCGTGCGCGACGTGCTCGAGCCGGCAATCTACTACGCTGAACAGGGCCATCCGATGCTTGCCCGCGTTTCCGCCACCATCAAGGGGCTGGCGAACTTCTTCGAGACCGAGTGGGCGACGTCCTACGCGACCTGGCTTCCGGGCGGCGTGGCTCCCGAAGCGCAGAGCAATTTCAAGAACCCGGTGCTTGCCGAAACCTGGAAGCGCCTCATCGCCGAGGCCGAAGCCAAGACCGGCCGCGAGAACCAGATCGAGGCGGCCCGCGACGCCTTTTACCGCGGCTTCGTGGCCGAGGCGATCGACCGCTATGTCTCGACGGCGGAAGTCATGGACGCGAGCGGCTCCCGCCACAAGGGCGTGCTGACGGCAGACGACATGGCCAACTGGCAGGCGACCGTCGAGGCGCCGCAGACCTATGACTATCACGACTGGACCGTTGCCAAGACCCCGGCCTGGGGGCAGGGGCCAGTGCTCCTGCAGTCGCTGGCGCTGCTGAAGGGCTTTGACCTCTCGGCGATGGATCCGGCCGGACCGGATTTCGTGCATATTGTCGTCGAGGCCATGAAGCTCGCCTTCGCCGACCGCGAGGTCTATTACGGCGACCCGGATTTCGCGCAGATCCCGACCGAATACCTGCTTTCGGAAGGCTACAATGCCGAGCGCCGCAAGCTGATCGGCAGCCAAGCCTCGCTCGAACTGCGGCCAGGCCGCGTGCCCGGTTACGACCACCAGTTCGACCTCACCATGGGCATGCTGGCGGAAGTGAGCGGCAAGGGCGCGGTCTACGAGCCGACCATGTCGCACTTGACCGAAAAGCGCGGCGATACGGTCCATATCGACGTCATCGACCGCTGGGGCAACATGGTCTCGACCACGCCCTCGGGCGGCTGGCTGCAATCCTCGCCGATCGTGCCCGGCCTCGGTTTCGCCCTGAACTCCCGCGCCCAGATGTTCTGGCTGAAGCCCGGCTTGCCGACCTCGCTGGAACCGGGAAAACGTCCGCGCACGACGCTCACCCCGTCGCTGGCCCTGCATGAAGGCCGCCCGACCTTGGTGTTCGGCACGCCCGGCGGCGACCAGCAGGATCAATGGCAGCTGCCCTTCTTCCTGCGTTACGTCCACCACAAGCCGAACCTGCAGGCGGCGATCGACATGCCGCTGTTCCACACCACCCATTTCCCCGGCTCCTTCTATCCGCGCACCAGCCAGCCGGGGAACATCATGGTCGAAAGCAATATCGGTGCCGACGTGCTCGCCGAGCTGCGCCGCCGCGGCCACCAGATCACCGTGGCGGATCCCTGGAGCGTCGGCCGCCTGACCGCGGCCCGCCGCGACGCCGACGGATTGCTGCGGGCGGCGGCGACGCCGCGCCTGATGCAGGCCTATGCGGTTGGGAGATAGCCATGACCTGGTCCATCGTCGCACGCGATCCAGAAACGGGTCACTTCGGAATTTCGGTTGCCAGCCGCTTCTTCGCGGTCGGCGCCGCAGTGCCGCACATCAAGGGCAGGGTAGGCGCCGTCGCCACCCAGGCCTTCGTCAGCCCGCTCTACGGCACGGACGGATTGAAACTGCTGGAGGAGGGCAAGAGCCCGCAGGAGATCATCGAGGTGCTGACGGCGCGCGACGACGGCCGCCGCCAGCGCCAGTTCCACCTGATCGACGCCAACGGCCGCAACGCCGCCTATACCGGCGAAATCTGCGTCGACTGGGCCGGCCATCTGGTCGATGACAACGTCTCCGTTGCCGGCAACATGCTGGCCGGGCCGCAGGTGATCGCCGAGACGCTGCGGGTCTATAAGCAAAAGGCGGACGAAGGCGCGCCGCTCGCCGAGCGCCTGCTTGCGGCCATGGATGCAGGCGAGGCCGCCGGCGGTGACAAGCGCGGCAAGCAGTCTGCCGCCATGGTTCTCTATCGCGACCAGGATTACCCCTGGCTGCGCATCAATGCCGACGATCACGCCGATCCGCTCGGCGAACTGCGCCGGCTCTACGCGGTGGCGCAGGAACGGTTCCTGCATGTCGCCGAAACCATGCCGACCCGCGAAAACCCGCACGGCATGATCGACCGACGGGTCATCGACCAGAAGATCGCCGAACTGGAAGCCGCCCGCGAGGCGGAAGGCCGCGCCTCGGCCTCCTTTGCCACCCCCTGGAAGCCCCAATGACGGAAGCCCCCAAGACGGAAGCCCCAATGACCGAGACACCTGTTCTTTCCGTCAGGAACCTGACGACATCCTTCCTCGTCGACGGCGAATGGAAAAGCGTCGTCCGCGACGTCTCCTTCGATGTCCATCCGGGCGAGACGGTCGCGATCGTCGGCGAAAGCGGCTCCGGCAAGAGCGTCACCTCGCTGTCGATCATGCGGCTGCTCGCGGCCAACACGAGCAAGATCGAGGGCAGCATCCTGCTCTCCGGGCGGGATCTCCTGTCGATCTCCGAAAAGGAGATGCGGGGCGTGCGCGGCAACGACGCCTCGATGATTTTCCAGGAGCCGATGACCTCGCTCAACCCGATTTTCACGATCGGGCGGCAGATCTCGGAAGTGCTGACGCGCCACAAGGGACTGTCGAAATCGCAGGCGCGCGCCGAAACCGTGCGGCTACTCGAAAAGGTCCGCATCCCGAACGCCGGTGCCCGGTTCGACGATTACCCGCACCAGTTCTCCGGCGGCATGCGCCAGCGCGTGATGATCGCGATGGCCTTGGCGTCGAAGCCGAGGCTGCTGATCGCCGACGAACCGACAACCGCGCTCGACGTGACGATCCAGGGCCAGATCCTCGACCTGATCAAGGTATTGCAGGAAGAGGAGGGCATGTCGGTGCTCTTCATCACCCATGACATGGGTGTCGTCGCCGAGATCGCTGACCGCACCATCGTCATGTATCGCGGCGAGGCGGTCGAAAGCGGTCCGACCGAGGAGATCTTCCATCGCGGCAAGCACCCGTATACGCGGGCGCTTCTCTCCGCCGTGCCGCGGCTCGGCTCGATGCAGGACCGCAAATGGCCGACCCGTTTCCCGGTCGTCGACATCGCTACCGGCGAGACCGCCGAGCCCAAAGAAGTCGCCGGCACCGTCGATACCCGAAAAACCCCGGTTCTGGCGGTGAAGAACCTCGTTACCCGCTTCGCCGTCCGTTCCGGCCTCTTTGCGACGCAGACGGGTTCCGTCCACGCGGTCGAGAACATTTCCTTCGATCTCTTCCAGGGCGAGACCTTGTCACTGGTCGGTGAATCCGGCTGCGGCAAGTCGACGACCGGCCGCTCGATCATGCGGCTGATCGAGCCCACCAGCGGCGACGTGGCGCTCGACGGCTATGATGTCCTGCGCCTCGACCAGACGGGGCTGCGCGACATGCGCAAGACCATTCAGATGATCTTCCAGGATCCGTTCTCGTCGCTCAACCCGCGCATGACGGTCGGCGCCGCAATCTCCGAGCCCTTCGTCAAGCACAAGCTCGGCAACGCCAAGGACGCCAGGGAAAAGACCGCCGACCTGCTCCGCAAGGTCGGTCTCTCACCCGATATGGCTGGCCGTTATCCGCACGAATTTTCCGGGGGCCAGCGCCAGCGCATCGCCATTGCCCGCGCCCTGTCGCTCGATCCGAAGGTGATCGTCGCCGACGAAAGCGTCTCGGCGCTTGACGTGTCGATCAAGGCTCAGGTCTGCAACCTGCTCCTCGACCTGCAGCAGAGCCTCAACCTCGCCTTCCTGTTCATCAGCCACGACATGGCGGTCGTCGAGCGGGTCAGCCACCGGGTGGCGGTCATGTATCTCGGCGAGATCGTCGAGATCGGCCCGCGCGCCGCGGTCTTCGACAATCCGCAGCATCCTTATACGAAAAAGCTGATGGCAGCCGTTCCGGTGCCGGACCCGGCCCGCCGCGGCATCCGCCGGGGCATTTCCAACGACGAGCTGAAGAGCCCGGTTCGTCCGATGGGTTTCCAGCCGCCGGCACGCCAGTATCGCGAGGTTTCCGAAGGCCATCTGGTGCAGGTGGCGTGAGGGCCGACGCTCAGGCGGCTGCCCTGCGGCTCTCGACGAGCGCCCTGATCCGTTCGGCATCGTCCGCGGTGACCGGATTGAAGATGACGAGGCCGAGGTCCGGTCGACCGTCGACGGCGAAGGACGAATATTCGAGCATGAGATCGCCAGCCGTCTCGTGGCGGAAGTGCTTGAGGCCCTCTCCGTAGCTCTGGATATCGTAGTCCCGCCAGATGGCTTGGAACTCGGCGCTTGCGTTGCCCAGTTCGCCGACCAGTGCCTGCACCGCCTCCGACGCGCCGATGCGGGCCGCTTCGGCACGGAAGGCGGCGACGGCAGAACGCGCGTCACGCTCCCAGTTGACCATATGCCCCCGGACGCGGTCGTTGAGGAAGATCAGCTTCAGAATGTTGCGTTCTTCCGGCGGCAGGGTGGCATAGTCGGTCATCACCACCGCTGCCGCGTCGTTCCAGGCGACGACGTCCCAGAGCGGCGTGCGCACGACGGCTGGGCTGTAGACCAGCGAATCGAGCACGCGCTGAAGCTGCGGAGTGACAGGCTCGAAAGATCGGAAATGCATTTCGGGCGGCCGGTGCTGCGCCAGCAGGAACAGATGCTCCCGCTCGGCGTCGTTCAGCGACAGGGCCTTGGCGAGCCGGTCGAGCACATCCGCGGAGGGAGCGCCGCCGCGGCCCTGTTCGAGCCAGGTGTACCAGGTGGCGCTGACATTGGCGCGCTGTGCCACTTCCTCGCGCCTGAGGCCGGGCGTGCGCCGGCGTGTCGAGGATATTCCGAAGGCGGCCGGGCTCAATTTGGCCCGGCGGTCCTTCAGATAGTTTCCGAGAAGGTTTTCGTCCTCAATCGTCTGCATGCTCAGCCTGTTAGTACCTATACCGGTAAGTCGTCACGGCTTTTTTGCCATCCGTAAAACCCTATCACAGCCTCGTCAGACAACTGAAGAGGACTATCATGCGTGTTTTTGTAACGGGCGCGACCGGGTTCGTCGGCTCCGCCGTCGTCAAGGAACTGATCGAGGCAGGCCATCAGGTCCTGGGCCTTGCACGCTCGGATGCTTCCGCCGAGGCGCTTGTGATCGCCGGCGCCGAGGTGCATCGCGGCACCCTGGAGGATCCGGAAAACCTGAGGGCCGGAGCCGGCGCCTGCGATGCCGTCATCCACACCGGCTTCATCCACGACTTCTCGAAATTCAGGGAGAGTTGCGAGATCGACCGGCGCGCCATCGAAGCACTCGGCGGGGCTCTGGCTGGCACCGACCGCCCCCTGATCGTCACCTCCGGCACCGGTCTCCTGTCGCCGGGCCAGTTGGCAACCGAAGAGACGCCGCCCGCCTACGGCTCCCCGGTTCCGCGCGTCTCGGAACAGACGGCATTCTCGGTGACCTCGGGCCCGCGCGTGTCTGTCGTCCGGCTTCCGCCTTCGGTGCATGGCGACGGTGACCACGGCTTCGTCCCGATCCTCATTGACACGGCCCGCCGGAAAGGCGTCTCGGCCTATGTCGGCGATGGAGCCAACCAGTGGCCCGCAGTGCACCGGTTCGACGCTGCTCGCCTCTATAGGCTCGTGCTGGAAAAGGGCGTCGCTGGCGCGAGATATCACGCAGTTGCGGAGGAAGGTATTCCCTTCCGCGAAATCGCCGGCGTGATCGGAAAACGGCTGAACCTGCCGGTGGTCGCAAAATCGCATGACGAGGCGGCCGAACATTTCGGCTGGTTCGCGCATTTTGCGCAAATCGACAACCGGGCTTCGAGCGCCTGGACTCGGGAACAGCTGGGCTGGCAACCTACCCGACCGGGACTGATCGCGGATCTGGACCGGGAAGCCTATTTCGCTGCCTGAGGCAGCGAAACTCAGATCAGCCTTAACCCCTTCAGGCTGACATGCCCGTCCTTGCCGATGATGATGTGGTCGTGCACCGTGATGCCGAGAGGTTTTGCGGTGTCGACGATCGTCTTCGTCATGTCGATATCGGCGCGCGATGGCGTCGGATCGCCGCTCGGATGGTTGTGGACGAGGATGATCGCGGTCGCCGACAGTTCGAGCGCCCGGCGCACGACTTCGCGCGGATAGACAGGCGTATGGTCGACGGTACCGTGGCCCTGCACTCGTCGGCGATCAGCGCATTCCGCTTGTCGAGGAAAAGGATGCGGAACTGTTCGCGTGGCTCGTAGGCCATGATCGCATGGCAATAATCGATGACCGAAGACCAGGAGGACAGTACCTGCTTGCCGCGCAGCTCGCTTTTCAGCATCCGGTGACCGACGGTCGCGACGAGCTTCAGGTCGAGCGCCACCGCCTCGCCGACGCCCTTGACCTCCTGCAGCAATCCGAGCGGCGCGCCCATAACGCCGGCAAGCGTTCCGAACCGGGCGATCAGCGCCTTGGCAAGCGGTTTCGTATCGCGGCGCGGGATCGACCGGAACAGCAGGAGTTCGAGGATTTCATAATCGGCAAGTCCGGTATCGCCATGTTCGCGATACTTGGTTTTGAGGCGCTCGCGGTGGCCGTGGTAATGCGCCCCCGGCTCTTCGTCATCCATCGAGGCCGGTTTCTTGATGGCTTTCGGTTTGGTCAACTGTTCGGCGAAAAAGCCGCGCTCGTCCTCGATGAAGGACGTCTGTTCGTCCGGTGGAGGAGCGGAGCGGCTGGCCATCCGTTACCTCGAAAGCGGTGGCAGGCCGGGTCGGTCGAAACCTCCAGGCGACAAGGTGAATATCTCGCAGCCGGTGGCAGTGACGCCGATCGCATGTTCGTATTGCGCTGACAGCGACCGGTCGCGGGTCACCGCCGTCCAGCCATCGGAAAGCACCTTCACATGCGGCTTGCCGAGATTGATCATCGGCTCGATTGTAAAGATCATACCTTCCTTCATCTCCGGACCCTCGTCGGCGCGGCCGTAATGGAGGATGTTCGGCGAGTCGTGAAAAAGCCGGCCGACGCCATGGCCGCAGAAATCGCGCACCACGGAGCAGCGTTCCGCTTCCGCATAGGTCTGGATTGCCTCGCCGATCGCGCCGGTGCGGGCGCCCGGACGCACCGCCTCAATGCCGCGCATCAGGCATTCGTAGGTGACTTCGAGCAGGCGCTCGGAGGCGCGCTTGATCCCGCCCACCGGATACATGCGGCTCGAATCCCCGTGCCAGCCGTCGAGGATATAGGTGACGTCGATATTGACGATATCACCTTCCCGTAAAGGCTTGTCGTCCGGAATGCCGTGGCAGACGACGTGATTGATCGAGGTGCAGGAGGATTTGGTGTATCCGCGATAGTTCAGCGTCGCCGGCAGCGCGCCGTGGTCCATGCCGAACTCGAAGACGAAGCGGTCTATCGCGTTGGTGGTGACGCCGGGCTGGACGATCGAGGCAAGCTCGTCGAGGCAGCGCGCGGTCAGCAGGCAGGCCTTGCGCATGCCGGCAAAGTCTTCCGCACCATAGAGGCGGATCGCACCCGTATTCTTCAGGGGGGCGGAAACCGCCTCGATATAGTTGACCATGGTTCTTCTCTCGCAATCTCTCCGTTCATAAAGCAGCCGGGCCCGGTTCGTCCATGGCGATCGGAGATTTCAGCGCTTTTCTTCTCGACAATCCGAACGGGATGATTTGAAGAGAGCCTTTTAAAGTGCTTCTAATGGGTCTATATAAAGTGCGAATCGGAGCACCTGGAGCCGCCATGGTCAGTATCGTCCTCGCCGAAGTCACCGCCAGCGTTTCCGAGCTGAAGCGCAACCCCATGGGTACCGTCGCAGCAGGAGACGGAGCCCCCGTCGCGATCCTCAATCGCAACGAGCCCGCCTTCTATTGCGTGCCTGCAAAGGCTTACGAAGCGATGATGGACCGGTTGGAAGACCTTGAGCTCAACCTACTGGCAGACAGCCGCGCAGGCGAAACTGTCATCAAGGTAACGCTGGATGAGCTATGAACTCGCGTTTCTGGATGTTGCGCTGAAGGAATGGCGCAAGCTCGACTCTAACATCCGGGAGCAGTTCAAGAAGAAGTTGGCCGAACGTCTCGAAAATCCGCGCGTCGCTGCCGCCCAGCTTCATGGATCCAAGAACCGTTACAAGATTAAGCTGCGGTCCATCGGCTATCGCCTCGTCTATGAGGTCCGAGATACGCAACTGGTCGTATTGGTCGTCGCCGTCGGCCGGCGAGATCGAGACGCGGTTTATAAGGCGGCCGAAAAGCGATAGCCGAGATCTTCGACCGGGATCAGCCCCTCAGGCGTTATTTCCTCCGGTGAAACGCGGCAATGCACTGCATAGGCCTCGACGCCGCGGGACTTGGCGCGCTCGAAGGCGAGCGCATAGAATGGATCGAGGTCTCCGCAGATACGGAAACGCGAGCAGTCGTGACGCTGGATGAGGTAGATCATCACCGCCCGGTGACCGGCCTCCGCCATGTCGCCCAGCTCTTCCAGATGTTTGGCGCCGCGTTTGGTGACGGTATCGGGAAATTCCGCCAGTCCCGGTTCGCGGCAGAAATGAACGTTCTTGACCTCCACGTAAGCATTCGGCAGATCGCCATCCAGAAGCAGGAAGTCGATGCGCGAATTGCGGCCGTAGCGCTGTTCGCGCAGGATCGTCTCATAGCCGGCAAGGTTCGGGATCAGCCCGGCGCGGATCGCCTCTTCCGTGAGCCGGTTTGGCAGGCCGGTATTGATGCCGACGTGCTCGCCATCCACCTCGACCATTTCGAACATGTGCCGGTATTTGCGGGTGGGGCTGTCGTGCCGCGATACCCAGATCTTCGAGCCCGGCGTCGTCAGCCCTCGCATCGAACCGGTATTGGGGCAGGAGCCGGTAAACGGCGTGCCGTCCTCCAGCACGGCGTCGAACAGGAAACGCTTGTAGCGTTGCAGGAGGGTCGCGGGCAGCAACGGTGGATCGAAACGCATCTGTGATATGGATCAGACGCGCTCGAGCACGTAGGTGCCGGGCGCATCGGCGATTGCGTTGAGCGCCTTGCCGCCGGGCTTGCGGGCCGGCACGCGCTCGTCGTCCTTTGCCTCGGCCCACGCATGCCAGTGCGGCCACCAGGATCCCTTGTTTTCCTCGGCATCCGTCAGCCAGTCTTCGTACTGGCCTTCGGCCTCGCCGCCTGTCCAGTACTGGTACTTCTGCTTGTCGGGCGGGTTGACGACGCCGGCGATGTGGCCCGAACCGGTCAGCACGAAATCCACAGGACCGCCGAACAGCGAGGAGCCGAGAAAGACCGATTTCGGCGGCGCGATATGGTCCTCTCGGGTGGCGAGATTGTAGACGGGGATCTTGATGTCCTTCAGCGAGATCGTCTTTCCCGCGAGCTTCATTTCGCCCTTACTCAGATTGTTGTCGAGATAGCAGTTGCGCAGGTAATAGGCATGGTTGGCGGCCGCCATGCGCGTACTGTCGGAATTCCAGTAGAGCAGGTCGAATGGCATCGGTTCCTGGCCCTTCAGATAATTGCTCACCACATAGGGCCAGATCAGTTCCGAGGCGCGCAGCATGTTGAAGGCGGTGGCCATTTTAGAACCGTCAAGATAGCCGACCGCATTCATCTGCTTTTCCATCGCCGAAATCTGTTCCTCGTCGACGAAGACCTTGAGATCGCCCGCATGGGTGAAATCCACCTGGGTGGTGAGGAAGGTCGCCGATGCGATGCGGCTGTTCTTCTTCTGCGCGTGATAGGCAAGCGTCGCGGCAAGCAGTGTTCCGCCGACGCAATAACCGATCGCGTTGACCTGTTTTTCGCCGGTAGCCTTCTCGACCGTGGTCAGCGCGAAGTCGATCCCCTCGCGCATGTAGGATTCCCAGTCTTTCTTCGCATGGCGTTCATCCGGATTGACCCAGGAGATCACGAAGACCGTATGGCCCTGGTCGACGCACCATTTGATGAAGCTCTTCTGCGGGTTGAGGTCGAGAATGTAGAACTTGTTGATCCACGGCGGGCAGATGAGGAGAGGGCGCTTCAGCACCGTTTCCGTCGACGGCTCGTACTGGATGACTTCGCAGACCTCGCTCTGGGCGATCACCTTGCCCGGCGTCAGCGCCATGTTGCGGCCGATTGCGAACTTGGTCGCGTCGGTGTGGCGCAGCCTCAGGTCACCGCGCCCGGCGGCAATATCCTCGGCGAACATCTTCATGCCGGCCACCAGGTTGGCGCCATTGCTGGCGACCGTCTCGCGATACACCTCTGGATTGGTGAGAGCGAAATTGGCCGGCGAAAGGGCGGCCGTCACCTGCTTCACGTAGAAGGCGGCCTTGTGGCGGGTGTGCTCGTCGAGCCCTTCGGCTTCGTTGACCAGCTTGTCCGCCCAGGAGGCGGTGACGAGATAGAGCTGCCGGAGGAGGGCGAAGAACGGGTTCTTTGCCCAGTCGTCGTCCGCAAAACGCTTGTCCTTCGGCAAGGTGTCCGCCGCGGGCTCGACCGGCTGGCCGGTGAATTGCCCGAGCGTGCGCGTCCAGATGCCGATATAGCTGGAAAACAGCAAGGTCTGGGCTTCGAGCGTCCGCTTCGGATCCGAAATCCAGTATTCGGTGACCTTGGAAAGGGTCTTCACGAGGTCGGTCATAGGGTCTGCAACCGAATCGCCGATCTCGCCGCGTTCGCGCGGACCGAGCCATTCCGATGCCGCCTTGCCGAGATTTTCGAGCGCCCGCGCGAAGTTCATGGCGAGCGCCTGCGGGTCCTTGACCACATAGGCCTCGACCGATTTGGGGTCGAATCCCGGAAATTCCTGTCCGGTCTGCCCTTTGTCGTCGGTCTTTTCCGCCACGTGCGGCCTCCCCACAGTTTGTTAGTTGTTTTCGTTTGTACATTGTGCCTGAAAGCGAATACAAGTGCCAGCGATCGGCGCCTTCAGGTGCATTTGGCCGATGACGGAAACTGGGTTACGGAAATGGAAAAACTGAGGCATCGGTTCGGCAGCTTACCGCTTTTCATCGCTCTTGGCGCGCTCTCTCTGCTGGCCGGCTGCAACAGCAATACCTTTGCTCTGGATGACGGTATTCCGAACACCGCACCGCCGGCCGTGGTCGTCCAGACCAAGACCGCGCCGCCGCCAGGCCCTGTCACCAGGCAGAACACCGGCGTCTATCCGAGCTTCGATCCGACGCTGCGCGCTGCGGCCGAGCAGATCGAGGACGAGGATTACAACCAGTCCGAGCCGCGCCTTGCGTCGCTCGCCCGCCTGCGCAGGTCGGGCTCGATCTCGGAAGCCGAATATCAGCGCCGGGTCGCCGAATACCGCAAGCTTGCCGCCGAGCACGGCAAGGACGCGTTGGCCAATATCTCCAGGTAGTCCCGGCAAACCAAGTCATCCGGGCAACTCGATATCGGCAAATAGCACTTGCCTTTCGGCGCTTTTGGTCGCAAAGCAAAAAATCGCCAATCATGCGACACCGGCGCGTCGCGTCTGACGCTGCGCGCCCTCCACGGGGAGAAAGATGGAAGAGTTTCATAAAGTCCGACGCCTGCCGCCATACGTCTTCGAACAGGTCAACCGTTTGAAGGCCAGCGCGCGAGCGGGTGGCGCGGACATTATCGATCTCGGCATGGGCAATCCCGACCTTCCGACCCCGAAGGCGATCGTCGACAAGCTGTGCGAAGTGGTCCAGGACCCGCGCACCCATCGTTATTCGTCGTCCAAGGGCATTCCCGGCCTTCGCCGCGCCCAGGCTGCCTATTACGCCCGCCGTTTCGGCGTGAAGCTCAATCCGGATACTCAGGTCGTCGCGACGCTCGGCTCCAAGGAAGGCTTCGCCAACATGGCGCAGGCGATCACCGCGCCCGGCGACGTTATCCTCTGCCCGAACCCGACCTATCCGATCCATGCCTTCGGCTTCCTGATGGCCGGCGGCGTGATCCGCTCCATGTCGGTCGAGCCGGACGACAGCTTCTTCCCGCCGCTGGAGCGGGCGGTGAAGCATTCGATCCCAAAACCCTTGGCGCTGATCCTCAACTATCCGTCCAACCCGACGGCGCATGTCGCCTCGCTGGATTTCTACAAGGAAGTCGTGAGCTTCGCCAAAAAGCACGACATCATCGTGCTGTCGGACCTTGCCTATTCGGAAATCTATTTCGACGGCGAGCCGCCACCGTCCGTCTTGCAGGTACCCGGCGCGATGGATATCGCCGTCGAGTTCACCTCGATGTCGAAGACCTTCTCCATGCCCGGCTGGCGCATCGGCTTTGCGGTCGGCAACGAGCGGCTGATTTCGGCGCTGACCCGCGTCAAGTCGTATCTCGACTACGGCGCCTTCACGCCGATCCAGGTCGCCGCGACCCATGCCCTCAACGGCGACGGTTCCGACATCGCGGAAGTCCGCAACGTCTACAAGCGCCGCCGCGACGTGATGGTCGACTCCTTCGGCAAGGCCGGTTTCGAAGTGCCGCCGCCGGCAGCCACCATGTTCGCATGGGCAAAGATCCCGGAAAAGTTCCGCCACCTCGGCAGCCTCGAATTCTCGAAGCTCCTGGTCGAAAAGGCGGATGTCGCGGTCGCGCCGGGCATCGGTTTCGGCGAGATGGGCGACGACTATGTTCGTCTGGCGCTGGTCGAGAACGAGCACCGCATCCGTCAGGCGGCCCGCAACATCAAGAAGTTCCTGTCGACGGCCGACGAGACGATGCACAACGTCATCTCGCTCAACACGCGCCGCTGATCTGAACAGCATTTCCGGCGGCCTCGACGGGCCGCCACCTCCAAGGCAATCAGGAAGAATAGCATGGCAGACGCCCTCAAAGTCGGCATTGCGGGTCTCGGCACTGTGGGTGCCTCGCTCGTCCGGATCATCCAGACCCGCGCGAATGAATTGGCAACGACGTGCGGCCGTGCGATCGAGATCACGGCGGTCACGGCACGCGACAGGTCGCGCGACCGCGGCATCGATATTTCCGGCATCAACTGGTTCGACACGCCGGAAAAAATGGCCAACGAGGCCGATATCGACGTCTTCGTGGAACTGATCGGCGGCGCCTCGGGTGCCGCCGCCGATTCCGTGCGGGCGGCACTGACCCGTGGTCTCCATGTGGTGACGGCCAACAAGGCGCTGCTTGCTGCCTCCGGTGTCGAGCTTGCCAAGATCGCCGAAGAAAAGAGCGTTCTTCTCAATTTCGAAGCGGCCGTTGCCGGCGGCATCCCGGTCATCAAGGCGCTTCGTGAATCCCTGACCGGCAACACGGTCTCGCGCGTCTACGGCATCATGAACGGCACCTGCAACTACATCCTGACCCGGATGGAGAAGGAAGGCTTGTCGTTTGCCGATTGCCTCAAGGAAGCCCAGCGGCTTGGTTATGCGGAGGCCGATCCGACCTTCGACATCGAGGGCAACGACACGGCCCACAAGCTTGCAATCCTGACGACGCTCGCCTTCGGAACGCAGATCGCCGCCGACGAAATCTATCTCGAGGGCATCAGCAACATCTCGATCGAGGATATCCACGCCGCCGCCGATCTCGGCTATCGGATCAAGCTGCTCGGCGTTGCCCAGTTGACTGACAGCGGTATCGAGCAGCGCGTCCATCCGACCATGGTGCCGCATGACTCCGTCATCGCCCAGGTCGATGGCGTCACCAATGCGGTGGCGATCGAATCCGATATCCTCGGTGAACTGCTGATGGTCGGTCCCGGCGCCGGCGGCAACGCGACCGCGTCCGCCGTTCTCGGCGATATCGCCGACATTGCCAAGAGCAGCCCGGGCGCTCAGCGCGTCCCGGTCCTCGGCACTCCGGCAGCGTCGCTGGCGCCCTACAAGCGCGCCCGCATGCAGAGCCATGAGGGCGGTTACTTCATCCGCCTGACGGTCGCCGACCGCACCGGCGTGTTTGCCAGCATCGCCGCCCGTATGGCCGAGAACGGCATCTCGCTGGAATCGATCATGCAGCGGGCCAAGCCGGACGCCGCGACGGACACGCCGAAGACGATCATTCTCGTCACCCACGCGACGATGGAGGATTCGATCCGCAAGGCAGTCGATGCGATCAAGGCGGAAAGCTATCTCGTCGGCGAGCCCCAGGTGATTCGCATCGAACGGCCCAAGGCTTTTTAAAAAAACCACGTCGCTTCGAGAAGCCGGCGCTGCCGTTTCCTGTGGGTAACGCCGGAACCTTTCCAGAACGTCTGTGAAAAGCAAGGCCGCGAAGGCTCACTGGCTGGCCGCTCCGGGGCCTCCGGACGTAGATTGTCGCCGGCAATCACTGCCGAGGAGGCTTGCGCGATCGCCATGAAGATGCGGGCCATGAATACGCGGAAAATGAGCACGCGGAACAAGGGATACCGGCTGCAACTCAGCGGCGTCCGCTCCGAGCCACATGGCTCTCCGTCCATGCGTTTCGCCCATGCCAATGATCAGCCGCGTGGTGATGGTCTTGAAGGGCGGCGGGGTTTTGTTTTCCTGCTTGTGTTCTTCGCAATCGCGGCCGGCATCAGCGGCTCGGCATTCGTGTGGTCGATGCTGTGATCGGCCGGTTACCGAAAGATCGTGAGATCCGACCGGCAATCCCGTCAAAGCGATTCCTCTTGCTCTCGCGATACGCTAAAAGCGCTCCATGACCAGAATTTTCTCCGCGCTTTCGTCGACAGTGGAAACGGTTGATCCCGTCCCGCGCGCATTCCTCGGCGTCGAACGCTCCGCGGGCGATCAGCGATGGGTGTCGCGTCTCGATCAGGCGGCCCAGAACCGGGCGCTGGCGATTGCCCAGATTCACGGGATTCCCGATCTCGTTGCCCGCGTGCTTGCCGGCCGCGGTGTTACGCTGGACGATGCTCCCGCCTTCCTCGATCCGACTATCCGCTCGCTGATGCCGGATCCTTACACGCTCACCGATTGCGAAAAGGCGGTGCTGCGGCTCGCTGACGCGATCGCCAGGCAGGAGAAGGTGGCGATCTTCGGCGACTACGACGTCGACGGCGCATCCTCCTCGGCATTGCTCTATCGGTTCCTCCGCCATTTCGGCGTCGAGGCGGAAATCTATATTCCGGACCGCATCTTCGAGGGATACGGCCCCAACCCAACGGCGATCCGCCAGTTGATCGCCAACGGCGCCAGCCTCATCGTCACCGTCGACTGCGGCTCCACCAGCCATGATGCGCTTGCCGCGGCGCGCGACGAGGGTTGTGACGTCGTGGTCATCGACCACCACCAGCTCGGCCACGAACTGCCGCCGTGCCTGGCGCTCGTCAATCCGAATCGCGAGGACGATCTTTCGGGCCAAGGCCATCTCTGCGCCGCCGGCGTGGTCTTCCTGGTTCTGGTCGCCGCCGCGCGCCACATGCGGCAGATCGGCGATCCGCGCGCCGGATCGCTCGACCTGCTCGCCTGGCTCGATATCGTCGCGCTGGCGACGGTCTGCGACGTGGTGCCGCTGAAGGGGCTCAACCGCGCCTATGTGGTCAAGGGCCTGCTTGCGGCCCGTCATATGGGCAATGCCGGGCTTTCGGCGCTGTTCCGCAAGGCAGGCCTCGGCGGCCCAGTGACGCCCTATCATTTCGGCTTCCTGATCGGCCCGCGCATCAATGCCGGCGGGCGGATCGGCGATGCGGCGCTCGGCAGCCGTCTGCTCACGCTCGAGGATCCGATCGAAGCCGAGGTGATCGCCACTCGACTGGACGAACTCAACCGCGAGCGGCAGGCCATGGAAGCCGCCATGCTTGCAGAGGCGGAAGCCGAAGTGCTGGCCGAGTACGGGAACGGCGAGGGGGCCAACGTCATCGTCACGGCACGCGACAAGTGGCATCCCGGCATTGTCGGGCTGATCGCAGCGCGGCTGAAGGAGAAATTCAAACGGCCGGCTTTCGCGATCGCCTTTGATCCGTCCGGCAGGGGAACCGGTTCCGGCCGCTCGATCAACGGTTTTGACATGGGCCGCATGGTCCGCGCCGCCGTGGATACCGGCCTGCTCGTCAAGGGCGGCGGCCACGCCATGGCGGCGGGGTTGACGGTCGAGCGCAGCAATCTCGGCCGCCTGCGGGCCTTCTTCGAGGAGATGGCGGGCGAGGGCGTGCCGGCGCTGGTCGCCAATCACGTGCTGAAGATCGACGGCGCGCTTTCCGCTTCCGGCGCGACGCTTGAACTTTTCGACCAGCTCGAACAGGCCGGCCCCTATGGTTCCGGTCATTCGCAGCCGGTGTTTGCGATCCCTGCCCACCGGCTGAAGGATGCCCGCCTCGTTGGTACCGCGCATATCAAGGTGACGCTGGAGGCGGCCGACGGCTCGCGGCTCGAGGGGATCGCCTTCCGCGCCGCCGAAACGCCGCTCGGCAACATGCTGCTCAATTCCCGGGGCGCGCAAATCCACGCCGCCGGCTGCCTCAGCGCCGACCAATGGCAAGGCACCCGTCGGATGCAGCTCCGCCTGCTCGACGCGGTGAGGGCGCCGTAAGGAAACGGGTCAATTTTCGGGATGGAATCCGCTTTTGCGGAGAGAGGAAGTGGCACGCCCTAGGGGAGTCGAACCCCTCTTCCCAGAATGAAAATCTGGTGTCCTAACCGATAGACGAAGGGCGCGTGCGCTTCGTGGTGGCGCCCTTATAGTCAGGGTGTTTCTATCTCGCAAGCGCAAAATTGCATTTTCCAGCGCTTGCGGACGCAAAAAATCGCGCGGCCGCAAGATGGCGTGCGGGAGCTGGATACGGAAATGAAAACAAAAGCTTGGGGAGGTGGAAGTGGCACGCCCTAGGGGAGTCGAACCCCTCTTCCCAGAATGAAAATCTGGTGTCCTAACCGATAGACGAAGGGCGCCTGCGCTTCGTGGCGCTCTTATAGAGAGGGGATTTCTTTCCTGCAAGCGCCAAAGCCATCTTTTTTACAAAAAAATGACGGCTTTTCCAGCGCCGGCTCCTCGAATGAAAATGGCGTCAAATCAGCAGCTTAAAGGAGTGCCCTGAGCATCGGCCCCGCAGGCTGCGGCGGGCGTGGTTGGCGGCATGCTGTAGACGCTGGCGGTGGTGGCATTGAAATTCCGCCGCGGCAGATTGGCCGGAACCGGGCCGTTGCCGGATGGGGCGGCCGCAGCCATCGGCGGGTTCGCCGAAAAGATCGTACCGCTGTCGGCGCGAACGCCGGTCGATTGCGTCGCAAGGCCGGCGATCGAGGCCTGCTGCGGCTGTGCAGGTGCCGGCGGGAACGTATTTTCTGCAGTGGGAACGGCGGCCGGCGCGGTTGCTGCCGGTGCCTGCGCTGACTGCGCCTCTGCCTTGGGGACGGCCGGATCGGCACGGCGGTTCGAGGCTGTGATGCCGCCCTTGGCAAGCATGCCCTTGGCGCTTGCCGCCACCGTGGTGCGCGGTGCCGGCGTCGTGGCGTCAGCCGTCTTTTTTGTGGTGGTGCAGCCACTGAGCGTCAGCGCGGAAAGGCAGACGATCGCCAGCGTCATGCGGACGTTCGAACAAAGGAAAGGCGTTTTTGGCAAAGGCATGCCCCGTCGGCTCGTATCGCGGGCGTCATGCCGCGAATCATCGTGCCCGAGCATCTCGCGGAAGAGCGCCATGGACAAGCCGGTCGGGGCAGGCGAGGTCAGCCTGGGGCAAGGTTGGGCCAAGGTTGGGGAAAGAACGCGGCGGTTGAGTAAAAAAGAAACCGCCGCGTTGAAAAATCTTACCAGCTGCCAATATTCGGTGCTGAAGCCCAGGGTTCGGCGACGGGCAGGTTGTCGCCTTTCTGGAGGAGCTCGATCGAAATACCGTCTGGCGAACGGACAAAGGCCATCCGGCCTTCGCGCGGCGGACGGTTAATGATGATGCCGTTGTCCGAGAGATGCTGGCAGAAATCGTAGATGTTATCGACCTCATAGGCGAGGTGACCAAAATTGCGTCCGCCGGTATAATCTTCCGTGTCCCAATTGTAGGTCAGCTCGACGCAGGGGGCGAGAACGTCCTTGGCCTCGCTGAGATCGTCGGGGGCCGCGAGGAAGACCAGCGTGAAGCGGCCCTTCTCGTTGTCGATGCGACGAACTTCCTTGAGGCCGAAAACGGTCGTGTAGAAATGAAGTGAGGCGTCCAGGTCTTTCACCCGGACCATGGTATGAAGATAACGCATTATGGTGTCTCCCTCCGATAAATCCAGTCGCCGATAGACCTTGTTCGGGTCCGTGCTGGATATGGCGCAGACGCCAGCCTGGAGCAAGCCACTCTAGATAGAGATGAAGGTGGATAAAGCCAAGTCAGGGACTTGCGCTAGATGGTTAGCAGGATGTTAATCTATCCTCTAAGAATCAGTTGATCGTCACGTCGTAACGCGTAATCGAGGGGCCGACAGGATATGGCAGACAGAATGTCATCGAAAGACGTTGGCAGTTTCGAAGAGCTTCCGGGCGAGCCGGTCGAGCTGATCGAAATCACCGGCGTCGTCAAATGGTTCGATGTGGCCAAGGGGTTCGGCTTCATCGTTCCCGACAACGGCATGCAGGATGTGCTTCTGCACGTGACCTGCCTTCGCCGGGACGGATACCAGACCATTCTGGAAGGCACACGCATCGTCGCGATGATCCAGAAGCGGGATCGCGGCTACCAGGCGTTCCGCATCCTGTCCATGGACCAGTCCACCGCCGTCCACCCCTCGGATCTTCCACCGGTGCGCACCCACGTACAGGTGACTGCGACCAGCGGCTTGGAACGGGCTCTGGTGAAGTGGTTCAACCGCACCAAGGGTTTCGGCTTCCTGACGCGCGGCGAGGGGACGGAAGATATCTTCGTGCACATGGAAACGCTGCGCCGCTTCGGCCTCACCGAGCTGCGCCCGGGCCAAGTCGTGCTGGTGCGCTTCGGACCGGGTGACAAGGGCCTGATGGCGGCGGAAATCCACCCCGACAATCCCAATCCCGTAAGCCGGTCGCACTGATGCGTTTCTCGTTTCCATCGTTTCTGAAAAGCGCCCTTGCGGCGCTTTTTCTCATCTTGGCGGGCAGCGCGGTCGCGCAGGACGTGACCTTTCCGCGCGACGAGCTTTCGATCAGGACTGCAGCCGGCCAGACCCACAAGTTTTCCGTCGAGCTCGCTTTTACCGATGCCCAGCGCGAGCGGGGGCTGATGTACCGCAAGGTGATGGCGCCGGATGCCGGCATGCTCTTCGATTTCGGCACACCGCGGCCGGTCTCGATGTGGATGGAGAACACCATCCTTTCCCTCGACATGCTGTTCATCCAGGGCGACGGCACGATCTCCCACATCCGCGAGAACGCGGTGCCCTATTCGCGCGACATCATCGATTCGCGCGGACCTGTGAAATTCGTGCTGGAGCTCAATGCCGGCCGCTCGAAGTCGCTTGGGCTCAAGGTGGGCGACAAGGTGATCAGCAAACGCATCGGCAATCAGTGGTGATCCCCAGTGGTGATCCTGTGGGGTTATCCTCGGCTTGTTTGCTTTAGCGTAACCGCGGCTCCATTTTGCTGTTGCGGCACAGTGGGGAACCGTGTATCTCGCAACCACCGTAGGAACGGAGTGTAGCGCAGCCTGGTAGCGCATCTGGTTTGGGACCAGAGGGTCGGGAGTTCGAATCTCTCCACTCCGACCACGCTTTTAGGTGAGGCTCCTTATCCGTTCCATTCCATGGAGCGTTACAGGAATGGCCGCCAAGATCTATCGTCCCGCAAAGACCGCCATGCAGTCCGGCAAGGCCAAGACCCATCTCTGGGTGCTGGAATTCGACCAGGAACAGCCGCGCCGCATCGATCCGATCCTTGGCTACACATCCTCCGGCGACATGAAGCAGCAGGTTCGGCTGACGTTCGAAAGCCAGGAACAGGCGGAAGCCTATGCCAGGCGCGAAGGCATCGAATACCGGGTAATCCAGCCGAAGGATCCGAATCGCCAGATCGTTTCCTACACCGACAATTTCCGCTTCAGCCGCACCCAGCCCTGGACGCATTGATTTTTGAGCCGCTCGGGCTTTCCCGGGCGCCGCTGCCGAGATCGGCCCCTTAGCTCAACTGGATAGAGCAGCTGCCTTCTAAGCAGCAGGTCGCAGGTTCGAGTCCTGCAGGGGTCGCCAACCTTGATCAGCCCGGACCGTCCCAACTGATCCCCGCGAGACTACCGGATGCGGTAGACGGACATGGCCACCGGGTATGCATAGACGCCCCGGTAGAAGAACCCGTTGCGATACAGACAACCCCGCAGCCGCACCGCAGGCAGGCTGGCCTCGGCGATCGCTCCGGCCTCTGCCAGACCGGCTTCGGGAAGGCATCGCTCCAGCGCCCTGTTGTAGGCCTGCATGAGCTGAGGGCCGCTTTCCACAGGCACTGCTCCGTACAGCCGCAAATCCGACCGGGCTTCAGCCACCATCGATGTGCAGGCCAGGCCAAGTGCCACGCCCAATGCGAGCTTGAGGTTCATCTGTCCACTCTCCGCTTGATAGGATGCCGCGTTGAACGCGATGTCAGGCGATTTGTTCCTGAGCTGTGTGTGCCTATACTCCGAGCCGTCGTATCTCCGATCCGCGGCCGGTCGAGGCGGCTCTGCCTTGGGAGGGGAAGATGAAATGCATCATCGGTTTTTTTACAACCAAGCCCGGCAAGCGTGAGGAATATCTCCAGGCGGCACGTGATCATCTGGAGAAAAGCCGGCTCGACCCCGATTGTCTTTATATCGAACTGGTCCCGATGCCGGATCATCCCGATAAGATCCTGCTCGCGGAGGCCTTCACCAGCGAGGAAGCGCATCGCCGACATGAGGATACCGATCATATGCGAGCGCTTTGGGCGGTGGGGCCGATACTTCTGTCCCACGTCGTCATCGACAATGTCATATCGGCGTCGGTGCAACACATAGACGAGCGTTTGGATAACACCTGAAGGCAGCCCGCCGCAGCCGCCCGAAGTGGCTGGGACCACGAAACCCCATTCTTGCCGCATTGAGGATTCGGAATTGCCGCATTGTTTCATATGATGCGTCTTGTCGGTTCCGTAGCGTCACACGAGCGGAAGACAGATCGGCGATTGAGCGGCCACGGCCCTCGGAAAACGCCTCCAACAAATTGAAATGGTTTTCATTCGGGCAGTTCGAATTGCCCGGACCCTTTGCTTGTTTTGAGCTTCGAGTGGGGATTCACATGAGAAGAATATTGTCCACTGGCGCGGTTTTGGCGCTTGCGTGTTTTTTGACGGCCGGTCCGGGGTTTGCGGAAGACACCCCATTGATCTGGAACCCGATCCGCAGTTCCGACACCAGCTACTCCGTCAAGCTCGGCCTCAAGCTGCCGACCCGGCTCGAAACCGAAGCCGGCGTGTCGATGGGCGTCGATACGTCGATGAGCGGAACTCCGCTGGATACGCCCATCAAGTTCTGGAGCAATTTCACGGCGGAAAAAATCCAGACGCCCGCCTATCAGCTGAACCGCGACGTCGGTGTCGATCTCGACGGCAATACCGGCAGCGCCGAGATCGCCATGAATTATTATGAAAAGGAAATCGCCACGCCGACGATCGATATCGAGAGGCGCAGCAGCTACGGCTTGCGGTATGACGGCGCCTCGGGAGAATGGCTCGGCCTTGATGCGAGCCAGTCGGTTCGCCTGTCGCATAGCCCAAGCAGCACGGCGCTGGTCGGGCGGGCAAGCGGCAGCGACTGGTTTCGCACTCTCGGAGCAGGCGTCGCCGTGGAGAAGCGGCTCGGCAGGTACATGACGGTCAGCGGCGCGCTCGACCGCACCTCGGATGCGCCCGAACCGGTCACGAGCGTGAATGCTCGTTATTCCTTCCGCTGGTGAAACGAACCGCCGGTGAAACGAAAAATGGGGCGCCGAAGCGCCCCATGATCGTGTGCCCGTAAAGCTGTCAGTGCAGGATCTGGCTCAGGAAGAGCCTCGTGCGCTCGTGCTGCGGGTTGTCGAAGAATTCCGCCGGCGAGTTCTGTTCGACGATCTGGCCCTGGTCCATGAAAATCACCCGGTGGGCGACCTGGCGGGCAAAGCCCATTTCATGGGTGACGCACAGCATGGTCATGCCTTCTTCCGCAAGGCTCACCATCGTATCCAGCACTTCCTTGACCATTTCCGGGTCGAGCGCCGAGGTCGGCTCGTCGAACAGCATGATCTTCGGTTTCATGCAGAGCGAGCGGGCGATCGCCACGCGCTGCTGCTGGCCGCCGGAGAGCTGGCCCGGATATTTATGGGCCTGTTCCGGGATCTTGACGCGGGCGAGATAATGCATGGCGATCTCTTCCGCCTGCTTCTTCGGCATCTTGCGGACCCAGATCGGCGCGAGCGTGCAGTTCTCCAGGATCGTCAGGTGCGGGAAGAGGTTGAAGTGCTGGAACACCATGCCGACTTCTCGGCGCACTTCGTCGATCTTCTTCAGGTCGTTGGTAAGCTCGATGCCGTCGACGATGATGTTGCCGGCCTGGTGTTCCTCAAGACGATTGATGCAGCGGATCATCGTCGATTTGCCGGAGCCGGACGGGCCGGCGATGACGATGCGTTCGCCCTTCATCACCTTCAGGTTGATGTCGCGCAGCACGTGGAAATCGCCGTACCACTTGTTCATGCCGATGATTTCGACGGCAACGTCGGTAGCCGAGACGGTCATTTTTTTGGGTTGGGCGTCTGCCATTTATATCCCCTTAGTTATCGTTTGTGGCTAGGCACAGCGTCAGGTCGGTTATCGCTTCAGGTTGGTGTCGAGGTGCCGCTCCATGAAGGCGGAGTAGCGCGACATGCCGAAGCAGAACAGCCAGAAGATGAAGCCTGCGAAGATGAGGCCCGTGATCGGTGTGACGGGGCTGATCCAGGTCGTGTCGGTGAAGTTCAGCTGTACGATCCCGAGAAGGTCGAACATGCCGATGATCGACACCAGCGACGTGTCCTTGAAAAGACCGATGAAGGTGTTGACGATGCCCGGGATGACCAGTTTCAGCGCCTGAGGCATGATGATCAGCCGGATCTTCTGCCAATAGCTGAGACCGAGCGAATCGGCGCCTTCGAACTGTCCTTTCGGAATTGCCTGCAGGCCGCCGCGAACGACTTCTGCCATGTAGGCGGAGGCGAAGATCGCCACGCCCACCAGCGCGCGCAGGAAGTTGTCGATCGTCCAGCCGGTCGGCAGGAAGAGCGGCAGCATCACGTTCGCCATGAACAGCACCGTGATCAGCGGCACGCCGCGGATGACCTCGATGAAGGTGACGCAGATGACCCGGATCACCGGCATCGTCGAGCGTCGTCCGAGCGCCAGCAGAATGCCGACGGGGAGGGAGACGGCGATGCCGACGAAGGACAGGATCAGCGTCACCATCAGGCCGCCCCAGAGCGGTGTCTCGACCTTCTGGAGCCCGAACACGCCGCCGTGCAGCAGGAAGAATGAGACGATCGGCAGGCCGACGAAGAGCAGCAGCGCGTTCAGGCCCTTGCGAGGCAGCTTCGGCATCAGGACCGGCACGAGAAGGGCGATGAACAGGATCGCCACCAGCATCGGCCGCCAGCGCTCGTCGATCGGATAACGCCCGAACATGAATTGCTGGAAGCGGTCGCCGACAAAGGCCCAGCAGGCGCCGCTCCAGCCGTTCGGCTTGATGCCGCCCTGCACCGCGGTGGTGCAGAACGAACGGTCGGTCCCGAACCACGCCGCCTGGACGAACAGCCAGTTGATCATGCCCGGCAGGATCCAGACCAGGAGGGCAACCGCGAGGATCGTCAGCGCGGCGTCTTTCGGTGTGGCCAGAAGGTTGATGCGGATCCAGCCCGAGGCGCTCCTGGTGCTGAGCGGAGCGGGTGCGGGGGCGAGCATTTCCGGGCGGACATAGGCAAGGTTTTTCGTGTTCATGATCTTACCTCTCCACCAGGGCCATTTTGGAGTTGAACCAGTTCATGAACAGCGAGGTCGTGATACTGATGCTGAGATAAACGACGAGCCAGATCGACACCACTTCGATTGCCTGTCCGGTCTGGTTCATCGTCGTGCCGCCGGTGGCGACCAGTTCCGGAAAGCCCACGGCAATGCCGAGCGACGAGTTTTTCGTGAGGTTGAGATATTGGCTGGTCAGCGGCGGGATGATGACACGCATCGCCTGCGGCACGACGACGAGGCGGGTCGTGGTGGCGGGCTGCAATCCGAGTGCTGCCGCCGCTTCGCTTTGCCCCTTGGCGACGGCCCGGATGCCGGCGCGGATCGTCTCGGCGATGAACGAGGCCGTATAGAAGGACAGAGCCAGGTAGAGGGCCACGAATTCCGGCGCGATCACGGATCCGCCCGACAGATTGAAGCGGCCGGCGATCGGGAAATCGAACGTCAGCGGAGCGCCGACGGCAAGGAAGGCGAGGACCGGCAGGCCGACAATCAGCCCGATGGCCATCCAGATCGTGTGGAACTGCTGGCCGGTGCGCATCTGCCGCTGTTTTGCCCAGCGCGCGACGATGAAAGTCGCGACGATGGCAATCAGCAATGCAATGGGGATTACCCATGCGGTATCGCCCCACACGGGTCTCGGGAAGGCGAGGCCCCGGTTGTTGAGCACCATGCCGAGCGGCAGTTTGAGCGAGTCCCGAACCTGCGGCAGTGACGAAAGCACGCCCTTGTACCAGAAGAAGATGATCAGCAGCACCGGAATGTTGCGGAAGACTTCCACATAGACGGTGCAGAGCTTCGCGATCAGCCAGTTCTTGGAAAGACGGCCGATGCCGATGATGAAGCCGATGGTCGTGGCGGTGATGATGCCGAAGAACGCCACCAGGATCGTATTGAGGAAGCCGACGAGGATGGCGCGCCCGTAGGTCGAATCGCTTGAATAGTCGATCAGCGAGGCGCCGATGTCGAAACCGGCGCGGCCTTTCAGGAACTGATATCCGGAAGCGGTACCGGAACGCGCAAGGTTGGCGACGGTGTTGTCGAAAATCGACCAGCCGATGCCGACGACGATGACGAGCGTGAGGACCTGGAAAAAAATACCCCGGATCTTGGGATCGTAAACGTAGGATCTGAGAGTTCGCGCTTCGGAAGGCGCAATTGCAGCGTGATCTGTCATGCTGGCCTTTTCCCCTGTGACCTCATTTTTGAGGCCTTTTTCTTTTTATGCGTTTTGTTTTTAAGTGGGGATAAGGCGGCATCGGCCGCCTTATCCCGTCGTGGTCTGGCCGATTAACGAACCGGCGGAGCGTATTGCAGGCCGCCCTTGGTCCAGAGCGCGTTCAGGCCACGCTGGATCTTGAGGGGGGTGTTCTGGCCGATGTTGCGCTCGAACACTTCGCCGTAATTGCCGACGGCCTTGATGATGTTGTAGGCCCAGTCGTTGGTCAGGCCGAGGTCGGTACCGATCTTGGTATCCTTCTCGATGCCGAGGAAGCGGCGGACGTCCGGGTTGGTGGAGGACTTGCGGATGTCGTCGACATTGGCCTTGGTGATGCCGAATTCTTCAGCCTGCACCAGCGCGTAATGCGTCCACGAAACGATATCGAACCACTGATCGTCGCCCTGGCGAACGGCCGGGCCGAGCGGCTCCTTGGAGATGATTTCCGGCAGAATGATGTGTTCATCCGGGTTGGAAAGCGACAGGCGCAGCGAATAGAGGCCGGACTGGTCGGTCGTGTAAACGTCGCAACGGCCTTCCTGGTAGGCCTGGTTCACTTCCGGCAGCTTTTCGTAGACGACCGGCTTGTATTCGAGCTTGTTGGCCTTGAAAAAGTCGGCGAGGTTGAGCTCGGTGGTGGTGCCGGACTGAACGCAGACGGCAGCGCCGGAGAGTTCCAGAGCCGACTTCACGTTGAGGCTCTTCGGTACCATGAAGCCCTGACCGTCGTAATAGTTGACGGTGCGGAAGTTGAAGCCGAGCGCGGTATCGCGGTTGATCGTCCAGGTCGTGTTGCGGAACAGGACATCGCCTTCGCCCGACTGCAGCGCCGTGAAGCGGGTCTGCGAGGTGGTCGGGGTATATTTCGTCTTCGTTGCGTCATTAAAAATGGCAGCAGCAACGGCCTTGCAGTAGTCAACGTCGAAACCGGACCAGTTGCCCGATGCGTCCGGTGCGGCAAAGCCGGCGAGACCGGTGTTGACGACGCACTGAACGAAACCCTTGGACTTGACGGTATCAAGCGTGGCGGCCGATGCCGCCGATGCGAAGCCAAGGACCGCTGCGCCAATCGCGGCTGACAGAAGCGTCTTTTTCATTTTCCCAACCTTTATCTGTGGTTTTCTGTGACTTGATGGAACCGGGCCGCTCCCCTGTCTTATCGAATACGGCCGGCCGCCCGCGAACCCTCCCGGTGCAGGCGCCGCTATCTCATTCGCAAAACAACGCAGGGTCAAGTGTCGCCTTTTCGAATTGCGTCTGAAATGAGGTAAATTCGTTAACCCGGCTCAGAAAACGCTCACTTACCTAAAGTTTGGGCAGCGGATGATCAAAAGAGGTGCGTTTTCCGTGATGTGGCAGGCAGCCTGATGTCTCTGCTTCAGGCTCTTTTCACGGGGTTGACCGGGCCTTGCTCCGGCGGCAAAACTTTGCGCCTCAATGCCAACGAAAGCTCTCCCCAACATGAAAAAGACGAACGAGTCCCTGTTCACCGGCGCTGGCCCCAACACGCGTCTCGCCCACATGGGCAACGACCCGTCCGACTACCACGGTTTCGTCAATCCGCCGGTCGTTCATGCTTCGACCGTGTTGTTTCCCGACGCGGCGACGATGGAGAAGCGGGCCCAGAAATACACCTACGGGACCCGCAGCACGCCGACGACCGATGCGCTCTGCGCGGCACTCGACGAATTGGAAGGCTCGGCCGGCACCATCCTCGTTCCTTCGGGACTGGCGGCGATTTCGGTGCCGTTTCTCGCCTATCTCTCGGCCGGCGACCATGCGCTGATCGTCGATTCCGTCTACGCGCCATGCCGCCATTTCTGCAACACGATGCTGACGCGCCTCGGCGTCACGGTCGAGTATTACGATCCGGAAATCGGCGCCGGCATCGAAGCACTGATCAAGCCGAACACCAGGCTGATCCATACGGAAGCGCCGGGCTCCAATACCATGGAAATGCAGGATATCAGGGCGATCGCCGAGGTGGCCCACCGGCATGATTGCGTCGTCACGATGGACAATACCTGGGCGACGCCGCTTTATTTCCGGCCGCTCGATTTCGGCGTCGACGTGTCGATCCATGCGACGACGAAATATCCGTCGGGCCACTCGGACATCATCATGGGTTCGGTATCGGCCAACGCCAAGCACTGGCCGAAGCTCGAGGACGCCCGCCTTGCGCTCGGGATCTGCGGCTCACCGGATGATTCCTACCAGATCCTGCGCGGCCTGCGCACCATGGGCGTGCGTCTCGAACATCATCAGAAGAGCGCGCTCGATATCGCCACATGGCTGGAGAGCCGCGACGATGTCGCACGCGTCCTGCACCCGGCGCTGCCGAGCTTCCCCGGCCACGCGATCTGGAAGCGCGATTTCAAGGGCGCCAGCGGCGTCTTCTCTTTCGTGCTGAAGGCGCAGGGCGACAGGGCGAAAGCCAAGGCGCACGCTTTCCTGGATGCGCTGACCTTCTTCGGCCTCGGTTACTCCTGGGGCGGTTACGAAAGCCTCGCGGTGCCGGTCAACCTGTCGGACCGTACCATCGCCAAGGCGCCGCTGGAAGGTCCGGTCATTCGCCTGCAGATCGGCCTCGAAGACGTGGCCGACCTCAAGAAGGACCTGGCAATCGGCTTCGCGGCCGCGGCCGAGATCTGATCACCGCGCCTTGAAGCCGTAAAGCCAGTCGAAATCCGCCGCGAGCGATTGCGGCGGACGCAGCGACAGGACGATATCGCGGCCGAGCCGGATCGGACCGCGCGCGTGATAGGCGAAGCGGTTGAACAGGCCGCGGGCGCGAACCTTGGCGATCCGCCCCATACGTTCGCTCTCGAAATCTGCCAGCGCCTGCGCAAGGGGCAGGGGACCGGCTACCCGGTTTGCGAGCACGAACGCGTCCTCGATCGCCATCGATGCGCCCTGGGCCGCGAACGGCATCATCGCATGCGCCGCATCGCCGATCAGCACCATGTCGCGACCGTTGTGCCAGCGCCCGGCACTCACCTGGTAAAGAGGCCAGAAGGTTGGCTGTTCGGCCCTTTCGATCAGTTGAACGATGCGCCGGTCCCAGCGATGGAACTGGCCGAGCAGCATGCGCCGCTGCGCATCGCCGGCTTGCGCATCCCACGTCTTGCCGGGGCTGATGCCGGAGGCGATTGCGACGATATTGAACCCGTCGATCTCTTTGAGCGGGTAGGCAACCGCATGGGTCGAGGGCCCGAGAAAGGCGGTGACCTGGCCCGCCTCCAGCCAATCGGGTCTGGCGCTGCCGGGAATCGTGAAGCGCCAGGCGACATTGCGCGAAAAGTCCGGCTCCGGGCTGTCCGGTATTCCGGCGCGCAGATTGGACCAGACGCCGTCGGCGCCGGCGATCAGGGGATAGGTTCTGCCGGTGATTCCCGCCAGCGTCCCGTGCGGATTCTTGCGGACAGGCGTATCTAGGTGGATGCCACAGAGCGGGTTCTGTTCGACCGCGGCAAGCAATGCCTGTTGAAGCGTGGCGCGGTGCAGGACGCCGTAAGGCGCACCCCAGCGCTCGCGGGCAAAATGCCCGGCCGGCACGTGCGCAAGCGGTCTGAGCGACGTCCCCGAGACGAGCGCAATCCGCTCCGGCTCGGTCCAGACGGCTTCGAGCGCGGGTAGGACGCCGAGTTCGGAGAGTACGCGCGAAGCGTTCGGCGATATCTGCAGACCGGCGCCGACCTCGATCAGGGCAGCCGCCTCCTCGAAAATGTCGCAGGCTATGCCGTGGCGGGCGAAGGCGAGTGCGGCCGTCAGCCCGGCCATGCCGGCACCAATGATCGCTACTCTTTCGATGGACATATCAGATGCCGATCAGGCGGCCTTGACGTGGAAGACGCAGCCCGGCGGGTCGGTCTGTTCGGCCTTCAGCGACGGATTGTAGCGGTAGAGGGTAGAGCAGTAGGAGCAGACCTTCTCGTTGTCGTCGCCCATGTCGATGAAGATATGCGGATGGTCGAAGGGAACCGAAGCGCCGGTGCACATGAATTCCTTGACGCCGATCTGGATCAAGCGATGCCCGCCGTCGTTCTGGAAGTGGGGAATGCTGTGCCCGGCCATGATGGTCTCCGATACTTGAATGCGGCGTGTCTGATTTGCGCCGGACATTAGCCGCCCGCTTGGCGATTGTGTAGTGGGAAAACCGCCGCAGGCGCGTCGATTTCGTGTCGGGCACGGGTTCAAACGTCGCTGTTCATCCCTTATGTTCCCGGCGTCAATGAGGACTGCCCCGATGAATCTCAACGCGCCTGCCTTCTCCAAGTTTTCCCACGAGGGTCTCGATCTTGCCTATTTCGACGAAGGCGATCCGTCGGGCGATCCGGTGCTGCTCATCCACGGGTTTGCCTCGAGCGCGCTGGTCAACTGGGTGCATCCGGGTTGGCTGAAGACGCTCGGCGACGCGGGTTACAGGGTGATTGCCATGGACAATCGCGGGCATGGGGCAAGCGACAAGCCGCGCGATCCGGAAGCCTATCGGCCATGGGTGATGGCCGAGGATTCGATGGCGCTCCTCGATCACTTGAGGATCCCGGAAGCGCATGTCTTCGGTTATTCGATGGGCGCACGCATTTCGGTCTTTTCCGCACTCGCCCATCCGCATCGGGTACGTTCCCTGGTTCTGGGAGGTCTCGGCATCGGCATGACCGACGGGGTAGGGGATTGGGACCCGATCGCAGACGCCTTGCTCGCCCCTTCGCTCGACGACGTCAGCCATGCCCGCGGCCGCATGTTCCGCGCCTTTGCCGACCAGACGAAGAGCGACAGGGAGGCTCTGGCCGCCTGTATTCGCGGTTCGAGGGATCTGGTGACCCGCGCAGACATGGGGAGGATCGACGCGCCGACCTTGATCGGGGTCGGAACCACCGACGACATCGCCGGTTCCGCGCAGGAGCTTGCCGCCTTGATGCCGCACGCGATTGCCCTCGATATTCCCGGACGCGACCACATGCTCGCAGTCGGCGACCGGGTGTTCAAGAAGGCGGTTGTCGACTTCTACGCGGAACTCTCCGCAAGGCCGTAGGTTTCTTCATTCTAACGATCAACGGAATGCGATTTTGCGCCCATTGGTCTCGGCGTAAACTTATTCTATATACTGGCCTTGGAAAGCTCTGCCATACGGCAAACGAGGAGACGGCGATGGCCGCAAGAACTGAAATCCGCCAGGAGCAGGTCGCAACGATGGATCCCATCTGGGATACGTTGCGCCAGGAGGCGCGCGCGGCAACCGAGCAGGACCCGCTGCTCGCTGCATTTCTGTATTCTGCCGTGCTCAACCATCGCTCGCTCGAGGAATGCGTCGTGCACCGCATCTGCGAGCGCCTCGCTCATGCGGATATTCCGGACGTCCTTCTGCGCCAGACCTTCATGGAAATGCTGGCCGACTGGCCGGAATGGGGCGCGATCATGCGCGTCGACATCCAGGCCGTCTACGACCGCGATCCTGCCTGCCTGCGTTTCATGGAGCCGGTCCTCTATTTCAAGGGGTTCCACGCGATCCAGGCGCACCGGCTGGCGCATTGGCTGTTCAACCGCGGCCGCCGCGATTTTGCGCTCTATCTGCAGAGTCGCTCCTCCAGCGTCTTCCAGACGGACATCAACCCGGCAGCCCGCATCGGCAAGGGCATCTTCCTCGACCACGCCACCGGCCTCGTGGTCGGCGAGACTGCCGTCATCGGCGACAATGTCTCGATCCTGCATGGGGTGACGCTCGGCGGCACCGGCAAGGAAGGCGCCGACCGCCATCCGAAGATCGCCAACGGCGTCCTCATTGGTGCCGGCGCCAAGATCCTCGGCAATATCGAGGTCGGGTCATGCTCGCGCGTCGCCGCGGGCTCGGTGGTCCTGAAGGCCGTACCGCCGAAGTCGACCGTCGCCGGCGTGCCGGCAAAGGTGGTCGGGAGCGCTGGGTGTTCGGAACCGTCGCGCCTGATGGACCAGCTTCTCGGTGCCGACGACTGATTCGTCTGCGTTTGCCCGCCGCTGCCGATGTTTTGGGTTCGCTGAACATCGGCCCCATGGAACATCGCAAAAGAGCGGCAAAGGCTACTTCTGGCGGCTTTACTTTCGCCTTTGTCCCATGCCAAAAGCGCCGCAACCGAGAACCGCTGACGGAGAGAAACGTGAAACCGGACGAAATCAAAAAACTCGACGCCTATTTCAAGCGCGTGATCAATCCGCAGGCGATCGTCAAGGCGCGTCCGCGCAAGGACGACTCGGCCGAAGTCTACCTCGGAGACGAGTTTCTTGGCGTCGTCTATATCGATGACGAGGATGGCGACCGCTCCTACAATTTTTCCATGGCGATCCTGGAAGTCGATCTCTGATCGAACCGGCCGCGACTTCAAGGCGGGCTGACAGGCCCGCTTTTTTGATTCGTGCGGAGCGACCGCCGGGAAAGAAAATGGCTGCGGCGTTTTTGCACGGCTAGTTGCGATCCGCTGATATATCTTCACAAAATCAGGAAGGTGAATCGGTCTATGCAATCGCATGGATGCGGCTGCAACCAAAGGTGATTTTGCGGCGCACAAATCAGCCTTGACTTTTATCGGCTCGCCGCTTTCTATCAGCGCATCCGAATAGAACAAAGGGACCGGCGATGTTCAATTTCGATGAGGCCAACAAGAAGAGCAAGGAAGCGATGGACGGAATGCTGAAGAGCTATTCCGAGATCGCCAAGGGTTATCAGGCGATTGCCACCGAAGCGACCGACTATTCCAAGAAGTCCTTCCAGGACATGACGGGTTTCGTGGAGGCGCTCGCTTCCACCCGCAGCGTCGAAGCGGCGTTCGAACTCCAGACCAATTATGTAAAGTCGGCTTACGAGAGCTTCATTGCCGAGTCGACCAAGATTACCGACATGTATGCCGATCTCGCCAAGACGGCCTACAAGCCCTACGAAGCGCCGGTCGCCAAGTCGACCGCCGTGGTGACCGCAAACGCCGCGTAACGCGCATAGCGGCCCCCAAAGCGACGCCTTCACCATAGAAGGCCGGCGGCGTTCAGCGCTGCCGGCCTTTTTGATTCATGCCAATGCGGAAATACGCGACTTTCGGCATGTTCCATCGTCTCTTTAGCGGAATAGTGATTGCGTGGCCGCAAAGGGGGCTTAAAATCCGCGTTCAATGAACTAAGTTAGGAAGACTAAAGTCCGGCCGTTCGGCCATTCGGACGAACCCGCCGGATGACTGGGGAATGAATGAAGATGATCGCACTGCCGATCTTGATGCAAGCTGAAAAGGGTGGCGACGGAGACAACGCAAATCGCGGTACCTCGGTCATCACGCGCACGAAGCCGAAAACAAAGAAGCCCAACCTCTACCGCGTACTGCTGCTGAATGACGATTATACGCCGATGGAGTTCGTCATCCACATTCTGGAACGTTTCTTTCAGAAGGACAGGGAGGCAGCGACGCGTATCATGCTCCACGTCCACAATCACGGCGTGGGGGAATGCGGAATATTTACATACGAAGTAGCGGAAACCAAAGTGTCCCAGGTCATGGACTTCGCCCGGCAACACCAGCATCCGCTGCAATGTGTCATGGAAAAGAAGTGAGGAACCCGACGTGCCAACATTTTCGCCTAGTCTAGAAAAGGCGCTGCATCAGGCACTGACCTTTGCCAACGAGCGGCATCACGAATATGCCACGCTCGAGCACCTGCTTTTGGCGTTGATCGACGATGCCGACGCAGCCGCGGTCATGGGCGCTTGTAACGTCAATTTGGAAACGCTGCGCAAGACCGTCACCGACTATGTCGATAATGAACTTGCCAACCTGATCACCGGTTACGACGAGGATTCCAAGCCGACCTCCGGCTTCCAGCGCGTCATCCAGCGCGCCGTCATCCACGTCCAGTCCTCGGGCCGCGAGGAAGTGACTGGCGCCAACGTTCTCGTCGCGATCTTCGCGGAACGGGAAAGCCATGCGGCGTTTTTCCTGCAGGAGCAGGAAATGACCCGCTACGACGCGGTCAACTACATTTCTCACGGCATCGGCAAGCGCGCGGGCACCTCCCAGACCCGCACGCCGCGCGGCGCCGAGGACAGCGAGCCGGAAGCCAAGCCCTCCGCCCGCGACCAGGAGGAAGGTTCCGCCAAGAAACCGCAGGATGCCCTCAAGGCCTATTGCGTCAACCTGAACGAAAAGGCCCGCGATGGCCGGATCGACCCGCTGATCGGCCGCCATGCCGAAGTCAACCGCACGATCCAGATCCTGTGCCGCCGTTCCAAGAACAACCCGCTCTACGTGGGTGATCCGGGCGTCGGCAAGACGGCGATCGCCGAAGGCCTCGCCAAGCGGATCATCGAAGGCAAGGTGCCGGAGGCGCTCGCCGACGCCACCATCTTCTCGCTCGACATGGGCACGCTCTTGGCTGGCACCCGTTATCGCGGCGATTTCGAGGAACGCCTGAAGCAGGTCGTCAAGGAACTCGAAGAGTATCCGGGTGCGGTTCTGTTCATCGACGAGATCCACACCGTCATCGGCGCCGGGGCCACCTCCGGCGGCGCGATGGATGCCTCGAACCTGTTGAAGCCGGCTCTGTCTTCGGGCTCGATCCGCTGCATCGGTTCGACCACCTACAAGGAATACCGCCAGTTCTTTGAAAAGGACCGGGCTCTGGTTCGCCGCTTCCAGAAGATCGACGTCAACGAGCCGTCGATCGAGGATGCGATCGAGATTATGAAGGGCCTGAAGCCTTATTTCGAGGACTATCACAAGCTGCGTTACACCAACGAAGCGATCAAGTCGGCCGTCGAACTGTCGGCCCGCTACATCTCCGACCGCAAGCTTCCGGACAAGGCGATCGACGTGATCGACGAGACCGGTGCGGCCCAGATGCTGCTGCCGGCCTCCAAGCGCCGCAAGCTGATCACCGAGAAGGAGATCGAAGCAACGATCGCCACCATGGCGCGGATTCCGGCAAAGACCGTCTCCAAGGATGACGAGATGGTTCTCGCCAACCTGGAAAAGGAACTGCGTTCGGTCGTCTACGGCCAGGATGCGGCGATCGAAGCGCTGTCGACGGCGATCAAGCTCGCCCGTGCCGGCCTTCGCGAGCCGAACAAGCCGATCGGCTCCTACGTCTTCTCCGGCCCGACAGGCGTCGGCAAGACGGAAGTCGCCAAACAGCTGGCCGCCTCGCTCGGTGTCGAGATACTGCGCTTCGACATGTCGGAATACATGGAACGCCACACGGTCTCGCGGCTGCTCGGCGCACCTCCCGGTTATGTCGGCTTCGACCAGGGCGGTCTCCTGACCGATGGCGTCGATCAGCATCCGCACTCGGTGGTCCTGCTCGACGAAATCGAGAAGGCGCATCCGGATATCTACAATATCCTGCTGCAGGTCATGGACCACGGTTCGCTGACCGACCACAACGGCAAGAAGATCGACTTCCGCAACGTGATCCTGATCATGACGACCAATGCGGGCGCGTCGGAAATGGCCAAGGCCGCCATCGGCTTCGGTTCGTCCAAGCGCACCGGCGAGGACGAAGAGGCGATCAACCGTCTGTTCACGCCGGAATTCCGCAACCGTCTCGATGCGATCATCCCGTTCGCACCGCTGCCGACGGAGGTCATCCATCAGGTCGTGCAGAAGTTCGTCATGCAGCTCGAGACGCAGCTCTCGGAACGCAACGTCACATTCGACCTGCATCAGGACGCGATCGCCTGGCTGGCGGAAAAGGGTTATGACGAGAAGATGGGTGCCCGCCCGCTCTCGCGCGTCATCCAGGAATACATCAAGAAGCCGCTCGCCAACGAGATCCTGTTCGGCAAGCTGCGTAAGGGTGGCGTGGTTCGCGTTACCGTCGGCAAGGGCGAGGATGGCAAGGACAAGCTCATCCTCGACTCGATTTCCGAAGCGACGCCCGTGAAGCCGAAGCCGGAGGCCGAGGTGAAAGAGGCCGCCGAGGAAGCCGAGGCCAAGGTCACCAAGCCCAAGGCGCCGAAGAAGTCGGCGTCGAAGGACAAGGACGGCGGCTCGGCCCGGGCTCGCGCCATGGTCGACGCGGATGTGATCGCTTCGGAAGATGCGCCGAAGACGCCGCCGCGCAAGAGCACCACGGTGCCGCGCGTGCCGAAGAGCAAATAACAGTTTCGCATGGAACTCCTGCGATGCCGGGCTTGTCCCGGCATCGTCGTTTTGATGACGAGCCTTTTCCCATATCCGCCGGAATGCCGATGTCTCCAGACAGTGACGACCGCAACGCCCTATCCTGGTTCTTTACCGGCATGCGGGGTCTGCTCTCGCTTCCGGCCCTCATTCTCCTGACCTCGATCGTCGGTTTCAGCGCCTTTGCGCTCGAATCGGGGCTGACGCGCGCCGAGGCGGTCTTCATGTCGCTGGCGATCTGGGCGCTTCCGGCGCAGGTCATTCTGGTCGGCAGCATGGCGGGCGGCGCCAACATCGCAGCCTGTTTCCTCGCAGTCACGCTTTCCTCGATCCGCATGATGCCGATGGTCGCCTCGGTCGTCCCGGAAATGCGCACGAGGCGCACGCCGATCTGGCTGCTGCTGATCCTCTCGCATTTCATCGCCATCACGTCCTGGGTGTTCGCGATCACCACGCTGCGCAACGTGCCGCGCGAATACCGGGCGATCTATTTCGCCGGCTTTGGGGTGACTTTGACCTTGACGGGCACCCTTGTCGTCGGGGTCTTCTACGACATCGTTTCGGGCTTTCCGCCGGTCGTCGCGGGCATACTGTTCTTCCTGACGCCGGTCTATTTCAACGCTTCCATCTGGGTGAGTGCGCACCAGCCGGTGGTCAAGATCGCCTTCGTGATGGGGATGATCCTCGGCCCGACGCTGGCGCTGGTGACCCCGCAATTCGACGTGCTTTGCGCCGGCGTCGGTGGCGGAACTGTGGCCTATCTGATCGACAGGGCGCGCCGGAAGAGAAAGCGCGTCGGGCAGGAGGCCAGGCGATGATTGCCGAATACTGGACCTTCATCGTCATCGCGGTCGCCGGTTTCCTGGCGACCGATATCTGGCGCTGGCTCGGGGTTTTCACCGGCAACCGGCTGAACGAGGATTCCGAGGCGCTGTATTGGGTGAGGGCGGTGGCGACCTCGCTCGTCATGGCCGTCACCGCGAAGCTGATCGTCTTCCCGAACGGCACGCTCGCCGGCACGCCGCTCTGGCTGAGGGTCGGGGCCGCCGGCATCGGCTTTGCCGTGTTCCTGGCGACCGGCCGCAAGGTCGGCATCGGTGTGGCGGTGCCCATGGTGCTTTTGGTCGCCGGTCTCTGGTGGATCGGGTTCTAATGGTCAGTTGCCCAATTCGCCGATGATCTTTTCGGCATTTGCCGCCAGCACGTCGTTATTCTCCATCTGGCCCGAATGGGGTTTCAACGGCTGTCCCTCGTAACGCGGGACGACGTGGAAATGCAGATGGTAAACCGTCTGTCCGGCGGCGGGTTCGTTGAATTGGATGACCGTGATTCCGTCCGCTTCGAAAGCCTCTTTAGCGGCCCTGGCGAGCTTCTGCACCACCGGGATCACCTTCGAAAGCACAGCAGGATCGGCATCGAGGATGTTGCGCGATGGGGCTTTCGGGACCACCAGAAGGTGACCGTGCGATTGCGGCATGACATCCATGAAGGCAAGGGTATCGTCGTCCTCGTAGACCCGGTGGCACGGGATCTCGCCGCGCAGGATTTTTCCGAAGATGTTGTTGCTGTCGTAAGCCTGTCCGCTCATCGTGATGTCCTCTCCTTAGTTTTGCCGGCCCGATCTTTCCGAGCTCTAGTCCTGTTCCTGCTGGCGCTCGCCCTTGCGGAAAGGGCTGTGCTCGGCGAGATATTCCGTCATCTGCTCCACGTCTTCGCGCTCGTGCTCCAGATAGTCGGCGATCGCGCGCCTCAGTCCCGCATGGGCGATATAGTGCATCGAATGGGTGGTGACAGGCAGGTAACCGCGCGCCAGCTTGTGTTCCCCTTGCGCGCCCGCTTCGACCCGCTTCAAGCCCTTGGCGAGCGCGAAATCGATCGCCTGGTGGTAGCAGACCTCGAAATGCAGGAAGGGGTGGTCCTCGATACAGCCCCAGTGGCGGCCATAAAGCGCGTCCCCGCCGATGAAGTTGATCGCGCCGGCGACGTATTTTCCCTCGCGTTTGGCCATCACCAGCAGGATGTCCTCGGGCATGCGCTCGCCGATCAGCGAATAGAACGCCCGGGTGAGATAGGGACGGCCCCATTTGCGGCCGCCGGTATCCATGTAGAAGGTGAAGAACTGGTCCCAGATGTCCTCTGTAAGGTCCTTGCCGGTCAGCCAGTCGATCGTAATGCCGTTTTCCAGGGCTGAACGCCGTTCCTTCTTCAGCGCCTTGCGCTTACGGGACGCGAGCGTTTCGAGGAACGCGTCGTGGTTCGCATAACCCTCGTTGATGAAATGGAACTGCTTGTCGGTGCGGTGCAGGTAATCGGCCTCCTCGAAGGCTGCGACCTGGTCTTCCGCCACGAAGGTCACGTGCGCGGACGAGATGCCGAGCTGGCGTGTCACCTCCTGGAGACCTGCGGCGAGCGTCAGCTCCGTCGAAACCCGGTCGTAACCTTCGGAAACCAGCAGCCGCGGTCCGCTCGCCGGCGTGAACGGCACGGTGCATTGCAGCTTCGGATAATAACGCCCGCCGGCGCGCTCGAAAGCGTCGGCCCAGCCGTGGTCGAAGACATATTCGCCCTGGCTGTGGCTTTTCAGATAACCGGGGACCGCGCCGATCAGCGTGCCCTTGTCGTCTTCGAGAAGCAGATGGTGGCCGAGCCAGCCGGTCTTGGCGGTGGCCGAGCCCGATTCCTCCAGCGCCGAGAGAAAGGCGTGCGACAGGAACGGATTGTAGGGCACGTCCGAAGAGGACGACTTGGAGGTGCCCGAAAGGCGCGACCAGCTTGCCGGCCTGATCGCGCAGAAGGACTTTTCGATGCGGATGGTAAGATTACCGGTCATACTCTGCTTTACAGGGAGGGGGAGGTTGCCTCCCGCGGATCAAAACCTTCGAAGGTCATCTGGTCCGCATATTTATAGGTATGTTCGCGGCCGTTTGCATCCCTCACGGTCCAGGTAATGACCGGAATTCCAGTCGCTCTCTGGGCTGTGACGAACGTGTTCGGCAGGTGGGGGTAGTGGTAGGAAATGAAGTCGAGGCCCAGTTGCATGGCCTCGTCGTGTTCGAAAAATTCCTCCGGCTTGTCGCCCATCGCCGTCAGGCCGAGCGGGTAGGGCGAACCGGCCGTCTTGAGATCGCGCAGAATGTGATAGTCGAAGCTCATCAGCGCCACCTTGCCCTGATAACCTTCGAGAACTTCGAGCACCGCCTCGGCGAACCCGTCGTCCTCGCCGTCGCCTTCGCGCCCCTTGATCTCGATGACCAGAGGCACCTTGCCGGCGACGAGCGCGAGCATCTGCTTCAGGGTCGGGACCTTGTCCTGGGTAGCCCCGACCGCGAGCATGCCGAGTTCGGCCGAGGTCTTTTCGCGGATATCGCCCTTGATGCCGCAGAGCCGCTCGAGGTCGTGATCGTGAAAGACCACCGGAACGCTGTCGGCGGCAAGCTGCACGTCGCATTCGATCGCAAAGCCGGCTTCCACCGCGCGGGAAAAGGCAGACAGCGTGTTTTCCCAGACCTGGTGGTTCATGTCGTGAAAGCCGCGATGGGCGACCGGGAGGTCCTTGATCCAGGATGCGGAGGTCATGCTTCGATCTCGATGATGGCGTCGATTTCGACGGAGGCGTTGAGGGGCAGGCAGGCCATGCCGACGGCGGCGCGGGCATGTTTGCCGGCGTCGCCGAGCACGTTGGCGATCAGGTTGGAGGCGCCGTTGATGACGAGGTGCTGCTCGACGAAATCAGGTGTCGAAGCGACGAAGCCGTTGAGCTTCAAGATGCGTCGGATCCTGCCGAGATCGCCCCCGAGTGCAGCCTTCGCCTGGGCGAGGATGTTGATGGCGCAGAGTTCCGCTGCCCGTTGCGCTGCCGGCAAATCCACATCGCGTCCGACAAGACCGGTTACCGCGACCTTGCCCCCTTCGATCGGCAATTGGCCGGAAAGATAAAGGGTATTGCCGCTGATCGTATATGGCACGTAATTGGCGGCGGGTGCTGCCGCGACGGGGAGTTCGATCCCCAATTCTTGCAGGCGGCCTTCGATGGCTTCGGTCATTTTCGACTCCCGTTTTGTTGTAAATTCTTCAAAAATCCTGCATCAAGGCCTTAGCTTGGTCAGATGGCGTTCTTATAACATCACCAACTGAGTCCAACAGGAGAATGTGAATGTTGCGAATGAGCCTCGGGGTGATCCTTGCCGGCGGTCTGAGCCTTGTGGCTGCCACCTCCGCGGACGCGAATACCGACGCTGCTGCCCGGCTGCTCGTCCCGCATCGCGCCATTTACGACCTGAAGCTCAAGAATGCCTCCGAACGTTCCGGCATCGAAGGCATGTTCGGCCGCATGGTCTATGAATTCACCGGCTCGGCCTGCACCGGTTTTTCCACCAATTTCCGACTGGTCACCAAGATCAGCACGGGCGAGGAGACGCGCCTCAGCGATCAGCAGACCACCACCTTCGAGGACATGGCCGCAAACCAGTTCCATTTCGAGACCAAGTCCTTCACCGACGAGCAGCTCGACAAGCAGCTGAGCGGCGACGCGTCGATCGTCGACAAGGGCATCAAGGTGGAAATCACCCAGCCCGACGGCCGTGAGATCGAGTTGCCGTCGAGCGATTTTCCGACCAGCCATATGCTCGACGTCATCGCGAATGCCAAGCAGGGCAAGAGTTTCTTCGAGGCGCGGGTCTTCGACGGCTCGGAAAACGGCGACCAGGCGCTGCTGACCACGACGGTGATCGGCAAGTCGCAGACCGCGCAGAAGGACGATGTCGATGCCGACAAGGCCGGCGAGTTTGCAAAGTCTTCCTTCTGGCCGGTGACGATCGCCTATTTCAACGAGAATGCGGTCGGCGACCCGACCCCGGTCTACAACATGTCGTTCAAGCTCTACGAAAACGGCATCACCCGCGATCTCACCATGGACTACGGTGACTTCGTGCTGTCGGGCAGCCTCGCCAAGCTGGAGCTCCTGAAGCCGCAGCAGGACCCATGCCCGGCGCCGGCGAAATAGCCGTCCGTCGCTGACTGCCGCTCACATGCCGGCACGCCGAGGTGATTTCGGCAAAGCTCTTGCTTTTGCGGCAAATCGAATGTATGGCCAGCCGCATTCCACACGTAAGGCATGGGATTGTCCGGGAGAAATCCGGACCGTTCCGCCCGGTGGCATTCTCGAAGAGGGTGCTGTTCGCCTTGCGGAGGTTCAACCGGAAAAGGATAACAAGGCATGGCATTGCCCGATTTCTCTATGCGCCAGCTTCTCGAAGCAGGCGTCCACTTCGGCCACCAGACTCACCGCTGGAACCCGAAGATGAAGCCGTATATCTTCGGCGACCGTAACAACATCCACATCATTGATCTGGCCCAGACCGTTCCGATGCTGTCGCGCGCCCTTCAGGTCGTGTCCGACACCGTCGCCCGTGGCGGCCGCGTTCTGTTCGTCGGCACCAAGCGCCAGGCGTCTGAACTGATCGCCGACTCGGCCAAGCGTTCGGCCCAGTATTACGTCAACTCCCGCTGGCTCGGCGGCATGATGACCAACTGGAAGACCATTTCGAACTCGATCCAGCGCCTGCGCAAGCTCGACGAAATCCTGAATTCGGAAGCTTCCGGCTACTCCAAGAAGGAACGCCTGAACCTCGAGCGCGAACGCGAAAAGCTGGACAAGGCTCTCGGCGGTATCCGCGACATGGGCGGCACTCCGGACCTGATGTTCATCATCGACACGAACAAGGAAAAGATCGCTATCGACGAAGCCAAGCGCCTGGGCATCCCGGTCGTCGCCATCATCGATTCGAACTGCGATCCGGACCTCATCGACTATCCGATCCCGGGCAATGACGACGCCTCGCGCGCCATCGCTCTCTACACCGACCTGATCGCCCGCGCTGCCATCGACGGCATCGCGCGCCAGCAGGGCGCTTCGGGTCGCGACATCGGCGGTTCTGCCGAAGCTCCGATCGAGCCGGCGCTCGAAGGCGAAGCTGAAGCAGAAGCTCAGGCTTAAGGGGACGGAGCGGCCTGCCGCTCCTCCTTTGTGAAATTCGATCGAGGCCAGAGATAGCGATCCCTGGCCTTGGTCGTTTCAAGGCGAGCCGCCACCGCTTGGTCGTCGAGGCGATCGCTTTCGTGATGTCTTCATCACGCTGTCACACTTCCGGGTACATTCGTCCCAAAACTTTTGAGTCCGCCGACGTTTTTCCGGCGAGAAGCACTTGAACCGACAAGAGGCAAAACAATGGCTGAAATCACCGCTGCACTGGTAAAGGAACTGCGCGAAAAGTCCGGCGCAGGCATGATGGACTGCAAGAAGGCGCTGACTGAAACGAACGGCGACATCGAAGCGGCGATCGACTGGCTGCGCGCCAAGGGCATCTCCAAGGCCGACAAGAAGTCCGGCCGCACCGCAGCCGAAGGCCTGATCGGCATCGCCAGCGCCGGCCACAGGGCCGTCGTCATCGAACTCAACTCGGAAACCGACTTCGTTGCCCGCAACGATGCCTTCCAGGACCTCGTCCGCGGCATCGCCAGCGTCGCGCTGGCGACCGACGGCTCCGTCGAGGCGATCTCGGCTGCCACCTATCCCGCTTCCGGCAAGCCGGTTGCCGACACGATCAAGGACGCTATCGCCACGATCGGCGAGAACATGACGCTGCGTCGCTCCGCCCTGCTGCAGGTCGAGCACGGCGTCGTCGCGACCTACGTCCATAACGCTGCCGGCGACGGCATCGGCAAGCTCGGCGTCCTGGTCGCCCTGAAGTCGGTCGGCGACAAGGAAGTCCTGACCTCGCTCGGCCGTCAGGTTGCCATGCACATCGCTGCCACCAACCCGCTCGCCATCCGCGCCGAAGAAGTCGACGCGACTGTGGCCGAGCGCGAGCGCAACGTGTTCATCGAGCAGTCGCGCGCTTCCGGTAAGCCGGAAGCGATCATCGAAAAGATGGTCGACGGCCGCATGCGCAAGTTCTTCGAGGAAGTTGCCCTTCTGTCGCAGGCCTTCGTCATCAACCCGGACGTGACCGTCGGCCAAGCCGTCAAGGATGCTGAAAAGCTCGCTGGCGCTTCGATCGAAGTCACCGGCATGGCCCGTCTTCTGCTCGGCGAAGGCGTCGAAAAGGAAGAATCGGATTTTGCCGCTGAAGTAGCAGCGGTCGCCAAAGGCTGATATTCGTTAGCTAAAGCTGTCGAAAGCGCAAGGGCACCGGTGACAAACCGGTGCCCTTCGTGTATCCGCAACCCGTTTGACCCTCCGCATTGCATTTCGATTTCAAGGAGCCTCCATGTCGCCTCAGCCCCTCTACAAGCGTGTCTTGCTCAAGGCCTCCGGTGAAGCTCTGATGGGCAGCCAGGGTTTCGGCATCGATGTTGCGGTTGCCGATCGGGTCGCCTCCGATATCGCCGAAGCGCGCGCCATGGGCGTCGATGTCGGCGTGGTCGTCGGCGGCGGCAACATCTTTCGCGGCGTTGCCGTGGCTTCCAAGGGCGGCGACCGGGTGACCGGCGACCACATGGGGATGCTCGGCACCGTGATCAACGCGCTGGCGCTTGCCACTTCGCTGCGCAAGCTGAACGTCGACACGGTGGTTCTGTCGGCGATCTCGATGCCGGAGATCTGCGAGAGCTTCTCGCAGCGCCAGGCGGTGCACCACATGGCACAGGGCAGGGTGGTGATCTTCGCCGGCGGCACCGGCAATCCGTTCTTCACGACCGATTCGGCGGCAGCGCTACGCGCGGCTGAAATCGGTGCGGAAGCGATCTTCAAGGGCACCCAGGTGGACGGCATCTATTCGGCCGACCCCAAGAAGGACCCGACGGCGACCCGGTTCGAGACGCTGACGCACGGCGAAGTGCTCGAAAAGGGTCTGGCGGTGATGGACGTGGCGGCGGTGGCGCTCGCTCGCGAAAACTCCATCCCGATCATTGTTTTTTCGATCCATGAGAAGGGCGGCTTCGCCCAAATCTTGACCGGCGGCGGCCGCAAGACCATCGTAGCGGACAATTGAGGCGCGGCATCGCGGGCCGCCCAGATAACATACGGGAGTAGACGGATGAGTGGAATCGACCTCAACGACATCAAGCGCCGCATGGAAGGCGCGATCAACGCGTTCAAAAGCGATATCGCGTCGCTGCGCACCGGCCGCGCCTCGGCCAATATTCTCGATCCGGTGATGGTCGAAGCCTATGGTTCGCGCGTGCCGCTCAACCAGGTGGCCAACATCACCGTGCCGGAAGCGCGTATGCTGGGCGTATCCATCTGGGACAAGTCGATGGTCAACGCCGTCGACCGGGCGATCCGCGAATCACATCTCGGCCTCAATCCGATCGTCGATGGCCAGAACCTGCGCATCCCGCTTCCCGAGCTCAACGAGGAGCGCCGCAAGTCGTTGGTCAAGGTTGCGCATGATTATGCGGAAAAGGCGAAGGTTGCTGTCCGTCACGTCCGCCGCGATGGCATGGACGGCCTGAAAAAGGCCGAAAAGGACGGCGACATCGGCCAGGACGAGAGCCGCTCGCAGTCGGAAAAAGTGCAGAAGATGACGGATGATACGATTTCCGAAGTCGACCGCTTGCTTGCGGATAAGGAAAAGGAAATCATGCAGGTCTAACTTAGGCCTGGTTTGCCGCCATATTCCGGCGGCCAAAGGAGCCGTTTAGAATATGGTGAATCCCGAGCTTGAGATCATCCCTCAACACGTTGCCATTATCATGGATGGCAATGGACGCTGGGCCAACAAGCGCGGGCTTCCTCGTACGGTCGGACACAGCAAGGGCGTCGAAGCGGTTCGCGAGACGGTGCGGGCTGCCGGCGATGCGGGCGTCAAATATCTGACGCTCTTTGCGTTTTCTTCGGAGAACTGGAGCAGGCCCGAAACCGAGGTGAGGGATCTCCTCGGTCTCCTCCGGCGCTTCATCCGCCAGGATCTGGCCGAATTGCACCGCGAGAATGTCCGCATTCGGGTGATCGGTGAACGCGAGAAGCTGCGCAGCGACATTCTTCCGCTTCTTCTCGAAGCCGAGGAAACGACGAGGTTCAACACGGCACTGACGCTGGTCATTGCCTTCAACTACGGTGCGCGCGACGAGATCGCCCGTGCGGTCGCCATGCTCGCCCGGGACGTCGAAGCCGGTGTCCTCAAGGCTTCCGAGATCGACGCGGACAAGATCAGCGCAAAGCTGGATACCGCCGGCATTCCCGATCCGGACCTCATCATCCGCACCAGCGGCGAGGAGCGGCTTTCGAATTTTCTGCTCTGGCAGGCGGCCTATTCCGAACTTGTCTTCCTGCCGGACTACTGGCCCGACTTCGATCGGAAACTCTTCTTCGACGCCCTGAAGATCTATGCCTCCCGCGACCGGCGCTTCGGCGGACTGTCGAACAAGACGATAGCGGTGGGCGGTTGATGAGCACTGAACTGAAGCGCCGCATCGCATCCGCGGTGGTTCTGGCGGCCGTTGTCCTGACGGCCACTTGGTATGGCGGCCTGGCGTTCCGCATACTGGCTGCCGCCATGGCGGTCCTGATCTATTACGAATGGTCGACGATCACGCGGGCCGCCGAGCGCGATTTTCGTGCGAACGCCTTCGGCTGGGTTGCGATTTTTCTGATCGCCATCGACCTGGTGGTCGACGAAGGTGAGCTTTCCGTGCCGATTCTCGGCGGCGCTGTAGTCACCGCCCTTCTTCTCGTGCTGCTGCGCAAGGGCAGCTGGTGGCTGCCGGGCGGCATCTTCTACGCGGGCTTGAGCGGGATCTCGCTGGCGGCGATCCGTGCCGAAGACCAGGCGGGGTTCGTGGCGACACTCTTCATCTTCGCGGTCGTCTGGGCGACCGATATCCTCGCCTATTTCGTCGGCCGCGCGCTCAAGGGGCCGAAACTTGCACCGCGCATTTCGCCCGGCAAGACCTGGTCCGGTGCGATCGGCGGCACGGTTTCTGGCGTGATCGCAAGCTCCGCCCTGACACTCGGCGTCTTTTCCCGGCTGTCGATCTGGACGGTGGCGATCGCATTTCTGCTTTCCGTTGCCAGCCAGATCGGCGACCTGTTCGAATCCTTCATCAAGCGTCGGTTCGGCGTGAAGGATTCCAGCCACCTCATTCCGGGGCATGGCGGCGTCATGGATCGCGTCGACGGCCTCGTTTTCGCCTGTTTCGCGGCGTTTCTGCTGACGCTTGTTTATACGGCCATGACGGGCCATCTTGATGTGTCGGTTGCAGGCTTCCTCTTCGGGTTTTGAGGTCTGGGCGGCCGGTACAATGTTGAAACGGAAATTTTGATGGCCATCCTCAGCTTCCTTACCGGCTATATCATCCCCTTCGTGCTGGTCCTGTCCCTGCTCGTCTTCGTGCATGAGATGGGCCACTATCTTATCGGACGCTGGTGCGGCATCCGGGTCACCGCCTTCTCGGTCGGCTTCGGACCGGAACTTCTCGGCTTCACCGACAGTCATGGCACCCGCTGGAAGCTCTCGGCGATCCCGCTTGGCGGCTACGTCAAGTTCTTCGGCGACGACGACGCCGCGAGCCTGCCGGATGCGAGCGGCCTTGCGGGCATGAGCGAGGAAGAAAAGGCTCAGACGCTGGCCGGTGCCAAGCTCTGGAAGAGGGCCGCCACCGTCGCGGCCGGTCCGATCGCCAATTTCATCCTGGCGATTGCCATTTTCGCCGTGCTCTTCAGCGTCTACGGCAAGGTCGTCGCCGATCCCGTGGTCGCCGAGGTCCAGCCGGGAAGTGCCGCCCTTGCGGCCGGCGTTGAGCCCGGCGATCGGCTGGTGGCGCTCGACGGCTCGCGCATCCGGACTTTCGACGACGTACGGCGTTATGTCAGCATCAGGCCGGACACCCCGATCATCGTGACGGTCGAGCGGAACGGCAAGGACCTCGATCTGCCGATGGTGCCGAAGCGCTCCGAGGTCACAGACCAGTTCGGCAACAAGGTCGAGCTCGGCCTGATTGGCATCGTCACCAACGAACAGCGCGGCAATTTCCGCGTCGAGAGGTTCACGCCGCTGCAGGCTGTCGCCGAAGGTGTCACCGAGACCGGCCATATCGTCACCGGCACCTTCCGCTATATCGGAAACCTGGTGACCGGGCGGATGAAGGCTGACCAGCTCGGCGGGCCGGTCAGGGTCGCTCAGGCATCGGGCCAGATGGCGACGCTCGGCTTTGCGGCGGTGGTTCAGCTCGCAGCTGTTCTTTCCGTCTCGATCGGGCTCTTGAACCTCATGCCTGTGCCAATTCTGGACGGCGGTCATCTCGTCTTCTACGCGATCGAGGCCATCCGTGGCCGACCGCTGGGCGCGGGTGCTCAGGAGATCGCCTTCCGCATCGGGCTTGCGATGGTTTTGAGCCTCATGGTCTTCGCGACCTTCAACGACATCAGCAATCTGATCGGTTGATGTCCTTCAAATCGTAAAAGAAACCGTTTATTCACCATGTTTACAACAGTTGCGTGGCCATTGGGTCACGCAAGGGAAGTAAGTAAACAGAAATTAACGCGATGCCTTGCTTGTAGGTCAAAAGAAGGTAAAACGACACACGTGGCCGGAGTCGGGCACCACCCGCCGAGGGACAACGGGAAAAGGTAAGAATTGAAATGAAGGCTGGTTCAAAGTTTTTGAACGCAGTGTCGGCGTTTGCGCTGTCTGCTAGTGTTGTTGCATCGGGCGCAGGTGTACTGGTACTTGCTTCCGCACTTTCTGCCGAAGCGGCGGTTATCCGGAGCGTTCAGGTCCGCGGCGCACAGCGCGCCGGCGAGGAGGCTGTCCGTTCCAACCTGACCATCCGCCCGGGTGTCAACTTCTCCAACAACGACATCGATGAATCGGTCCGCAAGCTTTATTCGACCGGCTATTTCTCGGATGTCAAAATCAGTGTTTCCGGCAGCACGCTGGTCGTGTCGGTGAGCGAGAATCAGCTCATCAACCAGGTCGTGTTCAACGGCAACCGCAAGATCACGGACGACAAGCTTCAGGCAGTCGTTCAGACCCAGCCGCTTGGCCCGTACAATCAGGCATTGATCGACGCCGATATCCAGCGTCTGAGCGAAGCCTATCGCGCGATCGGCCGTAGCGACGTTCAGATCACCACCCAGACCGCCGATGTCGGCCAGGGACGTGTGAACCTTGCCTTCGTCATCAACGAAGGTGACCGCACCAAGATCGCCGACATCAGCTTCGCCGGCAACCAGGCTTATGGCGATGGCCGCCTGAAGTCGGTGCTGATCACCAAGGAATCTGGTCCGCTGTCCTTCCTGACCCGCAAGGACGTCTACAGCGAGGACAAGCTGCGCGCCGACGAGGAAGCGCTGCGCCAGTTCTATTATAACCACGGTTATCCTGACTTCCGCGTCATCTCGTCGGAAGCAGTGCTCGATGAATCGAGCAACAAGTACAATATCAACTTCACGGTCGAGGAAGGCCAGCGTTACCAGTACGGTAACGTCTCGGTGGAATCCACGGTCGAGGGCATCAGCGGCCAGGACCTCGAAGGTCTGGTCGAGACCCGCTCCGGCAACGTCTATAATGCCCGCGAAATCCAGAAGTCGATGGAAGCGATCTCCAAGCGCGTCGCCGCGGCCGGTTATCCGTTCGCTCGCGTCACGCCGCGCGGCGACCGCAACATGGAAAACCACACGATCGGTGTTTCCTACCTCGTCGACCAGGGCGAGCGCGCCTATGTCGAGCGCATCGAGATCCGCGGCAATACCCGTACGCGTGACTATGTCATCCGCCGCGAGTTCGATTTCAGCGAAGGCGATGCCTTCAACCAGGAAATGATCTCGCGCGCCAAGCGTCGCCTTGAGGCGCTCGGTTATTTCACGACCGTCAATATCTCGACCTCGCAGGGCACTTCGCCTGACCGCGTCGTCATCGTTGTCGATGTCGAGGACCAGCCGACCGGTTCGTTCGGTATCGGCGCCGGTTACTCCGCAGGCGGCGACGGCTTCCTGCTCGAAGCTTCGATCGAAGAAAAGAACTTCCTCGGCCGCGGCCAGTTCATCCGCGTCGCAGTCGGCGGTGGTCTCGACGAAGCCCGCAGCTACAACCTTTCGTTCACCGAGCCCTATTTCCTCGGTTATCGTCTGGCGGCCGGTTTCGACCTGTTCAAGAGCAAGACCTCTTCGAACGAGTATTACGACTACGATGAGCAGGGCGTCACCCTGCGCGTAACGGCGCCGATCACCGAAGATCTGGCGACCACATTCCGCTACACCTACAAGGAAATCCAGTACGACAACGACGGTGCCTTCGGTACCGACGGCGTCCCTGGCACCGCGGACGATAACCTTTCGTCGCCCTACATCTCGATGATCGACCAGGGCAAGTTCGTTCAGTCGTCGATTTCGCAGACGCTGACCTACAACACGCTCGACAGCCAGACGTTGCCGCGCGAAGGTATCTACGCGACGATCACGCATGAATATGCCGGTCTTGGCGGCGACTCCGACTTCTACAAGATCTCCGGTCGCGCCCGTTATTTCCAGCTTCTGTCGACCGAAGCTGACCTGATCGGCTCCATCGCAGTCGGGGCCGGCCATGTGGTCTCCACTGGCGACAATCTGCATGTCTTCGACCAGTTCACGATCGGCGGTCGTCAGATCCGCGGCTTCGAGAACGACGGTATCGGTCCGCGTACGACCGATCACGGCGATGCGCTCGGCGGCACGACCTACTTTACGGCCTCCGCCGAAATGACAATGCCGATGCCGGCTGTTCCGGAAGACTTCGGCCTGCGTGCTGCCGTCTTCGCCGATGCCGGTACCCTTTACGGCAATGATGTCCCGCTCGGCACCAGCGCTGCGCAGGGCACCAGCATGAACTGGCGCGCGTCGGTCGGTGCGGGTATCATGTGGGCGTCGCCGTTCGGCAACATCCGCTTCGACTATGCGCATCCGGTCATGAAGGAAGACTTCGACGAAACCCAGGAATTCCGGTTCAGCATGGCGAACCAGTTCTGATCATTTCCGCTCGCGGTTGCGGGCGGAAATCTGTTCTGGAGCTTTAGCTTTATGGACCACAATGAATTCTTTCCGCCGCATGATGGCGTGAGCCTGCGCGAGTTGGCCGCCCTTCTTGGGGCTGAACTGCTTGATGGCAGCGCCGGCGATCGGTTGATCCGTTCCGTTGCACCCGTTGCGCGGGCAGGCGAGGGCGAGATCTGTTATATCCTGTCCCGGAAAAGCCGTCACGAACTGGAAAGCTGCAAGGCTTCCGCGATTATCTGTGATACCGCGATCCGTTCGATCATTCCGGCCTATATCCCGGTTCTGCTGACCAAGACTCCACACACGGCGTTTGCCCAGGCCGGTGCCATCCTGCATCCGGTCGCGATGCGGCCGTCTCCGATCACTTCGTTTCCCCCGGGCATTTCGCCCGCCGCGTTCGTTGATCCGACCGCCAGGATCGAACCCGGCGTCGAGATCGAGCCCATGGCCGTGATCGGCGCGCGGGCGGAGATCGGCACCGGCACCCGCATCGGCGCCGGAACCATCATCGGCGCCGACGTCAAGATCGGCCGGGATTGCACGATCGCCGCAGGGGCGAGCGTGATCGCGGCTCTCATCGGCAACGGCGTAATCATTCACAATGGCGTCCGTATCGGCCAGGACGGCTTCGGGTTTGCGCCGGGTCCGCGCGGCATGCTGAAGATCGTCCAGATCGGCCGCGTCATCATCCAGGACAATGTCGAGATCGGCGCCAACACGACGGTCGATCGCGGCGCCATGGACGACACGGTCATCGGTGAAGGCACCAAGATCGACAACCAGGTCCAGGTTGCCCACAACGTGCGCATCGGCCGCCATTGCGGCATCGCGAGCGGCGCTGGCATAGCCGGTTCGACGCGGATCGGCGACGGTGTATTGATCGGCGGCGCATCCGGTATTAATGGACACATCTCGATTGGAGACGGCGTGCAGATCGCCGCGATGAGCGGTGTGGTGGGAGATATTCCCGCCGGGGCGCGTTATGGCGGTATTCCCGCCCGCCCGATGCCGGATTTCCTCCGCGATACCGCGGAAGTCTTGATGCGTTCGGATGAGCGGGCGAAACGCAGAGGAGAGAAGAAGAATGACTGATGAGACCAAGCCGGTGCTCGGCGCGGCCGATATTCAGGAAATCATGAAGCTGCTGCCGCACCGCTATCCTTTTCTCTTGGTCGATAAGATCGTCGAGATCGACGGCGACAATTCCGCGATCGGCATCAAGAACGTCACCGCCAATGAACCGCATTTCACCGGGCATTTCCCGGAGAAGCCGATCATGCCGGGCGTGCTTCTGGTCGAGGGCATGGCGCAGACTGCCGGCGCCATCTGCGCCAGGAAAGAAGGCGAGGGCGGCAATCTCGTCTACTTCATGACCATCGACAATGCCCGCTTCCGCAAGCCGGTTGTGCCGGGCGACCGGGTCGAATTCCACGTCACCAAGCAGAAGCAGCGCGGAAATATCTGGAAATTCCATTGTGACGCGAAGGTGGACGGCGTACTTGTTGCCGAAGCCGATATCGGCGCAATGATCCGGCGCAAGGAAGAAGAATGAGCAGCATTGCAGCCAGCGCGCGTATCCATCCGTTAGCATTGGTCGAGGACGGCGCCGTCATCGGCGAGAACGTCGTCGTCGGCCCGTTTTCGCATGTCGGCCCGCGCGTTGTGCTGAAGGATGGCGTCGAGCTGCTGTCGCATGCCGTGGTGAGCGGTCGCACCGAGATCGGCCGCAACTGCCGTATCTTTCCGATGGCGATCATCGGTGGCGTTTCTCAGAGCCTTCATGAGGCGGGCGAGGATTCGACGCTGACGGTCGGCGACAATTGCGTCATGCGCGAAGGCGTGACGATGAACTGCGGCACGGTCGGCGGCGGCGGCAAGACGGTGGTCGGCAACAACTGCCTGTTCCTCGCCAATTCGCACGTTGCGCATGACTGTCAGCTCGGCAACGACATCATCATGTCGAACAACGTCATGCTGGCCGGCCACGTCCACGTGGCGGACCGGGCGATCTTGGGCGGCGGCTGCGCTGTGCATCAGTTTACCCGCATCGGCCGCCAGGCTTTTATCGGCGGACTTTCGGCCGTCAATTACGACGTCATCCCCTATGGCATGCTGAACGGCAATCCGGGCGTCCTCGGCGGCCTGAACGTGGTCGGCATGACCCGGGCCGGCATCGAGCGTGCGACGATCCATACCGTCCGCCGCGCCTTCAAGCAGATCTTCGAGGGCGAGAGCAACATCCGCACCAACGCAGCGGCGATCCGCAACGACTACGCCGATTGCAAGGAAGCGATGGAAATCCTCGATTTCATCGCGGTCGAGAGCGATCGTGCCATTTCCTCGACCTTCCGCGGCAAGGGCTGATCCCATATGGCCGGCCTACCGAGCCTTGCGCCGAAGGGCCGGCTGGCAATCATCGCCGGGAAGGGCTTCTTGCCTCTCTATGTGGCAAAAGCCGCACAGGCGGCCGGTGAAACGCCTCTGATCGTAGCGCTCGCAAACGAATCCGATAAGGGCTTCGATGGTTTCGAGGCGGTCTCCGTCGGCGTCGGCGATCTTTCGGCGATCGAACGCCTGTTTCGCGAAAAGGGCATCACCCGTGTCATCCTGTCGGGCGGCGTTGCCCGAAGGCCCGATTGGCGCGACATCCATCCGACCTTCCGTACGATCCTGAAAGTCCCCTCGGTTGTCCGCACGCTTCTTTCCGGCGGCGACGATTCGGTGCTGCAGATGGTCATCAAGCTCATTGAGGCGATGGGCTGCGAAGTGCTGGGCGCCCACGACATCGTTCCCGGCCTGCTTGCGAAGATCGGACCGCTCGGCGCCCATGCGCCGTCCGAGGACGATCGCCGCGATATCGATCGGGCGTCCGAAGCCGCCAAGCGTCTCGGCGAGCTTGATATAGGCCAGGGCGCGGTCAGCGTCGGCGGACGTGTCGTGGCCTTGGAAGGCGTCGAGGGCACGGACCGGATGCTGGAGCGGGTGACGGCATTGCGCGCCGAGGGCCGCATCTCCGCCCGCCGCAAGGGCGTACTCGTCAAGCTCTGCAAACCGCAGCAGGATATGCGCGCCGATCTGCCGACGATCGGCCCGTCGACCATCGAAAACGCCATCAAGGCCGGTCTCGCCGGCATCGCCGTGGAGGCGGGACGCGCTTTGGTACTGGAAGAAGCGAAGATGATTGCCGCGGCCGATGCTGCCGGTATTTTCGTCTGCGGCATCGATCCCGGCCTGCCGCAAGGAGGATTGTGATGGTCAAGACCTTGAAGGTCGGCGTCATAGCCGGCGAAGTATCCGGCGATCTGCTCGGCGGCGATCTGATCGTGGCCTTGAAGGCAGCCCATGACGGCCCGGTCGAACTCGTCGGCGTCGGTGGCGAAGCGTTGGAGGCACAAGGCCTCAATTCGCTCTTCGAATTTTCCGAACTGTCGATCATGGGGCTGACCCAGGTGATCGCCCGCCTGCCGAACCTGATCAAGCGGATCAACCAGACGGCGGCCGCGATCGTTGCCGCCAAGCCTGACGTGCTGATCATCATAGACAGCCCCGATTTCACCCATCGCGTCGCCAGGAAAGTGCGCGCCGCTTTGCCGGACCTGCCGATCGTCGATTATGTCTGCCCGAGCGTCTGGGCCTGGAAGGAATATCGCGCCAAGGCGATGCTCGGTTATGTCGATCATGTCTTGGCTGTGCTGCCGTTCGAGCCTGAGGCCATGAAGCGTCTCGGCGGGCCGGAAACCACCTTCGTCGGCCATCGTCTGACAGCCGATCCGTCGCTCCTCAAGGTCCGCGGTATCCGGGCCGGGCGCCCGGTGAAGGAGCCGGGGGAGGAAAAGACGATCATGCTTCTGCCGGGGTCCCGTTCGGCTGAGATCAAGGCGCTGCTGCCGATCTTCGGCGAGGCGGCCCGCGAGTTCGTTGCGCGCAACGGGCCGGCCCGCTTTGTGCTGCCGACGGTTCCACGCCGGGAAAAGCTGGTGCGCGAGATCGCCGCCGGTTTCGAGGTTAAGCCGGAGATCACCGCCGATGCGGACGGGAAATGGGCGGCCTTTGCTGATGCTGATGCATCGCTTGCGGCCTCCGGGACAGTGATCCTCGAACTCGGCTTGGCCGGGATCCCGGTGGTCTCGGCCTACAAGACCGACTGGCTGATCACCATGCTCGCAAAACGCATCAAGACCTGGTCCGGCGCCCTGCCGAACCTGATCGCCGATTATGCGGTGGTGCCGGAATACGTCAACGAGGTGGTGCGGCCGGCAAGCCTGTGCCGCTGGGCCGAGCGCTTGTCCTCCGACACGATGCAGCGTCGCGCCATGCTCGAAGGTTTCGATCTTACCTGGGAGCGCCTGCAAGTGCCCGTGCCGCCGGGCGAAGCGGCCGCCGGCATCGTTCTCCAGGTTCTGGACACAAAAAAACCCGGTCGTCTCTGACCGGGTTTTTTGTTGGGTGTCGCTTGTCGGTTAACGCTTGGAAACCGGGATGTAGTCCCGCTGCGCTTCGCCGGTATAGAGCTGACGCGGGCGGCCGATGCGCTGCTGCGGATCTTCGATCATTTCGGCCCACTGGGCGATCCAGCCGACGGTGCGGGCGAGAGCGAAGAGCACGGTGAACATGGTGGTGGGGAAGCCCATCGCCTTCAGCGTGATGCCCGAATAAAAGTCGATATTCGGGTAGAGCTTCTTCTCGATGAAATACTCGTCGGTGAGCGCGATGCGCTCGAGTTCCATCGCTACCTGCAGGAGCGGATCGTCCTTGTGGCCGAGCTCGCCGAGCACTTCATGCGTGGTCTTCTGCATGATCTTGGCGCGCGGATCGTAGTTCTTGTAGACGCGGTGACCGAAGCCCATCAGGCGGAACGGATCGTTCTTGTCCTTGGCGCGGGCGATGTATTCCGGGATTTTGTCGACCGAACCGATTTCCGTCAGCATGTTGAGAGCTGCTTCGTTGGCGCCGCCGTGGGCCGGGCCCCAGAGGCAGGCAATGCCGGCCGCGATGCAGGCGAACGGGTTGGCGCCCGAGGAACCGGCAAGCCGGACCGTCGAGGTCGAAGCGTTCTGCTCGTGGTCGGCATGCAGGATGAAGATGCGATCCATGGCGCGCGAGAGCACCGGGTTGACCACATACTCTTCGCACGGAACGGCAAAGCACATGCGCAGGAAGTTCGACGCATAGTCCAAATTGTTCTGCGGATAAACGAAAGGCTGGCCGATGTGATACTTATAGGCCATCGCGGCAAGCGTCGGCATCTTGGCGATCATGCGCAGCGAAGCGACCATGCGCTGGTGCGGATCGGTGATGTCGGTCGAGTCGTGATAGAAGGCGGACAGGGCCCCGACGCAGCCGCACATGACGGCCATCGGATGGGCGTCGCGGCGGAAGCCGGTGAAGAAGCGGCTCATCTGCTCGTGCACCATCGTGTGATGGGTCACGCGATAGTCGAAGTCCTTCTTCTGCGCGGCGGTCGGCAGTTCCCCGTAAAGCAGCAGATAGCAGGTTTCCAAGAAGTCGCCATGCTCGGCCAGCTGTTCGATCGGATAACCGCGATGCAGCAGGATGCCCGCGTCGCCATCGATATAGGTGATCTTGGATTCGCAAGACGCGGTCGAGGTGAAGCCCGGGTCGTAGGTGAAGGTGCCGGTGTGTTTGTAAAGAGCGCCGATATCGACCACGTCCGGACCGATGGTGCCCGACTTGACCGGCAGATCGACTTTTCTGTCACCGATTACCAGATTTGCGCTTGTATCCGTCATGCTGATCCTCCAACCTTTTGGCGGCATGGCGCCCAAAAAGCGCCACAAGAATTAAGCGTCCACAGTTTAGCTATATGATCCGAAAGCTGATGCCAAGCTGTCGTGACGGCATTTTGTGCAGCGCGAAAAATTATTGGGCAGCGGCGTTTGCTTGGATGTCCAACTTCCTGTTGCAAGCCTTTTTCGCGCCTCGGAATTCCCGATATTTAACCGTCGGTTGACGACCGGGGAGGAAGCGCGCAGGTTGCATTGCCGCATGTCTGGCGGTTGGGCGAACAGAGCGTTTCATGCCGGAGGAAGATGCATTTCCGACGCATGTCGAGGCAGGGAAGCTGATATCCCGGCCGCCGGATCTCCGCATAAACGGAGGAGCATCCGACTCGGTCAAGGTCCGGGACCTGGCCGAGCTTTTTCCCGCGATCGAACGCCGCCCGCCCGTTCATACGTCAGGAGGGTCAGTTCGCCGCTCGACAATCCGACGTCTTGACCGGTTGCGGCGCCGTCTCCCGGTCATGCTGGAGGAGGAGGCGATCTATGGCCATGGTTTCCTTTTTCTGCCTGTTGTCGTCGGGGCAGGGGCCGCCTGCTGGTTTGCGCTGCCGCAGACCCCGGCTTTCTGGCCGTATTTCCTCCTTTTTTGCGTCTGCGCGATCTTTGTAATCGTCTCGCGCTACCGGTCCGGTGCCACGCACCTGTTGCCGCTCGCTCTCGCACTCTTCCTCGCAGGCATGATGCTGGCGCAGTTGGAGACCTGGAGGCGGGCCACCGTCATTCTCGATACGCCGGTGACGACCGAGCTCACTGGTGTGGTCGAGCGCAGGGAGAGCGACGCTCAGGGCCGTTGGCGTTATATCGTCCGCATCGAGCGGACCTCCCATCCGAAAGTCAGGCGCCCACCGCAGCGTGTATCTCTGCTGGCAAGGTCCCGCCATGAGCCTGCCCAAACCGGCGAGACGATTAGCGGCCGCGCCCGCATTTCGCCCCCGTCGGGACCCGCCTTGCCGGGCCTCAACGACTTCGCCTTTTCTTCCTATTTCGACGGCATCGGCGCAGTCGGATTTTTCTATGGAGCGCCGAAAAAGCAGGCTGCTCCCCCTTCAACCCGGAGCTGGATAAAGGACGTCGAAATCCAACTTTTCGATCTGCGCAGCGCCATCGCGACCCGTATCCGGGAGACCGTGCCCGGAGATCCCGGCGCCTTTGCCGCGGCGATCGTCACGGACGAGCGCCGGGCAATTTCCGAAGACACCACCGAGGCGCTGCGACTGTCGGGCCTCGCCCATATCGTCGCCATTTCCGGGCTGAACATGGCGCTCGCCGCCGGCATCTTCTTTGTCGGCGTGCGCACCGTGCTTTCCGTCTTCACGGGCTTCGCCCAGGCCTATCCGGTCAAGAAGATCGCCGCACTCGGGGCGCTGATGATGGCGACGGCCTATTACCTGATCTCCGGTTTCGGCGTTTCCGCCGAGCGAGCCTATATCATGATGGCGATCATGCTGGTCGCGGTGCTTTTCGATCGGCCATCGATCAGCCTGCGCAATGTCGCGCTGTCCGCCCTGGTCATCATCGCCATGTCGCCCTCGGAAATACTGGGGCCGAGCTTCCAGATGTCGTTTGCCGCCACCGCAGCCCTGGTCGCCGGCTACGCACTCTGGAAACACAGGGCGCAACGCCGCGACCCCGAACCTCTGCCGTTCCGTCACCCTGTGGTGACGCCGGTGCTGGCATCCTGGAATTTCGCGGCCGGCATCTTCGTGACCTCGCTGATCGGCGGCATCTCGACCGCCATGTTCTCAGTCGAGCATTTCCACCGCATCGCCACCTACGGCCTTGCCGCCAACCTCGCCGCCATGCCGATCATCTCCTTCGTGGTCATGCCGGCAGGGCTGGTCGGCATGTTGCTGATGCCGTTCGGCCTCGATGCGCCCTTCATGAAGCTCATGGGCATCGGCCTGGGGTGGGTGATCGCCATCGCCAAACACGTCGCCGCCTGGGGCGGCGATGTCGGCATAGGGCGACAGCATCCCTGGTTCCTGACCGTGTCGACGGCAGGTTTTCTGCTGCTGACGCTCATGAGGACGAGACTGAGATTGATAGGCTTGCCGTTGATGGTGACCGCTCTGCTGCTTTCCTGGCATGAGCGGTCGATGCCGCTGCCGGATATCCTGATCTCGGAAGACGGGACGATGGTCGCACTTGTAGACGGGGAAGGGGTCGTCACCAATCGCGCCCGCCCGCCCGACTTCGTCTACGGACAATGGAAGAGGGCGCTTCTGCTCGGCGATCCGACCAAGCCTGAAATGTCGCCATTCAGGGACAAGCCACCCGACGACAAGCGGCCCGGCGAGAAAATCAACGAGCGCCCTGAACTGACCCCGCAGCAATTCGAAACGGCAAAGTCGAAGATAAAACAGGCGCCTGCCGGCCGCTTCACCTGCGAGCCGACGGCCTGGTGTGCGGCAAGCACGGGCAAGGGCATCGTTATCGCAGTCGAGGACGGCCGTTATGCGGGTGCCGCCTGCGACGCCGCCAGTCTTGTCATTGCGCCGCGTGCCCGCTTCGACCAATGCCGGTCCGGCGCCCTGATGATCAATAGTGCCACGCTTCGCAAGACCGGCGCCCTGGAGATTTCCATCAACGGCGCGACCGACATTCGGCGCTGGCAGATCCGTGCCGCCATGGCGGGCGGAGATCGGCCCTGGAGCCGGCACCGCCACTATGATTGGCGAAGCCAAGGTTTCGATAGCTCATTGCCGGAACCGCTCCGGCAGATGATCAGTGATACCGGCGGATGAGGCCGACGAGCTTGCCCTGGATCTTCACCCGGTCCGGCCCAAAGATGCGGGTTTCATAGGCTGGGTTGGCGGCTTCGAGGGCGATGGAGGCGCCGCGGCGGCGGAAACGCTTCAGCGTCGCTTCCTCATCGTCCACCAGCGCCACGACGATATCGCCCGGATTGGCCGTATTGCTGTTGCGGATGATCACGGTATCGCCGTCGAGAATGCCGGCCTCGATCATCGAATCGCCCTTGACCTCGAGCGCATAGTGCTCGCCGGAACCGAGCATCTCGGCCGGCACGGCGATGTCATGCGTGTTGTTCTGGATCGCCGAGATCGGCACGCCGGCAGCGATGCGGCCCATGACCGGAACGGTCGTGGCGTTCGGTGAATCGTCGTTGGCGGCGGGTTTCTGAGGGGCTGCTACCGGCTGCGGCTTGCCGAGGCTTCCCTCGATGACGCTCGGCGAAAAACCGCGCCGTGGCTGCATGCTCGGCGAGTAGGCTTCCGGCAGCTTGATGACTTCGAGCGCCCGGGCCCGGTTCGGCAAGCGGCGGATGAAGCCGCGCTCCTCGAGCGCGGTGATCAGGCGGTGAATGCCGGACTTGGACGCGAGGTCGAGAGCGTCCTTCATTTCATCGAATGACGGCGGGATGCCGGATTCCTTCATGCGTTCGTGAATGAACAGAAGCAATTCCTGTTGTTTGCGCGTGAGCATCTTTTGGCATCCTCAGAGTCGGAAACAAATCCAGAACGGACACTATATGTTCCATATGTGTTCTGCAAGTCCCTAAATTTCTGTGAAGTATGATGATTTTTTCTTCATAGATGCGTGCCAGATATCTCGAGCCACACCACTTGCGCGGCGCGAGCCCGCTGCCAAAGTAGCTTTGCGATTCCAATTCCGGGGGCCCTCGCGTGAACGCAAGACCAATCGATCATCTCGTGCTGCCGGTGGCGGGACTTACCGCTGCGCGTTCCCGGCTCACGAAGCTTGGTTTTACAGTTGCGCCCGATGCTTTTCATCCTTTCGGCACGGCTAATGCTTGTGTGTTCTTCTCGGATGGCAGCTATCTGGAGCCGCTGGCTCTTGCCAATCGCCGTCATGCGAGCGCAGCCGCCAAACGCGGCAACGTTTTTACCGCACGCGATCTGGCTTTCCGCAAGGGACGCGACAGGCAGGGCTTCTCTGCGCTCGTTGCCGCCACGCGCGACGCGATGGCCGATCACGCGCGTTTCAAGATGCGTGGCGTCTCGGCAGGCGACGTGCTGGAATTCTCCCGCGCGATGACCTTGGCCGACGGTTCCGAAACCCAGGCGAGCTTCCGGCTGGCTTTTGCGGGTGATGACCGGGCGCCCGACTTCCTGATGTTTTCCTGCCAGCGGATCAATCCCCTGCCGGCCGATCGCGGCGAACTGGAGCATCATTCCAATGCGGTCATGGGGCTGAGCGAGATCATCCTGTCGGCATCGGCGCCCTCCGATTTCGCGCCCCTGGCCGAGCAGGTGCTGATGACAAAGGCCAAGCCGGAGGCTGCATCGCTCGAGCTTGCCGCGGCCAATGCCCGCATTCGCATCCTGCAGGATCACGAACTCGAAGCGGAATTCGCCCTGCCGTCGACCCCGGATGCCGAGGGGCTGCACGGCCGGGTGATCATCTTCAAGACGGCCGATCTTGCCGTGACAGAGATCACCCTTGCTGCTAATGACGTCGCATTCGTCCGCCGGGAGGGCCGTGTTCTCGTCTCGGCGGCGCCCGGCCAGGGTGTTTTGTTCGGCTTCGAGGAATAGGTTCATGGAAGTTACCGCAAATTCCAGCGTCTCCGTCGGCGAGGGAGACGGCAAGGTGGTTTTCGCGCAGGACGCAAAACTGTCGCTGATCGCCGGCCCCTGCCAGATGGAGAGCCGCGACCACGCCTTCATGATGGCAGGCGTGCTGAAGGAACTCTGCGGCAAGCTCGGCATAGGTCTCGTCTACAAATCCTCCTACGACAAGGCCAACCGCACGTCGATTTCCGGCAAGCGCGGCATCGGGCTCGAAACCGCCATGGAAATCTTCGCCGACCTCAAGAAGGAATTCGGCTTTCCGGTCCTGACCGACATTCACACGGAAGAGCAATGCGCCGTCGTGGCGGAAACGGTCGACATCCTGCAGATCCCGGCTTTCCTCTCCCGCCAGACGGACCTGCTTGTCGCAGCCGCCAAGACCGGCCGCGTCATCAACGTCAAGAAGGGCCAGTTCCTGGCGCCCTGGGACATGAAGAACGTGCTTGCCAAGTTCACCCAGAGCGGCAATCCGAACGTGCTGCTCTGCGAGCGCGGTGCTTCCTTCGGCTACAACACGCTGGTCTCCGACATGCGCTCGCTGCCGATCATGGCGTCGCTCGGCGCTCCGGTCATCTTTGACGCGACGCATTCGGTGCAGCAGCCGGGCGGGCAGGGCGCTTCGACCGGCGGCGACCGCACGATGGTGCCGGTGCTGGCGCGCGCAGCCGTCGCGGTCGGTGTCGCCGGCGTCTTTCTGGAAACCCACGAGGACCCGGACAACGCGCCCTCGGACGGCCCCAACATGGTACATCTGAAGGACATGCCGCGGCTGCTCGAAAAGCTGCTCGCGCTCGATGCCATCGCCAAGGCGGCTTGAGCCGGCCCACAAAAAGCGCGCAAACTGCTTCGATTGTAATTTTCGTGTCATTGATTATGAGACATTTTCAATGACCTCGTGACGTCAAGTCCAAACCCAGGGAGAGACCCTTGACCGCCATCACCGATATCATCGCCCGCGAAATTCTCGACAGCCGCGGCAATCCGACCGTCGAGGTAGATGTCTATCTGGAAGACGGTTCGATGGGCCGTGCGGCCGTTCCGTCGGGCGCCTCCACCGGCGCGCATGAAGCCGTCGAGCTGCGTGACGGCGGCAAGCGTTATCACGGCAAGGGCGTCGAAAAGGCGGTCGAGGCCGTCAACACCGAGATCTTCGATGCGATCGGCGGTTTCGATGCCGAAAGCCAGATCCATATCGACAAGACGATGATCGCGCTCGACGGCACGCCGAACAAGTCGCGCCTCGGCGCCAATGCAATCCTCGGCGTCTCGCTCGCCGTCGCCAAGGCTGCTGCCGAAACGTCCGGCCTGCCGCTCTACCGTTATGTCGGCGGCCCTAACGCCCATGTCCTGCCGGTGCCGATGATGAACATCATCAACGGCGGCGCCCATGCCGACAACCCGATCGACTTCCAGGAATTCATGGTCATGCCGGTCGGCGCCGATACGCTGAAGGACGCCGTGCGCATGGGCTCGGAGATCTTCCATGTGCTCAAGAAGGAACTTGCGGCCCAGGGCCATAACACCAATGTCGGCGACGAAGGCGGTTTCGCACCGGGCCTCAAGAGCGCGTCGGAAGCCCTCGACTTCATCATGAAATCGGTCGAGAAGGCCGGTTACACGCCTGGTGACGACGTCTGCCTGGCGCTCGATTGCGCCTCGACCGAATTCTTCAAGAACGGCAAGTACGAAATGGAAGGCGAGGGCCGCACGCTCGAGCCGGAAGCCATGGCCGATTACCTCGCCGAGCTTGCAGCCAAGTACCCGATCATTTCGATCGAAGACGGCATGGCTGAAGACGATTGGGCCGGCTGGAAGTACCTGACCGACAAGATCGGCGCCAAGTGCCAGCTGGTCGGCGACGACCTGTTCGTCACCAATTCGGCCCGCCTGCGCGACGGCATCAGACAAGGCGTTGCCAACTCCATCCTCGTCAAGGTCAACCAGATCGGCTCGCTGTCGGAAACGCTCGATGCGGTCGAGACGGCACACAAGGCGAGCTATACCGCCGTGATGTCGCACCGCTCGGGCGAAACGGAAGATTCGACCATCGCCGATCTTGCCGTCGCCACCAATTGCGGACAGATCAAGACCGGCTCGCTGTCGCGTTCCGACCGGCTTGCCAAATACAATCAGCTCATCCGCATCGAGGAAATGCTGGGTCCGCAGGCCGTTTATGCCGGCCGCGGCATCCTGAAAGCCTAAGGCTTTTCGATCCGAAATTTGCCGTGAAAGCCCGCGCCAAAAGCGCGGGCTTTTTCGCGTCATGATTCTGGTCAACGATTGCTTAAGCAAGTTCTGCGAATTTGAAGCTCTGTTTCGGATCTGATTTGAGATCCCGTAGGCGTGGCAAGGCGTTAGAGCGGCATGTGGACAAAGCATCATAAGAAAAGAAAATTCGGCCGTTTTGTCCTTCCCGCCATCACAGTCGCGTTTTTGTCCTATTTCGGCTATCATTCCATCCACGGCGATCTCGGTCTGATCGCCACGGAGGAATTCGAGCGTCAGCGGCAGGCGCGTGCAGGCGAACTGGCCAAGCTGACCGCCCGGCGCGAAACGCTGGAGCGGCAGGTTCAGCTGATGAGCGATGGTTCGCTCGACAAGGACATGCTGGACGAGATCGCCCGCTATCAGCTGAATATTTCCCGCGGCGACGAAATCGTCATCTTCAACAACTACTTCTAAATTAACCCGATTTCGGTTAATTTTACATTTCTGTAACCTATTCAATAGGTTGCGCGGAATGTGAGCCATGCATTTATGGCATTGCTGGGGCAGCTTTTCTTGCCTATGGTACGCCCCGACACCAGAGTGGGAATCTGGCGATACCCGTCAGGGCGTAATCTCGCTCTCAACGCAGAACTCAAAGGGAGGGATGAATGGCGCCGACCAAGACCGCGTCTGTATCCGGCCGCAAACCAGCGGCAAAGTCTGCAATCAAATCGGCCTCGAAAGCCTCCGCCAAGGAGTTTACGGGCAAGAACACCCCGGATTTCGGCAAGGATCAGGATCTTCACGCCTATCGTGAAATGCTGTTGATCCGCCGTTTCGAGGAAAAGGCCGGCCAGCTCTACGGCATGGGTTTCATCGGTGGTTTCTGTCACCTCTATATCGGTCAGGAAGCTGTCGTCGTCGGCATGCAGATGGCGCAGCAGGAGGGTGACCAGGTTATCACCGCCTATCGCGACCATGGACATATGCTGGCAACCGGCATGAGCGCGCGTGGCGTCATGGCCGAACTCACCGGGCGCAAGGGCGGCTATTCCCGAGGGAAGGGCGGCTCGATGCACATGTTCTCCAAGGAGAAGCATTTCTACGGCGGCCACGGCATCGTCGGCGCCCAGGTTTCGCTCGGAACCGGTCTCGCCTTCGCCAACAGGTATCGTGGTAATGACAGCGTCTCGGTCGCCTATTTCGGCGATGGCGCGGCCAACCAGGGCCAGGTCTACGAGAGCTTCAACATGGCGGCCCTCTGGAAGCTGCCGATCGTCTATATCGTCGAGAACAACCGTTATGCGATGGGCACTTCGACGGCCCGTGCGACGGCGCAGTCGAACTACTCGCTGCGTGGTTCCGGCTTCGGCATCCCCGGCATCCAGGTCGACGGCATGGACGTTCGTGCCGTGAAGGCCGCCGGCGACGAGGCGCTCGAGCACTGCCGCTCCGGCAAGGGCCCGATCATTCTCGAAATGCTCACCTACCGTTATCGCGGCCACTCCATGTCCGACCCGGCGAAATATCGCTCCAAGGACGAAGTGCAGAAGATGCGCTCTGAGCACGACCCGATCGAGCAGGTGCGCCTGCGCCTCATCGAAAAGGGCTGGGCCACCGAGGACGAGCTGAAGGCGATCGACAAGGATATCCGCGACGTCGTTTCGGATAGCGCCGATTTCGCCCAGGCCGATCCGGAGCCGGATCCGTCCGAGCTCTACACCGACATTCTGCTCTGATCGCGGGGAGGGAACCCAATGCCAATCGATATCCTGATGCCCGCGCTTTCTCCGACCATGGAGGAAGGCACGCTTTCGAAATGGCTGAAGCAAGAAGGCGACAAGGTCACGTCCGGCGATGTCATCGCTGAAATTGAGACCGACAAGGCGACCATGGAAGTGGAAGCCGTCGATGAAGGCGTGATCGGCAAGCTGCTGATCGCCGCCGGCACCGAAAACGTCAAGGTCAACACCAAGATCGCCGTGCTCCTGCAAGATGGCGAAAGCGCCGATGCGATGAGCGCGGAAAAGCCGGCGGCACCTGCCAAGGCTGACGCGGATACGCCGGCTGCAACGTCCGACGCCGCAGGCGGCAAGGCCCGCGAAGCAAGTGAGGAGACGCCTGCCGCGGCCAAGGTCCCGGCCCAGCCCAGGGCCGAGGCGGCCGCCGATCCGGATATCCCGGCCGGCACCGAAATGGTCATGACCACCGTTCGCGAAGCGCTTCGCGACGCGATGGCCGAAGAAATGCGCCGCGACGAGAACGTCTTCGTCATGGGTGAGGAAGTCGCGGAATACCAGGGCGCCTACAAGATCACGCAAGGGTTGCTGCAGGAATTCGGACCCCGCCGCGTGGTCGATACCCCGATCACCGAACACGGCTTTGCCGGCGTCGGCGTCGGTGCCGCCATGGCGGGCCTGAAGCCGATCGTCGAATTCATGACCTTCAACTTCGCCATGCAGGCGATCGACCAGATCATCAATTCGGCGGCCAAGACGCTTTACATGTCCGGCGGTCAGATGGGTGCGCCGATCGTGTTCCGTGGCCCGAACGGTGCCGCCGCCCGCGTCGGCGCGCAGCACAGCCAGGACTATGCCACCTGGTACAGCCAGATCCCGGGCCTCAAGGTCGTCATGCCCTACACGGCTGCCGACGCCAAGGGCCTGCTGAAGGCCGCCATCCGCGATCCGAACCCGGTCGTCTTCCTGGAAAACGAAATCCTCTACGGTCACCAGTTCGAAGTGCCGAAGCTCGACGATTTCGTCCTGCCGATCGGCAAGGCGCGCATCCACCGCAAGGGTAACGACGTCACCATCGTTTCCTTCGGCATCGGCATGACCTATGCCGTGAAGGCGGTCGCCGAACTGGAAAAGGAAGGCATCGACGTCGAGCTGATCGATCTTCGCACGCTGCGCCCGATGGACCTGCCGACCGTCATCGAGTCGGTCAAGAAGACCGGCCGCCTCGTCACCGTCGAGGAAGGTTATCCGCAGAACTCGATCGGCACCGAAATCGCCACCCGCGTCATGCAGCAGGCCTTCGATTATCTCGATGCGCCGATCCTGACGATCGCCGGCAAGGACGTTCCGATGCCTTATGCGGCCAATCTCGAAAAGCTGGCGCTGCCGAATGTCGGCGAAGTCGTCCAGGCGGTGAAAACCGTCTGCTACAGATAAGGGGTCCGGCTGATGCCGAAAGCTTCTGTGAAGCAGATCATGCCTGTTTCGGGTTCGTGGTTCCGAGTGATTGGAACGCGAGACAATCCGGTTATGGAAAAAGTCGTGTTTTGGGCCTTGCTCAAGACTGAGGACACCGAAGTGATCGTCGGCGTTCCGCGAGAAGAGATCGGTGTGATCGGTGCGGTAGACGGTTGGCTCGAAGACGTTGCTGGATACATCGAGGTGACGTCCGAGGACGTCACCCGAATAATGGAACATCCTGAAGAACTTGCGCAGTATGAACTTGTGTGGGCGGAGGATTAAAATGCCGATCAACATCACCATGCCTGCCCTGTCTCCGACCATGGAAGAGGGTAATCTTTCCAAGTGGCTGGTCAAGGAAGGCGACAAGGTCAAATCTGGCGACGTGCTCGCCGAGATCGAGACCGACAAGGCGACCATGGAAGTCGAATCCGTCGATGAGGGCACCGTTGCCAGGCTCGTCGTTGCGGCCGGTACCGAAGGCGTCAAGGTCAATGCCGTGATCGCCATTCTTGCCGCCGACGGCGAGGATGTCTCGGCTGCCGCCTCTTCGGGTGGTGGCGCTTCTCCGGCTCCGAAGGCCGAGGCTGCTCCCGCCCCGAAGGCGGAAGCCGCTCCGGCTCAAAAGGCGTCCGAACCGGCTCCTGCAGCCGCAGCGCCGGCTCCGGCGTCTTCGGGTGGTGCAAGGCCCTTTTCTTCGCCGCTCGCTCGTCGCCTTGCCAAGGAAGCCGGCCTCGATCTTTCGGCCGTGTCGGGTTCCGGCCCGCATGGACGCGTCGTCAAGGCCGATATCGAAAAAGCTGTCGCTTCCGGTGGTGCCAAGCCTGCACCGGCCGCCGCTGCACAGGCTGCTGCCGCACCGGCGATCGCCAAGGGGCCGGCAGACGATACCGTCCTCAAGCTTTTCCCCGAGGGTTCGTACGAGCTTCTGCCGCATGATGGCATGCGCAAGACGATCGCCTCGCGCCTCACCGAGTCGAGCCAGACGGTTCCGTCCTATTTCGTCTCGATGGATTGCGAGCTCGACGCGCTGATGAAGCTGCGCGCCGAGATCAACAAGTCTTCGCCGATGAAGAAGACCGACAAGGGCGAGGTTCCGGCCTTCAAGCTGTCGGTCAACGACTTCATCATCAAGGCGATGGCGCTCGCGCTGCGCGATGTCCCGATGGCGAATGCTTCCTGGACCTCGACGGCCCGCGTGCTGCACAAGCATGCAGACGTCGGCGTGGCCGTATCCATCCCGGACGGGCTGATCACCCCGATCGTCCGCAAGGCTGAAACGAAGACGCTGTCCTCCATCTCCAACGAGGTGAAGGATCTCGCCAGGCGCGCCCGCGACAAGAAGCTGAAGCCGGAGGAATACCAGGGCGGCACGACATCCGTGTCCAACCTCGGCATGTTCGGCGTCTCCAACTTCACCTCGATCGTCAACCTGCCGCAGGCTTCGATCGTCTCGATCGGCGCAGGCGTCGAGAAGCCGATCGTCAAGAACGGTGAGATCAAGGTCGGCACGGTGATGACGGCAACCTTCGCCTTCGACCACCGCGTCATCGACGGCGCGCTCGGTGCGGAACTCGCGTCCGCCTTCAAGCGCTACATCGAAAACCCGATGGCGATGCTGGTGTAACGGTTTTCTCTCGCCCTTGCGGAGAGGTATCCGCAAGGGAGGGGAAGCGGAGACATATCCATGAAAACCGTTCTGTGCTTCGGCGACTCGCTCACCTGGGGTTTCGACCCGGAAGGACCCGGCCGGCATGCGTTCGAGGACCGGTGGTCGAGCGTCCTCGCTGCTGCGCTCGGTCCCGGCGTGACGGTCATCGCCGAGGGCCTGAACGGCCGCACGACGGGTTATGACGATCATCTTGCCGACTGCGACCGCAACGGCGTCAAGAACCTCCCGACCGTGCTGCATACTCACATGCCGCTCGATCTGGTGATCATCATGCTCGGAACCAACGACATGAAGCCGATGATCGCCGGCGCCGCCCATGCGGCGCGTGCCGGCATTCAGCGTCTCGTGGGGCTGATCCGCCACCACGAATATTCGTTCGACTACGATGCGCCGGATATCCTGATCGTTTCGCCGCCGCCGCTCTGCGAGACCGCCGATCCGATTTTTTCGGCGATCTTCAAGGGTGGCGTCGAGCAGTCTTCCATGCTCGCCTCGCTTTACCGCGACCTCGCCGACGACCTCGGCTGCGGTTTCTTCGATGCGGGTTCGGTCGCCAGAACGACGCCGATCGACGGCGTGCATCTCGACGCAGAAAATACCCGAGCCATCGGACGCGGTCTCGAGCCCGTCGTCCGGATGATGCTGGGGCTGTAGAACAAGATTTCCCGAGGCGGGCCGCTTGGAGCTGGCCCCCCAATGAGAAGGCAGGAAAGCAATGGCTCAATCCTACGACGTCATCGTTATCGGTTCCGGTCCCGGCGGTTATATCGCCGCCATCCGGGCATCCCAGCTCGGGTTGAAGGTCGCCGTCGTCGAGCGCGAGCACCTCGCCGGCATCTGCTCCAACTGGGGCTGCATTCCGACCAAGGCGCTGCTTCGCTCGGCCGACGTCATGCACACCGCGAGCCATGCGAAGGACTACGGCCTGACGCTGGAAGGCACGATCAAGCCGGACGTCAAGGCGATCGTCGACCGTTCGCGCGGCATCGCGCACCGCATGAACAACGGCGTCGGTTTCCTGTTCAAGAAGAACAAGGTCGATATCATCTGGGGCGAGGCGAGGATCACCAAGCCCGGTGAAATCGTTGTCGGTAAGTCGACCAAACCGGTTGTCCAGCCGCAGGGCCCAATCCCGAAGAATACGCTGGGCGAGGGCACCTATAACGCCAAGCACATCATCATTGCGACAGGTGCCCGCCCGCGCGCGCTTCCGGGCATCGAGCCGGACGGCAAGCTGATCTGGACCTATTTCGAGGCGATGAAGCCGGAAGAGATGCCGAAGTCTCTGCTGGTCATGGGGTCAGGCGCGATCGGCATCGAGTTCGCCAGCTTCTACCGCACCATGGGCGTCGAGGTCACCGTCGTCGAGATCATGAGCCAGGTCATGCCGGTGGAGGACGCGGAGATCTCCGCGCTTGCCAAGAAGCAGTTCGAGCGCCAGGGCATGAAGATCCTGCTCGAAGCCAAGGTCGCCAAGGTCGTGAAGGGTGCCAACTCGGTGACCGCGACGATCGAGCTCAAGGACGGCAAGACGCAGGAGATCACCGCCGACCGGATGATCTCGGCTGTCGGTGTCCAGGCCAATATCGAAGGCATCGGCCTCGAAATCTTGGGCGTGAAGACCGACCGCGGCTTCATTGTCATCGACGGTTACGGCAAGACCAACGTGCCCGGCCTCTATGCGATTGGCGACGTCGCCGGCCCGCCGCTGCTCGCCCACAAGGCCGAACACGAAGCGGTCATCTGCGTCGAGAAGATCGCCGGCCTGCCCAACGTTCACCCGATGGACAAGCTGAAAATCCCGGGCTGCACCTATTGCCATCCGCAGGTCGCCTCTGTCGGCCTCACTGAAGCCAAGGCGAAAGAGCAGGGCCGCGACATCCGCGTTGGCCGTTTCCCGTTCGTCGCCAACGGCAAGGCGATCGCGCTCGGCGAGGACCAGGGCCTCGTCAAGACCATCTTCGACAGACAAACCGGCGAACTGATCGGCGCCCACATGGTCGGTGCCGAAGTCACCGAACTGATCCAGGGCTTCGTCGTCGCCATGAACCTGGAGACGACGGAAGAGGAGCTGATGCACACGATCTTCCCGCATCCGACCATTTCCGAAACGATGAAGGAAAGTGTTCTTGACGCCTATGGCCGGGCGCTGAATGCCTGACGAGATCGCTCTGCCGGGGATTGTTCCATGGCAGGGCATCGCCCATATGAGTGTGTCTGGAACGGGAGCGTAACATGCAGGTAGGTTGGATTGCGGCGATCATCATCGGCGGCCTGGCGGGTTGGCTCGCCGGCAAGCTGATGGATGTCCGCTTTGGCATTTTCATGAACATCGTCATCGGCATTGTCGGCGCGGTGCTCGCCAACGGCATCTTCAACAGGTTCAACATCCATGTTGCAGACGGATGGCTGGGTTACCTGGTTGCGGGTTTCATCGGCTCCTGCATTTTGCTATTTATCGCCAAACTCGTCAGGCGCTGACGGTAGCCGCGCTCCAAGCGGTTGAAAGCAGGTATCTATGGTCACCATTCTCGACACGATCGCATCCGGCGATGAAAAGCGCGTCCGTCATCCGGAAAAGGCGCATCGTCCCGATACCGAGATCATGCGCAAGCCGGAATGGATCCGCGTTCGTGCCCCGGTTTCCAAGGGTTATCAGGAAACCCGCGCGATCGTGAAGGAAAACAAGCTGGTGACGGTCTGCGAGGAAGCGGGCTGCCCCAATATCGGCGAGTGCTGGGACAAGAAGCACGCCACCTTCATGATCATGGGCGAGATCTGCACCCGCGCCTGCGCCTTCTGCAACGTGGCGACCGGCAAGCCGAACGCCCTCGATATGGAAGAGCCCGAAAACGTCGCCAAGGCCGTCAAGCAGATGGGCCTGTCCCATGTGGTCATCACCTCCGTCGACCGCGATGACCTCGCAGACGGCGGCGCCGAGCATTTCGAGAAGGTGATCTGGGCGATCCGCGCCGCGTCGCCGGCAACGACGATCGAGATCCTGACGCCCGACTTTCTGAAAAAGCCCGGTGCGCTGGAGCGCGTCGTCGCCGCCAAGCCGGATGTGTTCAACCACAATATGGAAACCGTGCCGGGCAACTATCTGACGGTGCGCCCCGGCGCCCGCTATTTCCACTCCGTCCGGCTGCTGCAGCGGGTGAAGGAGCTGGATCCGACCATGTTCACCAAGTCGGGCATCATGGTGGGGCTCGGCGAGGAGCGCAACGAAGTGCTGCAGCTGATGGACGATCTGCGCACTGCCGACGTCGATTTCCTGACGATCGGCCAGTATCTGCAGCCGACCCGAAAGCACCACAAGGTAGAAAGCTTCGTCACGCCGGAGGAGTTCAAGTCCTACGAGACCGTGGCCTATTCCAAGGGTTTCCTGATGGTGTCGTCCAGCCCGCTGACCCGGTCTTCGCATCATGCCGGCGACGATTTCGCTCGCCTCAAGGCTGCGCGCGAGAGGAAAGTCCTGGCCGCCGCCGAGTAGGGCGGCAGCCGGTTCCAGGCTCTTATTCGGCTGCCTGGATCTTTTCGCTCTTGTCCTGGCCGCGTCTTCTTTCTCGCAGCGTGAACCTGTGGCCGCGCGCTTCGGCCTTAGCCATTTCAATGAGATAGACGAGCATGGGGAGCTGGTTCATGTCTGCAAGCTGCTTTGCGGATTCGAGCAGCTTTATCATCTGCGAGAAATCGTCCATGGATGCCTCTTTCGGCTGCGCCCGGTCTGCTGTCGATTGACTATACCAAATGTACGCACGCTTGCGACTCTGGATCACTGCAACCGGATGGATGCTACATTAATCTTATTAATCCGAATGCCATCTGACATCGACAAATGGACGGCGGTTGTGCCGGTCCCTCCGACGTCCCTGTCAAAGCTCTGTCACAATCGCATTCGGCGATCTCTATAGCGCCGTCTGTTTGACATTGAAATCCTCCTGTCGTCATCGGCGTTTACGGCCAGTCACGATACCGAGAGACTCACTCACGGGAGAGCATGATGGATATGGAATCTGGCGTGAATGCGATCCGTTACGTGGGAATTGCCGAGGCGGCAGACAAGATCCTCGGGGCCGATCGAATTCTGGTCATCGGCTGTTCCGGCGGCGGTAAATCGACGCTGTCGCAGAAGATCGCCCGCCGCTTCGGACTTGCCTATATCTCGATCGACCGGGACGTGCTCTGGCTGCCGGGCTGGGTGCAGCGGGACAAGCCCGCACAGCACCGCATAATCGCCGAGTTGACTGCCGGTGAACGCTGGATCATGGACGGCACCAATACATCCACTTTCGAAATTCGGGTGCCGCGCAGTGACCTTGTCATCTGGGTGCGCATGCCGCGCTGGCTGTGCGTCTGGGGAATTTTGAGCCGCTGGATCACGAACAGGGGAGGCACTCGTCCGAAAATGGCGCCCGGCTGCCCAGAAAAGATCGATCTCAATTTCCTCCGCTTCGTGTGGACCTGGGAGAAGGTCTATGGCCCGCGCGTGCTTGCGGGGTTGGCAGCGCACGCGGCCGGAAAGCCGGTTCTGATGTTGAAATCGAGGTCCGAGATGCGCGAGCTTCTTGATCTTATCGGAGCGGACGCTTAACTCGGGATCATGCCAAAGTTCGAAATCCGCCGTCCCGTCAAGCACAGCGCCGAAAAGATGTACGCGCTCGTTGCCGATGTCGAAAAATATCCGCAATTCCTGCCGCTCTGCGAAGCGCTGACCGTACGTTCCTCCAAGGAGCGCGACGGCAAGACGCTTCTCGTGGCCGACATGACGGTCGGCTACAAGGCGATCCGGGAAACCTTCACCACCCAGGTGCTGCTCAACCCGGCGGAGCGGATCATCGACGTGAAATATATCGAGGGGCCGTTTAAATACCTCGACAACCGCTGGAGCTTCGAGCCGGTAGCGGGCGGTTCCCCGAATGCCGGCCCAGAGGGGTGCGTCGTGCATTTCTACATCGATTACGAGTTCAAGAGCATGATCCTCGGCGCCCTGATGGGCTCGATGTTCGATCGCGCCTTCCGCATGTTCGCCGAAGCCTTCGAGACCCGGGCCGACAAGATCTACGCCTGAGCGGCCACCTCGGCCAGCATCGCGAGCGCAGTGCGCACCGTCGCAAGCCTGACCTCCGTGCGGCCGATATCGCCGTACCGCATTTCCCGGTGCAGGATTTTTCCCGAGCGGCTTTTCGCAGCGAGATGCACCAGGCCGACCGGCTTTTCCGCTGATCCGCCGCCGGGACCGGCGATGCCGGTCACCGCCACCGCGACGCTCGCCTGCGAGCGGTAGAGCGCCCCATGCACCATCTGTAGCGCGGTTTCCTTCGACACCGCGCCATGCGTCGTGAGCGTCGCGTCCGCCACGCCGAGCATGTCCACCTTCGCCTGGTTCGTATAGGTGACGAAACCGCGGTCGACGACGGCGGACGAGCCGGAAATCTCCGTCAGCGCCCCGGCGATCAGCCCGCCCGTGCAGGATTCGGCGGTCGCGACCATTTTTCCGCGTGCGGTGAAGTCTAAAATGATCCGCCTGGCCTGGTCCTCGATATCGGCGGGAAACAGGCTCACGCGGCGTCTCCGCGGTAAACGACGGTCGCCGTGGCGATCGCGGCGATGCCTTCGCGGCGGCCGATGAAGCCGATCTTCTCGTTGGTGGTCGCCTTGACAGAGCAGCGGTCGATCGAAATGCCGAGAATCGCGGAGAGGGTTTTGCGCATCGCCTGGCGGTGCGGGGCGATCTTCGGCGCTTCTGCGATCAACGAGATGTCGGCGTTCATGATCGTGCCGCCATGCTCGCGGACGATCTTCGCCGCATGGTCGAGGAAGATCTTTGACGGCGCACCGCGCCACTGCATGTCGGACGGCGGAAAATGGTCGCCGATATCGCCGGCGCCGCAGGTCGCGAGCAGCGCATCGGTCAAGGCATGCAGCGCGACATCCGCATCCGAATGGCCGCTGAGCTTCTGGTCGTGTGGAATGAACACGCCGCAGAGCGTCACGCCGTCGCCGGGCTCCAGCTGGTGCACGTCGTAACCGTTGCCGGTGCGAACATCGGGGAGGGTGGTCGAAGACCGGGTCTGCGAGAGCTTTTCGTCGGCCATGGCGATATCCCGCTTCACGGTGAGTTTGATATTGTCGATCGATCCTTCCACCAGCGTCACCGGCAGGCCGGCCCATTCGGCGATCGAGGCGTCGTCGGTGAAATCCTCGCGGCGCAGTGCCGCCGCCTTTTCATGCGCCGTGCGGATTTCAGAGAGAACAAAGCTCTGCGGCGTCTGCGCGGCATAAAGCCCGGCGCGCGGTACGGTTTCGTGCACCAGTCCGTCGGAACCGCCGCGCTTCAGCGTGTCGCTGACCGGAACGGCCGGCAGCACGCCGTCCTGCCCCTCGTCGAGCGCCCGCGCCACCCGCTCGAGCACGCCGTGGTCGATAAAGGGCCGCGCCGCATCGTGGATCATCACGTGGGTCGCCGCGGTGCCGGAAAGGGCGCGCAGGCCTTCATAGACCGAGCGTTGCCGTGTTTCCCCGCCGAACGTGGTGATCAGCCCGGCCGCTCCCTTGACGCCGACGGTTGCCGCAGCGAACAGCGCCTCGTCGTCCGGATGGATGACGACGACGATCGGGCCGCTGCGGGGCCAGGTCAGAAACCGCTCCAGCGTATGGGCGATGACCGGCTTGCTTCCGATCCGCCGATACTGTTTGGGGCCGTCCTCAGGGGAACCGGCACGTTCCCCGCGGCCCGCGGCGACGATGACGATACCGATTGTCTTGGGACCGATTGTCATGGCTTTGTCGTCCCCGACCCGTAATTCGTTTTGGATTGACAGGCGCAGAACTATAGGACCAAAAGCCTGAATTCCAGCATGGCGCTCAAAAATAACGCAGTTCCGGAATTGCTCTTGGCAAACGCCCGAGACCTGAATAAAAATAGTGCAACAATCTCATGTGCCCGAAAGATCATCATTTGAGTTTCCAAGATCTTGCCAAGCCTTTTCAGATCGGGCCTGTCGCCATTCGCAATCGCGTCGTCCTGGCGCCGATGTCCGGCGTCACCGATCTGCCGTTCCGGCGGCTTGCCTGGCGCTATGGCGCCGGGCTCGTCGTGACGGAAATGGTCGCCAGCGGTGAACTCATTCTCAACCGCGGCGAATCATGGGCGCGGCTCAAGGGCGCCGGGATTTCGCCGCACATGGTACAGCTCGCCGGCCGCGAGGCGCAGCCGATGGCGGTCGCCGCGAAAATCGCTGCCGATAACGGCGCCGATATCATCGACATCAACATGGGGTGTCCCGCCAAGAAGGTGACGGGCGGTTATTCGGGCTCGGCCCTGATGCGCGATCCGGATCACGCGCTTTCTATGATCGAAGCGACGGTCAACGCCGTCAGCGTGCCGGTGACGCTGAAGATGCGGCTCGGCTGGGACGAAAATTCCATCAATGCGCCCGAGATCGCCCGCCGTGCGGAACAGGCGGGCATCCAATTGGTGACCATCCACGGCCGCACCCGCATGCAGTTCTACGAGGGCAGGGCGGACTGGGATGCGATCCGCCAGGTGCGCGACGCGATCTCCATCCCGCTGATCGCCAATGGTGACGTCGAATCGCCCGAGGATGCCCAGGATATCCTGGCGCGCTCCGGTGCCGATGCGGTCATGGTCGGCCGCGGCGCCCAGGGACGGCCCTGGCATGTCGGCTGGCTTGCCGGCCACGCCGCGCCGTCGCAGGCCGAGATTGCCGATCTGGTCATCGAACATTACGAGGCGATGCTGGAACTCTACGGCCGCGAGGCCGGCCTCCGCCACGCGCGAAAACAGCTCGGCTGGTATCTCGACCGCTTCGCGGGCGACCTGCCCGCCCAAGAAAAGGCCGCCATCATGATTTCGAAAGACCCGGCCGATGTTTCGCGCCGGATGATTGCAGCGCTCGGCGGCCAACCCGTCGACGCTCAGAAGGAGGCCGCATGAGCAAGTCCCCGGCGCAGGATGCCACGATTGGCAACGCGCTCGCCATGGCTGTCCTCAACTCGGTGCAGAACCCGGTGATATTGGTCGATGCGGGAGGCAAGGTCGCGTTCGCGAACTGGGAGGCGGAGGCCTTCTTCGGCGCCAGCGCTCCCCATCTCGCCAAGAACAAGATCTCCACCTTCATCCCGTTCGGCAGCCCGCTTCTCGCCCTGATCGACCAGGTGCGCGAGCGTAAGGCGCCCGTCAACGAATACCGCGTCGATCTGTCTTCGCCGCGCCTGGGCCAGGACAAGCTGGTCGATCTCTATGTCGCGCCCGTGGTCAGCGAACCGGGCTCGGTGGTCGTCGTCTTCCAGGAGCGGTCCATGGCGGACAAGATCGACCGCCAGCTCACCCATCGCGCCGCCGCGCGTTCAGTGACGGGTCTGGCCTCCATGCTCGCCCACGAGATCAAGAACCCGCTCTCGGGCATCCGTGGCGCCGCCCAGCTTCTGGAAAGCGTCGTTCCCGACGACGACCGGGCGCTGACCCAGCTGATCTGCGACGAGACCGACCGCATCGTCTCGCTGGTCGATCGCATGGAAGTCTTTTCCGACGAACGGCCGGTCGATCGCATAGCCCTCAACATCCATTCGGTGCTCGATCACGTGAAGGCGGTCGCCAAGGCCGGCTTTGCCCGCAAGATCAAGATTTCCGAAATGTACGACCCGTCGCTGCCGCCGGTCTTTGCCAACCGCGACCAGCTGGTGCAGGTCTTCCTCAACCTCATCAAGAATGCGGCCGAAGCCGTCGGCGACCAGCCGGACGGCGAAATCATGCTGACCACCGCCTATCGCCCCGGCATCAAGCTTTCGGTCGCCGGCACCCGGGACAAGATCTCCCTGCCGCTCGAATTCTGCGTCATCGACAACGGACCGGGCGTTCCGACCGACCTCGTGCCGCATCTTTTCGATCCCTTCATCACCACGAAGACGAACGGCTCCGGCCTGGGCTTGGCGCTGGTCGCCAAGATCATCGGCGGCCATGGCGGCATCGTCGAATGCGACAGCCAGGCGCGCCGGACGATATTCCGTGTTCTGATGCCCATGCACAAGGAAGAGGCCATGGACGGCCGCGCCTTGAACTCCACAGGAAACGTAAAATGACTGCCACGATCCTTGTCGCCGACGACGACGCGGCCATCCGCACCGTTCTGAACCAGGCCTTGACCAGGGCGGGCTACGAAGTGCGCATCACCTCCAATGCCGCCACCCTGTGGCGCTGGATTTCGGCTGGCGAGGGGGATCTCGTCGTCACCGACGTGATCATGCCGGACGAGAACGCCTTCGACCTTCTGCCGCGCATCAAGAAGGCGCGGCCCGAGTTGCCGGTGCTCGTCATGAGCGCCCAGAATACCTTCATGACGGCCATCAAGGCCTCGGAAAAGGGGGCCTACGACTACCTGCCGAAACCGTTCGACCTGACCGAGCTGATCGCCATCATCGGCCGGGCGCTGGCCGAACCGAAGCGCAAGCCCGCCCGCCTCGACGACGACATGCAGGATGGCATGCCGCTCGTCGGCCGTTCCGCCGCCATGCAGGAAATCTACCGGGTCCTTGCCCGTCTGATGCAGACCGACCTGACGCTGATGATCACCGGTGAGTCCGGCACCGGCAAGGAACTCGTCGCCCGCGCGCTCCATGACTATGGCAAGCGGCGCAACGGTCCGTTTGTGGCGATCAACATGGCCGCCATCCCGCGTGACCTGATCGAATCGGAACTTTTCGGCCATGAGAAGGGCGCGTTCACCGGCGCCCAGAACCGCTCCACCGGCCGTTTCGAGCAGGCCGAGGGCGGAACCCTTTTCCTCGACGAGATCGGCGATATGCCGATGGACGCCCAGACGCGGCTTCTGCGCGTTCTGCAGCAGGGCGAATACACGACCGTCGGCGGCCGTACGCCCATCCGCACCGACGTCCGAATCGTCGCGGCCACCAACAAGGATTTGAAGCACCTGATCAACCAGGGCCTCTTCCGCGAGGACCTCTATTACCGCCTCAACGTCGTGCCGTTGCGCCTGCCACCCTTGCGTGATCGTGCCGAGGACATTCCGGACCTCGTTCGCCACTTCATGCAGATGGCCGAGAAGGAAGGACTTGATGCCAAGCGTTTCGACAGCGAGGCGCTGGATCTGATGAAGGCCTATGCCTGGCCGGGCAACGTGCGCGAGCTGGAAAACCTCGTTCGCCGCCTGATGGCGCTTTATCCGCAGGAGGTCATCAGCCGCGAGATCATCGAATCGGAGCTGCGCTCGGATGTTCCCGACAGCCCGATCGACAAGATGGGCACCCGCAGCGGTTCGCTCACCATCGCCCAGGCCGTGGAAGAAAACATGCGCAGCTATTTCGCGAGCTTCGGGGAAAACCTGCCGCCGCCGGGTCTCTACGATCGCGTCCTGACGGAGCTGGAATATCCGCTCATCCTGGCGGCGCTGACGGCCACCCGCGGCAACCAGATCAAGGCGGCCGATCTGCTCGGCCTCAACCGCAACACGCTTCGCAAGAAGATCCGGGAACTGGGCGTCTCGGTCTATCGCAGCTCTCGCGGCGCTTGATGGTTAGTTTGTTCCCGACTGCTTGACAGCTTCCGCTCATCGTTGCATTTTCGCCACATTGCGTTGCTTAAAGGTCACGCAGGGTTTGGTGAAGGCTCGACGGAGTGGCGGACGTCGATGGGGGTAGGCCAGCCCTTTTCTGGAAAGTGGCTGTCGCTTCGCCCGGTCTGACCGGGTCGGATCGATCTCCCGCGAGGGTTTTGGGGATCGGAGTGGATTCGATGACGGAAGGCGTAACAGCGCCGATGGCCGAAGACGAGCCAGCGGTGTCAGTGCAGGATCGGCGCGCGTCGTTTGCGCTCCCCGGCCTTCTGCTCGCCGGCGGAGCCTTGATCTGCGCGTCGGTGACGCTTTTCATCCTGCTCGGCCTGACGCCGATCGCCCCGACCACCAATGTCGTGATCGCCTCGGCTGCACTGAATTCGCTTTTCATCCTCGGCCTGATGTATCTGATCGGCCGCGAGATCGTCCGACTGGTGAAGGCCCGTAACCGCGGCCGTGCCGCCGCCCGCCTGCATGTCCGCATCGTCGTACTGTTCTCGATCGTGGCGATTACGCCGGCGGTCCTGGTGGCGATCTTCGCGAGCCTCACGCTCAATGTCGGCCTTGACCGCTGGTTCTCGCTGCGGACGCAGTCGATCGTGCAGTCGTCCCAGGACGTAGCACGGGCCTATATGCTCGAGAATGCCAGCTATCTTCAGGGCCAGACCGTATCGATGTCGAACGACCTCGAGCGCAACCGGCCGATGTTCTATCTCGACCGTACGGGGTTCGTGGACCTGATGACCCGCCAGGCGCGGGGTCGCGGAATGCTCGGAGCCTTCCTGGTGCGCGAAGACGGGCAGGCGATCGTCCAGGCCGACATCAAGACGGAAAAGCCGCTGCCGGCGATCCCGGAGGATGCGCTGAAGACGGCGGCGGCCGGCCAGCCGACGCTGATCCCGCCAGGCGTCACCAACCTCGTCGGCGCCGTCATCAAGCTCGACGCCATTCCGGGCTCCTATCTCTATACGATCCGCGCCGTCGATCCGAAGGTCATCTCGGCGATGCGGCTGATGGAGGAGAACACCGCCGAATACCAGGCGATGGAAGCCGGCCGCACGTCGCTGCAGATCGCCTTTGCGGTGCTCTATCTCGGCTTCGCGCTGATCGTGCTGCTCGCGGCGATCTGGACGGCGATCGCGGTCGCCGACCGCATCGTTCGGCCGATCCGTCTGCTGATCAGTGCCGCCGACAGCGTGGCGACCGGCAATCTCAACGTCGTCGTGCCGGTGCGCGCCGCCGACGGCGACGTCGGCAGCCTGTCGCGCACGTTCAACAAGATGATTTCGGAGATCCGCAGCCAGCGCGACGAGATCCTCGAGGCCAAGGATGAAGTCGACGACCGTCGCCGGTTCATCGAGGCGGTGCTGTCCGGCGTCACCGCCGCCGTCATCGGCGTCGAGGAAGACCGCCGCATTACCATCGTCAATCCGTCGGCGGAGCATTTCCTCGGCGTTCCCGCCGAACAGCTGATGGGCGAGAAGCTTGAGGATGTCGCGCCCGAGATCGACCACGTCCTGACCGAGGCGCGCACCAGAGCGCGCGGCGAATTCCGCAAGCAGGTGAACCTGATCCGCGGCGGCAAGGAGCGGACGCTGTCGGTTCAGGTCACCCGCGAGGAGCAGCGCGCCGCACACGACAGCTATGTGGTGACGCTCGACGATATCACTGATCTCGTCATCGCCCAGCGTTCGACCGCTTGGGCGGACGTTGCCCGCCGCATCGCCCACGAGATCAAGAACCCGCTCACCCCGATTCAGCTTTCGGCCGAACGCCTCAAGCGTCGCTACGGCAAGCAGATCGCCGAGGACGACCGCGCCGTCTTCGACCAGTGCACCGATACGATCGTGCGCCAGGTCGGCGATATCGGCCGCATGGTCGATGAATTCTCTTCCTTTGCCCGCATGCCGAAACCCGCCAAGGAAGAGGCCGATCTGCGCGATATCCTGCGCGACGCGATCTTTTTGCGCGAGATGGGCACGACCCATGTGGATTTCATCCGCGAACTTGGCGACGAGCCGCTGAAGGGCATGTTCGATGCGCGCATGCTCGGCCAGGCCTTCGGCAACCTCATCAAGAACGCCGTCGAGGCGATCGAGGCGGTCTCGAGCGATCAGGAGCGCGACGGCCGCAAGGTCAAGGTCCGCTCGGTCTACGACGCGGAGCGCGACACATATGTCGTCGATATCATCGACAACGGCAGCGGCCTGCCGACCGAAAACCGGCACCGCATCCTCGAGCCTTACATGACCATGCGCGACAAGGGCACGGGTCTGGGGCTCGCCATCGTCAAGAAGATCATTGAAGAACACGGCGGGCAGCTCGAACTGCACGATGCCCCCGCCGATTTCGATCATGGCAAGGGCGCCATGATCAGGGTGCTGCTGCCGCATCTGGAACAGGTGGCGGTGCCGGGAACGGATAATAACAAGGAATTGGCTTATGGCGTCTGATATTCTGGTCGTAGATGACGAGGCGGATATCCGCGATATCGTTTCAGGTATTTTGTCCGATGAGGGCCATGAAACCCGCACGGCCCACGACAGCGACAGCGCGCTGGCAGCGATATCCGATCGCGTGCCGCGGCTGGTTTTCCTGGATATCTGGATGCAGGGCTCCAAGCTCGACGGCCTGGCGCTGCTCGACGAGGTCAAGAGCCGGCATCCCGATTTGCCCGTCGTGATGATCTCCGGTCACGGCAATGTCGAGACCGCTGTTTCGGCGATCAAGCGCGGCGCCTTCGACTTCATCGAAAAACCGTTCAAGGCCGATCGGCTGATCCTGATCGCCGAGCGGGCGCTCGAAAACTCCAAGCTGAAGCGCGAGGTGACCGAGCTTAAGAAGCGCACCGGCGACGCCGCCGAACTGGTCGGCACGTCGGTTGCCGTCTCGCAGCTTCGCCAGACGATCGAGAAGGTCGCTCCCACCAACAGCCGCGTGATGATCCTCGGCCCCTCCGGTTCCGGCAAGGAACTGGTGGCACGGATGATCCACAAGCGGTCGTCTCGCGTGACCGGTCCGTTCGTGGCGCTGAACGCCGCGACGATCACGCCCGATCGCATGGAGATGGCACTGTTCGGCACGGAAGGGGCTCCGGGCCAGGCGCGCAAGATCGGCGCACTGGAAGAGGCCCATCGCGGCATCCTCTATCTCGACGAAGTCGGCGAAATGCCGCGCGAGACGCAGAACAAGATCCTTCGCGTGCTTGTGGATCAACAGTTCGAGCGCGTCGGCGGTTCGAAGCGCGTCAAGGTCGATGTTCGCATCATCTCGTCGACCGCCTACAATCTCGAAAGCCTGATCGCCGACGGTTCGTTCCGCGAGGATCTGTACCATCGTCTCGCCGTCGTGCCGGTCAAGGTGCCGGCGCTGGCCGAGCGTCGCGAGGACATTCCTTTCCTGGTCGACATGTTCATGCGCCAGATCTCCGAACAGGCCGGCATCCGCCCCCGCAAGATCGGCGAGGACGCCATGGCCGTCCTCCAGGCCCACGACTGGCCGGGCAATATCCGTCAGCTGCGCAACAATATCGAACGGTTGATGATCCTCGCCCGTTCCGACGGTCCGGATTCGCCGATTTCCGCCGACATGCTGCCGACAGATCTCGGCGACATGCTGCCTAAGGTTTCGGCCAAAGGCGACTACCACATCATGACGCTGCCGCTGCGCGAGGCCCGCGAAATGTTCGAGCGCGACTACCTGATCGCCCAGATCAACCGTTTCGGAGGCAACATTTCCCGCACCGCGGAATTCGTCGGCATGGAGCGCTCGGCACTCCACCGCAAGCTCAAATCGCTTGGTGTTTGACATATGAAGGTGATCATCTGCGGCGCGGGACAGGTGGGCTACGGCATTGCCGAGCGGCTCGCTCAGGAGGACAATGACGTCTCCGTCATCGATACCTCGGCGACGCTGATTGCTGCGATCACCGAGACGCTCGACGTCAAGGGTTATGTCGGCCACGGCGCTCATCCGGACGTGCTGGAAAAGGCGGGCGCCGAAGACGCCGACATGATTATCGCGGTGACGCTCTATGACGAGGTCAACATCGTTGCCTGCGAAGTCGCGCATGCCCTGTTTTCCGTGCCCACCAAAATCGCCCGCATCCGCGCCCAGAACTATCTGAAGCCGGAATATGCCGACCTCTTCAGCCGCCAAAACATGTCGATCGACGTGACGATCTCGCCGGAAATCGAGGTCGGCAAGATGGTGCTGCGGCGGATTTCCTTTCCCGGCGCCACCGATGTCGTAAAGTTCGCCGACGATCACATCACCATGGTGGCGATCGAGTGCATGGAGGACTGCCCGGTCGTCGCCACGCCCCTGCACCAGCTCTCCGATCTCTTTCCGGACCTGATGGCAACCGTGGTCGGCATCGTCCGGGGCGGCGTCCTGACCGTCGCCCGCTCCGCCGATGAGCTCGAAGTCGGCGATCTCGCCTATGTCATCTGCCAGCGCGAACACATCCGCCGCACGCTCGGCCTGTTCGGCCACGAGGAGCAGGAGGCTCGCCGCATCGTCATCGCCGGCGGCGGCAATATCGGATATTACGTCGCCCGCACTATTGAGGAACACCAGCCGAGGACGCGGTTGAAGATCATCGAAAGCGACCGCGAGCGGGCGCTGATCGTCTCCGAGCAGCTGCGCAATACAATCGTGCTGCACGGTTCGGCGCTCGACCAGAACATCCTCACCCAGGCCGATATCCAGGATACCGACCTGATGATAACCCTCACCAACAGCGACCAGATCAACATCCTCGGCGCGGTCCTGGCGAAATCGCTCGGCTGCAAGTCGAACCTGGTGCTGATCAACTCCACCTCGTTCCATCAGGTCACCGACGCGCTCGGCATCGACGCGCAGATCAACCCGCGTGCGGTGACGATCTCGCGCGTGCTCCAGCATGTCCGCAAGGGCCGCATCCGTTCCGTCTATGCGGTGCAGAACGGCGCTGCCGAGATTATCGAGGCCGAGGCGCTCGAAACCTCGCCGCTGGTCGGCCGGCCGTTCCGCGAGCTCGACCTTCCGGACGGCATCCGTGTCGGCGCGATCTACCGCGGCGAGGCCGTCATCCGCCCCAACGGCGATACCAAGATCAAGGCGCGCGACCGGGTCGTGCTCTTCGCCACCGCCGAAGCCGTGCGCCATGTGGAGCAGCTTTTCCGCGTTTCCATCCAGTATTTCTGACCAGCATTTCCGAAAAGAGCCGGGGACATCGATGTCGAGAATTGCCTATGTGAACGGACAATATGTTCGCCATTCCGACGCCGCGGTGCATGTGGAGGATCGCGGCTTCCAGTTCGCAGACGGCGTCTACGAGGTCTGCGAAGTGCGTCACGGCATGATCGTCGATCTGACCCGCCACCTCAACCGCCTCGACCGGTCGCTGAGCGAACTGAGGATGGCCGCGCCGATGGGCCGCGCGGCGCTCACGTTCGTCATCCGCGAAGTTCTCCGCCGCAACCGGGTGAAGAACGGCATCTTCTATCTGCAGGTAACCCGCGGCGCCGCCCGCCGCGACCACTACTTCCCGGCCGAGGGCACGCCGCCGACCATCACGATTACCGCCAAGAGCACCGATCCCTCGGCCGCCGCCAGGAAATATGCGAGCGGCATCAAGGTCATCACCCTGCCTGAGAACCGCTGGGACCGCGTCGACATCAAGACGGTGGGCCTGCTGCCCAACGTGCTTGCCAAGCAGCAGGCGAAGGAGGCCGGTGCTCAGGACGCCATCTTCATCGACCGGTCCGGCATCGTCATGGAAGGTGCCTCTTCGAACGTCTGGATCGTTACGCGGGATGGCGAGCTGGTCACCCGGCCGGCTGAACACGGCATCCTCAAGGGAATCACCCGCACGACCCTCATCGATGTCGCGAAAAAGCTCGGGCTCAAGGTGGTCGAGCGCGAGTTCAAGGCGGAAGAGATGCTGGCGGCGCGCGAGGTGTTTTTCACCTCCGCCACCGGGATCTGCGTCCCGATCGTCGAAATCGACAACAAGCCGGTGGCCAACGGCCATCCGGGCACGGTATCGTCAAGTATTCGCGACACCTTTTTCGACGTTGCGGAAAAGACGGCGATTTGATAGTCAAACATCGGGGAAAGGAAAGCACGGGGCGCTTTCCGGTCGTCTTTTATCAAGCTTGATCATGATCCGGCTCCGGGCCGGCAAAAAAGAAAGAAGCGGCGCTATGGCGGAACGTTCTCAGAACCTGCAGGATTTATTTCTTAATACCGTTCGCAAGCAGAAGATTTCCCTGACGATTTTCCTGATCAACGGGGTCAAGCTGACAGGTGTCGTGACCTCTTTCGACAATTTCTGCGTCCTGCTTCGCCGTGACGGCCACTCTCAGCTCGTGTATAAGCACGCGATCTCGACCATCATGCCGGGCCAGCCCATGCAGATGTTCGAAACCGAAGAGAATGCGGCCTAACAGGACAGAGCAGATTTCAAATCGCGATACGTCTAAAGAATCCATGGTCCCGGAGGCTGAAAAGCGCCGGGACGATATGCGCGCGCTCGTCATCGTGCCGGTCCTCAAGCAGGCACGGTCGAAGGCGGGGCAGGGCGACTCTAGCCAAGCACCCGCACCGCAGCGCTCCAACGAAGCCCGCCTCGAAGAGGCGATCGGCCTTGCACGAGCGATCGACCTGGAGATCGTGCAGGGGCTGATCGTACCGATCAGCCAGCCGCGCCCGGGAACGCTGATGGGCAGCGGCAAGATAGAGGAAATCAAGGCGCTGCTCGACGAGCACGACGCCGGCCTCGTCATCGTGGATCATCCGCTGACCCCGGTACAGCAGCGCAATCTCGAAAAGGAATGGCAGGCCAAGGTCATCGACCGGACCGGCCTGATCCTCGAGATCTTCGGCCGCCGCGCTTCCACCAAGGAAGGCACGCTGCAGGTCGATCTGGCGCATCTCAATTACCAGAAGGGCCGCCTGGTCCGCAGCTGGACCCACCTTGAACGCCAGCGCGGTGGCGCCGGCTTCATGGGTGGCCCCGGCGAAACTCAGATCGAGGCCGACCGCCGGCTGCTTCAGGAACGCATCGTCAAGCTGGAGCGCGAGCTCGAACAGGTGGTCCGTACCCGCCAGCTTCACCGCGCCAAGCGCCGCAAGGTGCCGCACCCGATCGTGGCGCTGGTCGGTTATACCAATGCGGGCAAATCGACGCTGTTCAACCGCATCACCGGCGCCGGAGTGCTTGCCGAGGACATGCTGTTTGCGACGCTCGATCCGACGCTGCGACGCATGAAGCTGCCGCATGGCCGCACGGTGATCCTCTCCGACACCGTCGGCTTCATCTCCGACCTGCCGACCCATCTGGTCGCGGCCTTCCGCGCCACGCTGGAAGAGGTTCTGGAAGCCGATCTCGTCCTACATGTGCGCGACATGTCCGACCCGGACAATGCCGCCCAGGCCGGCGACGTGATGCGCATCCTTGCTGATCTCGGCATCGACGAGAAGGAAGCGGCAGCCCGCATCATCGAGGTCTGGAACAAGATCGACCGGCTCGACCCGGAAGCCCACGAGGCGATCGCCGAACGCGCCGTCGGCCGCGAGAACGTCATGGCGGTCTCGGCGATCACGGGCGAGGGCGTCGAGCCCCTGATGGACGAGATCTCGAAACGTCTCTCCGGCGTGCTGACCGAAACCTCGATCACCATCCCGCCGGAAAAGCTCGGCCTCGTCTCCTGGGTCTACAGCAATTCCGTCGTCGACGGCCGCGAGGACAACGAGGACGGTTCCGTCACCCTGGATGTCCGCATGTCCGAGGCCGAAGCCGCCGAACTGGAGCGCAAGCTCGGCAATGGCCTGAAACCGGACAAGGAAGACTGGGAACGATAGGAGCGCGCTGCGCGCAATCTCGGCAACCGCCGGCAGCGTCATGATGTTGCCGGTTTTTTGCGGTGCAACATGAGCCGACGAAGACGGCCACGATTCTTGCGGTATTATCATCCGCGGGCCAGCAAAAACGGGTTTCGCGATGATACAAAATCCACCGAAGGAAGAGACCGGAGCACACCTGGACTACCTGGATGGGTGGAGAGGTATTGCGGTACTCTTCGTGATAGTGGGCCATTTCTGGATCGATGATTTCTGGCCCGGCGTCAGTACATTCGGGGTGGACCTGTTTTTCGTTCTGTCCGGGCGGCTGATGTCGGAAATTCTGTTCGTCAAGCGGGCGGAACTGCCGACCTTCTTTTTCAGGCGTTTCTCACGAATTTATCCGGCCCTCTTCGCGTTCGTCGTCATCACGACCCTTGCCTTCCAGGGCACCGAAATTTCGCACGGCCCTGTCGCGGCACTGCTGGCGCTGACGTTCACGATCAATTACGCGATGGTCTATACCCATCCGGTGGCGTTGCTTGATCACCTGTGGTCGCTATGCGTCGAAGAACATGCCTATATTCTTCTGGCGGGCGTCGCATTCCTGTCGCGCCGCAGACTGTTTCCTGTCGGGGCTCTGATCGTCGCACTCGGCGCTGCGGCCATGCTGAACGGCGTCATCCGCACGGAACTCGGCGCGAGCGTTCTCTATACCCACTGGCGCAGCGACGTCTCCGTGGCCGGCATATTCATCGCCGGCGGTCTTTGGCTGTTCCTGCGCAACCGCCAAGCCCCCTGGTGGGTCTCGCCGCTGGCGCTGCTGATTGCGGTCGTGGCGAAGGGGATGCCGTTTCACGTCCTCTCCTTCGGTCTGTCGACCGCTATGCTGGCACTATCGATCACCACGATCGACAGCGCGGCGCCGGTCTTCCGCAAGGTGCTGTCGGCGAAGGTGCTCACCTATGCCGGACTGTGGTCCTATTCGCTCTATCTGTGGCAGCAGCCCTTCTACAAGCTTTACCGCGAGGGCGCGGCGCCGACCCCGTTGCTGATACTCGCCGCCGTGCTGGCCGCACTCGCCAGCTTCTACCTGGTGGAAAAACCCTCTCGAACGGCGCTCAATCGCCTCTTCCAGAACCGCATGGAGAAGGTCGTCACCGCCGGCCGAACAGCATAGAGTTGCGATCGCCTTCCATCGCGGCAGTGCTTTGCGGATCAGGAGGCGATCATGTCTTGATGGCTTGGCTGGCCAAAGTATCCGTCAGCCGAGCTTCCGTTCGATCGCCTTGGCGGCCTGCCAGAGTTCTTCCATGCGTTCCAGCGTGGCAGCCTCCAGCGTCTCATTCGATTGTTGAAGAGATGTTTCTATATAATTGAACCGTCGCCTGAATTTTGTATTCATGCCGCGAAGCGCCTCTTCCGGATCGGCTTTCACATGCCGGCCGATATTGACCAGCGCGAAGATGAGATCGCCGAGTTCGTCGGTAACCTTGTCCTGGTTTCCGTCGCGCAGAGCTTCGCGCAGTTCCCCGATCTCCTCCTCGATCTTGTCGAGGATCGGTTCGGCCGCCGACCAATCGAAGCCGACCTTTGCCGCCCGCTGCTGCAGCTTCAGCGCCTCGGTCAGCGCTGGCTGGGCTCGATGGACGCTTCCGAGGTATCCGAGCTTGAAATCCTCGGTAATGCCGCGCCGCGCCCGCCGCTCGGCCCGCTTGCGCTTCTCTTCCGTCTTGATGTCGTCCCACTGCAGCTTCACCGCGTCCGGCGTCGCCGCATCGGAGACGGCGAAGACATGCGGATGCCGGCGGATCATCTTTTTTGTGATCGCCTCAACGACATCGCCGAAGGAAAATTCTCCGGCTTCCTCGGCCATGCGGGCGTGGAAGACCACCTGCAGCAGCAAGTCGCCCAGCTCCTCGCAGAGATCGTCCATGTCGTTGCGCTCGATCGCATCGGCGACCTCATAGGCCTCCTCGATCGTATAGGGCTTGATGGTCGAAAAATTCTGTTCGAGGTCCCAGGGGCAGCCGGTGACGGGCGTCCTGAGCGCCGCCATGATCTCGATCAGCCGCGAAATATCCTTCGATGCTTCCATCATCTTGTCCTTCAATGCCGGATGTCAGGCGAGCGGAATGGTGTTTTTGTCCTTGCCGGACTGGTAGATGCCGGAAAGCCCGTCATATCGGGCTTTGATCCGGCTGGTCTGGGTCTTGAGGCCGGCACGGAGCGGCTCGCCTTCGCTCTCGACCAGGTCGGCAATTGCGTAGGAATGCCAGAAGGCGTTGTTGTGCCGGTAACCGCCGGGCTCCAGGCCGAAAACCTCCTTGAGGATCTTCAGGTCATGCGGGATGGCGAAGGCGTCGCGCGAATCCTCGTGGCTGAAAAAATAATAGAAATTGTCGAAACCGGCCCAGGTGACTGCCGACATGCACATCGTGCATGGTTCGTGAGTCGAGAGGAAAATCAGGTCCTTGGTGGGAAGATCTCGTGTAGTTTCATAGAAACGCTTCAGCGTGTGCACTTCGCCATGCCAGAGCGGATTTTCGAGCTCGTTATTGGTCTCTGCTATCACCAGAGACAGGTCCGATTTCTTGAGGATCGCCGCGCCGAAAACCTTGTTGCCGGTGGCGACGCCCTTTTCCGTCAGGGGCAGGATGTCGTTTTCGATGACGTCGAGAAGGCGGGCGGCGATTGTCATGGGAACTCTTTATCGCAAGGTGTCTAGGCAGTTTATGGCGCGGAACGAGAGGATCGGGGCAAGAAACACTATAGTCTACAGAAATACTGGAGAAATATCGTCTGCGGTGGCTTTTGCTCAAGAACCGGTTGATCGTAAAACAGAAATACCGGCTCACAATCCACTTCGCATATCCATTCCTTCAATTCCGCCGTCTTATTGTGGATATTGCTGTCATATGATTCAGGATACCCGCATGTCTCCAAGCCAACAACGCCTGTCGGTCTTTCCGGCTTTCTTCCGCGTCTGCGGACGGAGCGTTGTCGTGTTCGGCAATGGCGACGAAGCCTATGCCAAGGCCCGGCTGCTGCGCAACACCGATGCGGAGATCGTTGCTTACGTCTCCGCACCTGATGCGGACTATTCCGGCTGGCTGGCCGCTCAGGGCATTGACACCGTTCATTCGGATTTTTCGCCGGATCAGCTCGCAGATCAGGTCAAGGGCGCGGTGCTGGTGTTCGCCGCAACCGGCGACGCCGCCCTGGATCGTGCGATCGTCACTGCCGCCCGCGCCGAAAAGGTGCCCGCCAATGCGGTCGATCAGCCGGATTTCTGCGATTTCTACACGCCGGCCCTCGTCAACCGCGCACCGGTCGCCATCGCCATCGGCACGGAAGGTGCCGGCCCGGTGCTCGCCCAGATGATCCGCGCCCGCATCGACCAGATGCTGTCGCCGTCACTAGGCGTTCTCGCCCGTCTCGCCGCCGAATATCGCGATGCCGCCGAACGGCTGGTGCCGCGCGGCGTATCACGCCGGATCTTCTGGCGCCGGTTTTTCTCGGGCGACGTCGCGAGCGCCGTCGATGCCAACGATATCGCCACCGCCCGCCGCTCGGCCAATGCGCTGCTGTCGACCACCGGTCGCGCCGCGGGCCATGTCTGGCTGGTCGGGGCCGGCCCGGGTGCCGAGGACCTTTTAACACTGCGTGCCCAGCGCGTGCTGATGGAGGCCGACGCGATCGTCTTTGACGCGCTGGTGCCGCAGGCGATCGTCGACATGGGCCGCCGTGATGCCGAGCGCCTGTCGGTCGGCAAGCGCAAGAACTGCCATTCGAAATCCCAAGACGAGATCAACAGGCTGCTGGTCAGGCTCGGCCGCGAAGGCAAGCGCGTCGTGCGTCTCAAGTCCGGCGATCCCCTGATCTATGGCCGCGCTGGCGAGGAAATGGCGGCACTGCGCGACGCCGGGGTCACTTACGAGATCGTACCGGGCATCACGTCCGCCTTTGCGGCAGCCGCCGATTTCGAACTGCCGCTGACGCTGCGCGGCGTCGCCTCGTCGCTGATCTTCACCACCGGCCACGACCTGACCGGCGACGTTCTGCCCGACTGGGCAAGTCTTGCGATTTCCGGCGCGACGATTTCCGTCTATATGGGCCGAACGGTTGCCGCCTCCGTCGCCGAACGCCTGATGGGCGCCGGCCTTGCCCCGGAAACCACCGTCGCCGTGATCGAAAATGCCAGCCGCGCCGACCGCCGGCTCTTCCACGGCGTTCTTCGCGAGCTGCCGGACCTGGAAGCGCGCGAGGATCTCTCCGGCCCGGTCATGGTGATCATCGGCGAAGCCGTCGCCGGTGCGAATTTCGAAAAGTCCGAACCGCTTTCCCATGGTAAGATGCCGGTTCGCGAGAAAATGGAACAGACAAGATGACCGACAAGGTTTTGACCGCCAACCGCCTTTCCGACGGCATCGCCGTCTGGCTCGATGCGAACGGCCAGTGGGTGGAAAACCTGCAGGACGCGATCGTCGCCCGCCATCCCGAGGCCGTGGCTTCGTTGGAAGCGATCGGCAAGCGCGATTTTGCGCAGAACCTGGTTGTTGACGTCGCTGTCATCGACGTGCAGGAGCAGGACGGCAAGCTCTGGCCGCTGCGTCTTCGCGAACGTATTCGTGCCCAGGGCCCGACCATGGAATATGCTGCCGGATATCGCCCTGCCGATCCGGCCTTCATCGCAGTTTGAGGAAGTCATGTACCGTTACGACGAATTCGACCACGCTTTTGTTTCGAGCCGCGTGGAGCAGTTCCGCGATCAGGTCGGCCGCCGCCTCGCCGGTGAACTGGCCGAGGACGCGTTCAAGCCCCTGCGCCTGATGAACGGGGTCTACCTCCAGCTTCACGCCTACATGCTACGCGTCGCGATCCCCTACGGGACGCTGAATGCCAGGCAGATGCGGATGCTCGCCCATATCGCCCGCAAATACGACCGCGGCTACGGGCATTTCACCACACGCCAGAACATCCAGTACAACTGGCCGAAACTCTCCGACACGCCGGATATCCTGGCTGAGTTGGCAAGCGTCGAGATGCATGCGCTGCAGACCTCGGGCAACTGCATTCGCAACGTCACCGCCGACCATTTCGCCGGTGCTGCCGCCGACGAAGTCGCCGATCCCAGGCCTTACGCCGAGATCCTGCGCCAGTGGTCGTCGGTCCACCCGGAATTCTCGTATCTGCCGCGCAAGTTCAAGATCGGCGTCACCGGCGCCGAGCGCGACCGCGCCGCGATCCAGGTGCACGACATCGGCCTGCACCTGAAAAAGAACGAGGATGGCCAGATCGGTTTTGCCGTCTATGTCGGCGGCGGGCAGGGCCGTACCCCGATGATCGCCAAGAAGATCAAGGATTTCCTCCCCGAGGAGGACCTCCTCTCCTACACGACCGCGATCATGCGCGTGTACAATCTGCACGGCCGCCGCGACAACAAGTACAAGGCGCGCATCAAGATCCTCGTCCACGAGACCGGTGCCGAGGAACTGGCCCGCCAGGTGGAGGAGGAGTTCTCCCATCTGCAGGGCACCGAGCTGAAGCTGCCGGAGAAGGACATCCAGGCGATCGCCGCCTATTTCGCGCCGCCGGCCCTGGTCGACCGCGCCGAAGGCTGGCCGCAGCTTGCCGGCTGGAAAAAGACCGACGAGAATTTCGCCCGCTGGGTCGACCAGAACGTCAAGCCGCACAAACATCCCGACTACGGCATGGTGACGATATCGCTTAAACCCATCGGCGGCATTCCGGGCGACGCTTCCGACGTGCAGATGGATGCCATCGCCGATCTGGCGGAAGAGTTCGCCTTCGACGAGATCCGCATCAGCCACGAGCAGAACGTCATCCTGCCGCATGTGGCGTTGGCCGATCTCGAGCCGCTCTACCGCGCGCTGGTCGCCCATAATCTCGCGACCGCCAATGCCGGGCTGATCACCGACATCATCGCCTGTCCTGGCTTGGACTATTGCGCGCTGGCGAACGCCCGTTCGATCCCGCTGTCGCAGGAAATCTCCACCCGCTTCGGTTCTCCGGAGCGCCAGGCCGAGATCGGCGAGCTCAAGATAAAAATTTCCGGCTGCATCAATGCCTGCGGCCATCACCATGTCGGGCATATCGGCCTCCTGGGCGTCGAGAAGAAGGGCGCCGAGCTCTACCAGATCACGCTTGGCGGTTCCGGCGACGAGAACACCTCGATCGGCGAGATCATCGGCCGCGGCTTCGAGCCGAACAAGGTGACCGATGCGGTGGAAACCATCGTCGATACCTATCTCGGCCTTCGCCTCGCAAAGGAGGAGACCTTCCTCGAAGCCTATCGCCGTGTCGGGCCGCAGCCTTTCAAGGAAGCGCTCTATGGCGATACCAAGGCGGAGGCGGCATGATGACCCAAGTGCCAAGAATCTGGAGAGAAACCGGCTTCGTCGAAAACGACCCCTGGGTGATCGAGACCGAGGAGGTGAAGGCGACCGAGGACCAGAAGGTGCTGCTGCCGCTCGACGAGATGATCGCGCGGGCCGAGGAGAGCAACGATGTCGGCCTCGGCGTGCTGATCCGCCCGGCGGACGACGTGCGCAAGCTCGAACCCTATCTCTACCGCATCGAGATCGTCGCGGTGGATTTTCCGGCCTTCAACGACGGCCGCGCCTTTTCGCATGCCTCGCTGCTGCGCGACCGGCTGGCCTACAAGAACGAGCTGCGCGCGGTCGGCGACGTGCTGATCGACCAGGTGCCTCTGATGCTGCGCTGTGGCATCGACAGCTTTTCGGTGAAGAATGCCACGGCGCTGAAGCGGCTCGAGGAGGGCCGGCTGCCGGGCATCGCCGAGCACTACCAGCCGACGGCCCGTCACGCCGAAAAGGGCGAGGGCTACAGCTGGCGGCGTCGCACCGTGACGGCCTGAGGCCGGGGAACGACCGGCCGGAAGGTGAATTTCCCGCACACATTTTCTGAAAGGCCCGCGACAAAGGCACGCGGATGCCTTCAAATGCGGGACCAGATGGTATATTTCGCTTTTGCGAAGAACGACGAGACGAAGAGACCGATAGGCATGAACGCTCCAGCAAAGACGGAAGAATTCGCAGTGGCCCAGGTTCAGGCAAAGATCCCGGATGGCGTTTATGCCGAGACGGTGCTCGCCGTCGAACATTACACCGACCGCCTGTTCCGCTTCCGCATGACCCGACCGGCCGGTTTCCGCTTCCGTTCGGGCGAGTTCGCGATGATCGGCCTGATGGTCGGCGACAAGCCGGTCTACCGCGCCTATTCGATCGCCAGCCCGGCCTGGGACGAGGAGCTGGAATTTTTCTCGATCAAGGTGCCGGACGGTCCGCTGACCTCGCACCTGCAGGCGATCAAGCCGGGCGACACGGTGCTGATGCGCAAGAAGCCGACCGGCACGCTGGTGCTCGATGCGCTGACGCCCGGCAAGCGGCTCTACATGTTCTCGACCGGCACCGGCATCGCCCCCTTCGCGAGCCTCATCCGCGACCCCGAAACCTACGAAAAATTCGACGAGGTCATCCTCACCCATACCTGCCGCGACATCGCCGAGCTGAAATACGGTTTCGACCTGGTGCACGAGATCAACAACCACGAATTCCTGCACGAGATCGTCGGGGACAAGCTCAAGCACTACCCGACCGTGACCCGCGAGGATTTCCAATATCGCGGCCGCATCACCGACCTGATCGAGTCCGGCAAGCTGTTTACCGATCTCGGCGTCCCGGCGCTCGACCCAGCCGTCGACCGCGGCATGATCTGCGGCTCGACCGCGATGCTGAAGGACACCAAGGACCTGCTCGAAAAGGCCGGTCTGGTCGAAGGCTCCAACAACAAGCCCGGCGAGTTCGTCATCGAACGGGCATTTGTGGGGTGAGAGGCGACGGCCTGCGGCCGGCAAAACGCTCCAGTGGAGCGTTTTGAGCCTCGAACGCCCTGAGCTAAAGCGAAGGGCCGGGATACGGTGCGGCATACGCGGCCCCTGCACCACCGGCGCGGCGCTGCTGGATTCCTGTCACAAGGACGGGAATGAGGGGACGTGTGGCTGCCCCCGCCGCGGCGTAAAAACCGCGCCCCTACTGCCCCAGCAGGTCGCGAAGGCTCCAGGGTTCGTCGCCGGACTGGTCGGCGATGTCGTTCACCTTCCAGCCGCCGTTTTCGCGCACCAGCGTATAGAAGAGCGTCGCCGAGCGCTTGCCGTTGCGGAAGGACACTTCCAGCTCGGCCGTGTCGCCGAAGACGATCGGCGGGGAAAGCTGGATATTGCTGGCGACGCCATCCTGCCCGGCAAGGATCGGATCGAAATCCACCGCCTCGCCATTCGCCGTCAGGCTCTCGTTGAGCGCTTCGGAAAAATAGGCGGAATAGGGCGAGGGCGCATCGTCCTCGGCTGGGTCGATCGTGTCGGCATAAAGCGATTTGATTAGCGCCTGCGGCGACTTGTAGACCCGCGCCTCGGCGCCGGCCGCAGCCAGCAGGGAAAACAGCAGTCCGAAGACGATGGCCGGCATGCGCATGGATGAGTCGTTCCCCGTTTGGATGTGAGGAGATGTTTAGGGGATGGAGGGGTGGAAGGATAGTGGGAGTGGGGGCTATGGGGATGTCATTAATCGCCTCAACTTCCGCTTGCAAACCAAGGCGAAACTGAAACTATTGCTCATCAGGGATTCGTTTGGCGCTAAAGGGGTAGGGGCGATGCCGATTGAGAATGTGACTATCAACCGCATCTGTTTGCATGAAGTTTATCGGCGCTCTGATGAGGGCGTGGTGGTTCGACCGACGTATGGTGCCGGTCTTCTGAAGCTAGAACTTGATGCACTTGCTGCCTTCCGCAGCAGAGTAGTTGCCGCCTTCAAGAGCACGGCACAGTGCATGGAAATGATTATCCGAGAGCATGGCGAAGGCAGCGTGATAGCCCATGGTGCTCATTTAATTACCACACAAAATCCGGAGTTCGTTAAACACTCTGCGGTTTTTGCGGATGCATTAGCAACGGCTCAGGGGTCACGCCAAATTCCCGGCGGCCTGATGGTAATATTCGATGGTACGCTAGGTAATCCGGCAACTCCGTTCTTTGGTGTCATGAAGGCTGAACTTCATGAGGGTTTTATCAAGACAGCAGACCTTCAAGCGCGCTTTGTTTCCGATCTGTTTCTTAGTCCAAAGACAAAGCTCTACAAGATTGGTCTGTTTGTCAGCGATGGTTTCGATGCGCGTCCCAAGCTACCCGACGGATGGACCGTGACAGTATATGACAGTGCGATGACTGCATCCCAGCGCGACAACGCGGCCACTTATTTTCACAGCACATTCCTCGGCTTGGATATCCCGGACAACTCAGCTCAACAGGTGAAGAAGTTCTTTGAACAGACCAGAGCCTTTATAAAGGGAGCCAATATAGCCGAAGAGCAGAAAGTTGACCTTTACAATGGCCTCTATACCTATCTGAAACTTGATCGCGGTAATACTATACAGACAGCACGGTTCGCAGAATCATTCATGGATGACGTTATGTCGGATGAGTATCTTGAGCATATGCGTCGGGAAAAATTTCCCCAAGGCGCGATAGCAAAGGACCTCTCTGAAATTGCGGGTGTCCTGCGCCTCAGGAAGTTTAGGTTCCCTCGAGCCATAACTCTCTCCGGTCCGCCCGACGCCGTAAGAGATTTAGTTGTGGTCTCTGCAATTAAAGGTGAAGACGGGGCCGCTTGGACCCAAATCACAATCCGAGGCCAGATCGAGGCGCAAGAATGAGCAAAGAAGAGCAGCTTCTTGACCGATGGTACGCCGAGAAGACGGCGTATCTCGCATGGGGCAAGCTCATTTCCGAGCAAGTGCAGATGCGACTTGCTCCATTGATTGCCCCGCAAATACCCCAGCACTTTCTGCGAACGCTTGTGGCGCCAAGGTTAAAAGATGATCAGAAACTCATCGAAAAGGCATTCTTTCGCAATAAAGCATATACGAATCCATATGACGACATCACCGACAAGGTAGGCACACGCTTCGTCGTCCTGCTGGGAAGCGATATAAGGCAAGTCGAAACAGCGCTGACTTCAATTGAAGGCTGGACATTCTCTAAGGATCGCGATTATGAAGAGGAACAAAAGAAGAACCCTTCTGTGTTCGATTATTCTGCGGTTCACTTTGTGGTCAAGCCTGACACGGAAGCGGAATTTGAGGGTGTTCAGATACCTGCAGGGACGCCTTGCGAAGTTCAGATCAAAACCCTTCTTCAGCACGCTTACAGCGAGTTGACCCATGACACAATTTATAAGCCGCAGATCCAGGCAACGCCAGTTATGCAGCGAAACGCCGCAAAAGCGATGGCGCTACTCGAAGCTACCAACGACTATTTTGAGAAGGTTGCGGACGATGTCAGCAGTGCCCTGTCCTCAGTTCGTAAGATGACGGCCGACCTCGCGAATATTTACCGCGAAGCCGTAGGTATCGACCCAAAGCCTACGGTATTGGAAGGTATGCTTCTTGAGGCGTACGATGAGCTGGCGGCCAGAGATGGCGTTGATCAGGTGCGTTTACTTATGGCAGAAAATAAATACATCGCGGAGCGTATCAGGGATCATGTGGTGCAACGAAATCCAATATTTTCCCAGCCTTCTGTACTTCTTGTGTACCTAGCGGTCCGCAAATCTGTCCGAGGGGCAGTTGGTAAATGGCCACTCACCCCAAGTGAAATGGAACCCTTGCTGAACGATCTTGGTGAGAGCAACAATTGAAGAGTTTCTAACTTGGAAATGTTAGAATCGTCTCCTCTTTTAGTGCGCTCTACGGGAGAAACTGAAGCCAGCCTCTCACCGCCCCGGCCGCCCCGTTTTCCCCTTCGTCCGGCTCTTCCGCTTTTGCTCGCCCGCATCCTCATAACTTCCCGCACCGACCTTGCCGCGCACGAGGGGGCGGGGGTCGTCGGTGGGTCCTCGGGTCAAGCCCGAGGATGACGGCGTTGAGGTTGCCGATGACGGTGGAGAGGTTGAGGATGACGGTTTCGGCGGAAGCTTGCCGGTGACCGGTTTTTCGGTGCGGCCGACGGTCATTTCGTCGAGGTCGTTCTTGCGGAACAGCGATGGCTTGGCGGGTTCGGCGATGTCGCGGCCCATGTCGTCGAGCTTGGGTTTGGCGAAGAGGGAGGTCGAGGGTGTGGAAGCACCCCCCTCTGTCCTGTCGGTTTGGGTCGAGCCACGGGTCTCGACCCGTCCTTCGGACCCCGCCTCAAGGGGGGAGATCGGCCCGCGGTTGGCTCTTGCGCCACCTTTGCCGTTTCCACCCTTGCCGTTTCCGCCCTTGCCGCTGCCGCCTTCGACGGCGCGGGCTTCGTCTCTCGCGATCGGGTCGTCCATGACGGCGAGTTCGGCGGCCTTGAGGCGTTTGATTTCGTCGCGCAGGCGGGCGGCCTTTTCGAAGTCGAGGTCGGCGGCGGCGTCGCGCATCGATTTTTCGAGCGCGTTGAGATGGGCCTGCAGGTTGTTGCCGACCAGGTGGCCGCCATCGGCAAAACCCTTGCCGGAGACGCCGGAAATGTCGGCGCGGACGTGGTCGCGTTCGTAGACCGAGTCGAGGATGTCGGAGATCCTGGCCTTCACCGATTCCGGCGTGATGCCGTTGGCGGTGTTGAATTCCATCTGCTTTTCGCGGCGGCGGGCGGTTTCGTCCATGGCGCGCTGCATCGAGCCGGTGATCTTGTCGGCATAGAGGATGACCTTGCCGTCGACGTTACGCGCGGCTCGCCCGATGGTCTGGATGAGCGACGTCTCCGAGCGCAAGAATCCTTCCTTGTCGGCGTCGAGAATGGCGACGAAACCGCATTCGGGAATGTCGAGGCCCTCGCGCAGCAGGTTGATGCCGACCAGCACGTCGAAAGCACCCAGGCGAAGATCGCGGATGATCTCGATGCGCTCCAGCGTGTCGATGTCCGAATGCATGTAGCGCACGCGAACACCCTGTTCATGCAGGTATTCGGTCAAATCTTCGGCCATGCGCTTGGTGAGTACCGTACACAGCGTCCGGTACCCCTTGGCGGCGGTCTCGCGGATTTCGCCGAGCACGTCGTCGACCTGGGAGCGGGCGGAACGGACTTCCACCGGCGGGTCGATCAGGCCCGTGGGGCGGATGACCTGTTCGGCGAACACGCCGCCGGACTGTTCCATTTCCCAGTTGCCGGGCGTGGCCGAGACGGCGACGGTGAGCGGGCGCATCGCATCCCATTCCTCGAAGCGCAGCGGCCGGTTGTCCATGCAGGACGGCAGGCGGAAACCGTATTCGGCGAGCGTCGCCTTGCGGCGGAAGTCGCCCCGGTACATGCCGCCGATCTGGCTGACCGAGACATGGCTTTCGTCGATGAACAGCAGGGCGTTGTCGGGGATGTATTCGAACAGGGTCGGCGGCGGCTCGCCGGGATTGCGGCCGGTGAGGTAACGCGAATAGTTCTCGATGCCGGCGCAGGAGCCGGTCGCTTCCAGCATCTCGATATCGTAGCGGGTGCGCTGTTCCAGCCGCTGCGCCTCGAGCAGGCGGCCGCCCTTTTCGAGCTCGGCGAGGCGCAGCTTCAGCTCGTCCTTGATCGCCTTGATGGCGCCGTTCAGCGTCGGGCGCGGGGTGACATAGTGCGAATTGGCGTAGATCTTTACCGATTTCAGGTCGCCCACCTTATGGCCGGTCAGCGGGTCGAACTCGGTGATCGCGTCGATCTCGTCGCCGAACATCGAGATGCGCCAGGCGGCATCCTCCAGGTGGGCCGGGAAGATTTCGATCGTGTCGCCGCGCACGCGAAACGATCCGCGCACGAAATTGATGTCCTGGCGCTTGTATTGCTGGGCGACGAGGTCGGCCAACAATTGACGTTGATCCAATCGGTCGCCGACTGACATCTGGAAGGTCATCGCCGTATAGGTCTCGACCGAGCCGATACCGTAGATGCAGGAGACCGAGGCGACGATGATGCAGTCGTCGCGCTCCAAGAGCGAACGGGTGGCGGAGTGGCGCATCCGGTCGATCTGTTCGTTGATCGAGGATTCCTTCTCGATGAACGTGTCGGAGCGCGGCACATAGGCTTCCGGCTGGTAATAGTCGTAATAGGAGACGAAATATTCGACCGCATTGTCCGGGAAGAAGTTCTTGAACTCGGAATAGAGCTGCGCCGCCAGCGTCTTGTTGGGCGCGAGGATCACCGCCGGGCGCTGGGTCGCCTCGATCACCTTGGCCATGGTGAACGTCTTGCCGGAGCCGGTGACGCCGAGCAGGACCTGGGAGCGCTCGTTGTCGTTGATGCCCGCCACCAGGTCGCGGATGGCGGTCGGCTGGTCGCCGGCGGGCTCGTAGTCCGACGACATCCGGATGGTGACGCCGCCCTCGGACTTTTCCGGCCGGGCGGGGCGGTGCGGCGTCCACAGCTTGCCGTCCTTGAACAGCGGGTTGCCGCTCTCGATCAGCGCCGACAGCGCTTCGACCGTGGCGGTGACCGCGCCGGAGGCGAGGTTCTCGGCGTCCTCCAGCGACGTATCCATGCCGGCGACCGGGTTGAGCCCGGCGCGGGCGCGCGTCTTCGGATCCGACGAGGCGCCGATCGACACGCCGCGGGCGGTCTTCGAGGCGGTGGTGTTCTTGGCGGTGGTCGGGGCCGACTTGGCGGCCTTGATGGCTTCCTCACGCGCCGCGATCTCTATTCTCTTGCGGTGCTTGCCGGCCTTGGAGGCGATCTCGCGCTGCGTCTCGACGCCGGACGCTTCCGCCTCCGCCTCGAGCTGCTTCACCCAGTCGGATACGCTGCCTTGCAGAGGCGCGCCTTCGAACGACGATTGCGGGGCCTCCTCGAAACCGTTGTGATTTTTCGGGTTCGAGGCGGGCGATTTTTTCGGTGATCTGGCCATGCCGCGAATATGGAGAGACTCGTCGCGAAAGTGAAGAGGGGCAGGTCACAAAACGAGTACAAAAGGGAAACGGATTTTGGGGGCGCAGGCGGTTACGCCACCTGGCGCTGGGTGACGGCGCGGCGGCATTCGATCCAGCCGGGGATGCGTTCGGCCGGCATCGGGCGGCCGAAGAAATAGCCCTGGGCGAACTGGCAGCCGAGCGCTTTGAGGGCGTTTGCCTCTTCCTCGCTCTCGACGCCTTCGACCACCACTTCCATCGACAATGCCCGCCCGAGGCCGGCCATGGCGCCGACGATCTCCTGGTTCTGGCGGCTGAGATGGACGTTGGTGATGAAGCGACGATCGAGCTTCAGCCGGTCGACCTTGAGCGCCACCAGATAGGCGAGCGAGGAATGGCCGGCGCCGAAATCGTCGACGGCGAGCTTGTAGCCGGATCGCTCGATGCGCTTCAGCTGCTCGCCGGCAACCAGCGTGTCGAGGATCGCCTCCTCGGTGATCTCGATCTCGAACAGCGCCGGATCGATGCGGTGGGCGGTGGTGATGCGGTCGAGCACGTCGGTGACCGAATAGAGGTCGAACTCGCGCGGCGAGACGTTGATCGCGACGGTTGCCCGCGGCAGGCCAAGCGCGGGCAGGCGGGTCAGCAGGCCGCAAGCGGCTTCGGCGATGGTCGCGGTCAGCCGGTCGGCAAGGTTGGCCGCCTGGGCCGCGGCGACAATTTCCGGCGGCGCGATCGGTCCGAGATAGGGATGGTGCCAGCGCACCAGCGCCTCGAAACCGGTGATCTCCTGGGAGGCGAGATCGACCTGCGGCTGGAACCAGGCTTCGACGTCGCCGGCATCCAGCGCGTCGGCGAGTTCGTGTTCGATCTGGTTCTGGCGGTCGGCCTGGGAGCGGAAGGCGGGCTCGAATTCCCGCCACTGGCGCCGGCCGCCGTCCTTGGCCCGGTAGAGCGCCATGTCGGCGCTGATGAACAGGTCTTCGGCGGTATCCGCATGCAGCGGAAAAAACGCAACCCCAATCGAGGTGCCGACCACTGTCGGCTGGCCCTCGAGCATCACCGGCTGCCGGCTGCGGTCGAGGATGCCTGCCGCCAGCTCGCGCGCGAGTTTTCCCGCGTCGGCGCCGCCGAGAATGATCGCGAACTCGTCGCCGCCGAGCCGGGCGATGGTGCCCCTGCCGTCGACCGCCGAGCGCAATCGGTCGCTGACCTCGACGAGCAGGGCGTCGCCGGCGCTGTGGCCGAGCGTATCGTTGACCGTCTTGAAACGGTCGAGATCGAGGATGAGGAGGGCCAGTTGCTCCTCCGCGGCGCGGGCAGCGGAAATCCCCGTATCGAGGGCGGCATTGAAGGCGGCACGGTTGGCAAGCCCGGTCAGCGGATCGCAATTGGCCAGCACTTCCAGCCGGTAGTTGGCGCGCAGGATGTTCGAATTGGCACTGGAGAGGGAATCGGCAAGCGCCGTCGCCTTCAGTTTGCCGAGCACGTTGCCGACGAAGGTCGCCTCGCTGGTGCGGCTGCTGCGGATCAGTACCATCGTCAGCGCCACGACATCGATGGTGAGGAGCCAACCGCCGGCGCCGCCGCTGACGGCAAGCGAAGCCATCACCGAGATGTTGGGCGGTATGGCGAAGGCGAGGGAGACCGGGTTGTGTCCGACACCCATCAGGACCGCCCCGGTCGCCATGCCGCACATGATCAGATAGAGGCCGCTATCTCCGCCGAGCGCATGGAAATTGGGCACTGTCAGCGGAAGAGCCGCCCAGGCGAGGCCGCTGACGAGCGCTCCGAAGGTCAGCACATCCAGCGCCTGCTGCGGAGCGTGTTCCACGGTTTCCCAACGCGTCAGGATCGAGGCCAGGGCGACGCGCAGGAGCAGGCTTGCGATCACCGCCGCGAACCAGAGGCCGGCCGAAAGGGTCAGGCCACGGTCAATCGTGGTGACGAAAAGCGCCGAAGCGGATATCGCGGCATTGGTGGCGAGCGTCGAGGTCAGGCGCTCGAGCATGGTCGAAGCCTGTGCTCGCTTCACGTCCAGTGCGAGGGCCGGGTCGATTTGACCTGTTCTGAGTTCGGCTTCCATCGATCTGCTTGGGCTGGAGTTCATGATCAACGCCGACACTATCGAACGGCGGCGATAAGAAAGTCTTGCTTTCGGGAGATCTCTCTCAAGCCGAGCTGTTTATCCTAAATGAATAGGTAATCGTCCGCCGTCTGCGCCTCAATATTGAGCGAATGCCTGCGAGTTGTTCTGAGGCCGGGTCAGATCCTGCAATAAATCGGATTTTTCGCGCGTCGCTGGAACTTCCGGGGCGGTCACGAATTACAAATTGTCCATGTCACGAAATGGCCGCAATTCCTGTTGGTTTCCACCACATTTTTTCGGGACTCTGAGGGGGTCCAACGAGGAGTGATTCAATGGCTCTTCCCACCCCGACCCTGGCCGCCATCCGATACGGTTATGGTTTTCGTCCCGGCGAAGAACCGCCCCGTGATGTCGAGGCGCTGCTGGGGCAGATCGAGGAAGGGGCTTCCGAAAAGCCCCGTTTTCCGCGCGAGGGTATAGCCGGCCGGCTAGACACGGCAACCCGTGTCGTTTCGCTCCTTGCCGCCGAGGCGAAAGCCCGCAAGGCCGGCAATCCGAACGAAGACGTCCGCAAGGCAACCCAGAGCGAGGCGCGGCGCATCTACAGGCAGGATGCGATGGCGCGGCTTGCCCAGGCGATCCATTCGCCGCTCGGCTTCTATGAGCGCCTTGCAAGTTTCTGGGTCGACCATTTCTCGACCAGCGTGATGAAGTCGCTGCCGATGCGGATGATCGTGCCGCTCTATGAAGCGCAGGCGATCCGCCCCAATCTCGGCGGTTCCTTCACCAAGCTGCTGTCCGCCGCCATCCTGCATCCGGCCATGCTGATCTATCTCGACCAGGACCAGAGCGTCGGGCCTGACTCCGTTGCCGCCCGCAAGAACGGCCGCGGGCTCAATGAAAACCTCGGCCGCGAGCTGCTCGAACTCCACACCCTGGGCGCCGGCAGCGGCTATACCCAGGAGGACGTGCGTGCCTCAGCGCTGATCCTGACGGGACTTTCCGTCGACAATCGCGCCATGCAGGTCGTCTATCAGCCGCGGTTCGCCGAGGCGGGACCTGTCAACCTGCTCGGCCGGACCTATCGGGACGACGAGGGCGATGGCCAGGACCACGTGCTGATGCTCGAAGACCTGGCTGCCAACCCGAAGACCGCGCAGCATATCTGCGGCAAGCTCGTCCGGCATTTCGTAGCCGACGATGCACCCCCGGAAATGGTCGCGGCGATGGTCGCCGCCTGGACGAAGAGCCGGGGCAATCTGACTGAGGTTTATCGCGCCATGCTCGCCCATCCGCGTGCCTGGTCGGATCCCGGCCGGAAGATCAAGCAGCCGTTCGAATTTGTGGTTTCCGGTTTCCGCGCGCTCGATCTGCCGGAGAGGAATTTCGGCAATCTGCTGCGCGACATGGACGACGGCGACGAAGACGAGAGCCCGGTCCAGAAGGCCATGGACCTGACCGGCATGGCGGCGAGGGAAGACACCAAGAAGAAGGCGGGGCGCGCCAATGCCCTGACGCTCGGCGCCCTGCAGCGGATGGGCCAGCCGATCTGGCAGCCGCCGAGCCCCGCAGGTTTTGCGGACGAAGCCGGCGTATGGCTGACCCCGAGCCAGCTGAGCGAGCGGATTTCATGGTCGCGAATGGTCGCGCGTCTCTTCGGGCAGAAGATGGAGCCTTCCGTCTTCCTTCAGGCGGCACTTGCCGATGCCGCCCATCCCGAGACCAGCAGAATCATCGCGCAGGCGCCCAACAAGGTTCACGGCATCACGATGGTGCTGGCGTCCCCTGAATTCAACAGGAGATAGGAAATGAGCTTTCAACACGGCTTTCCGTTGTCCCGTCGCGGTTTCCTGGCCGGTGCATGCTGCGCGGCGGGGGCCTCCATCCTGACGCCTGTCAGTTTTGCTGCGATGCCCGGCGACAACCGGTTCGTGACGATCATCCTGCGCGGCGCCATGGACGGGCTCGATTTCGTCCAGCCATACGGCGATCCTGCCTATGCGGCGCTGAGGCCGAAGCTGGGCTTGAGGCCCGATACCGGCCTCATCGATCTCGACGGTTTCTTCGGGCTCAATCCGGCGGCCTCCGCGCTGATGCCGTTGTGGCAGGCGGGCGAACTCTCCTTCGTGCACGCGGTCTCGACGCCCTACCGGGACCAGCGCAGCCATTTCGATGGCCAGGATATGCTGGAGACCGGCGGCAACGGCAAGGGCGAGCGCACCGGCTGGCTGAACCGCACGCTCGCGGTCATCCCGCGCTCGAACGCCCGCAAGGCGATCGACATCAATACCTCGATGGAACTGATCCTCAGCGGTCCGAACGAGGCGGATTCCTGGTCGTCCCAGAGTAACTTCGCGCTTGCCGAAGACGAGATCGCCTTTCTCGACCGCCTCTATGCCGGTGATCCGGCTTTTGCGAAAGCTATGGAGGAGGCGAAGAAGACCGATATATCGGCGGACTCCCTTTACGCCGACAGCAAGCGTGGCGCGGGTATTGCCGACATGGCGCGCCTTGCCGGCGGCATGCTGCGCGAGGACTACCGGATCGCCAGCTTCTCGATCAACGGCTGGGACACCCATGTGGGCCAGCAGGGGCAGTTCAGGAAAGCCGTCGGCGATCTCTCGACCGCGATCCTGACGCTGAAGGCGGCGCTCGGCGAAGACGCCTGGAAGAAGACCGTCGTAGTGGCGATGACCGAATTCGGCCGCACGGCACGGGAAAACGGCACCAACGGCACCGACCACGGAACCGGCGGGCTTGCGGTGCTCGCCGGCGGAGCGATCCCGGGCGGCAAGGTTTTGGGCAAATGGCCGGGCCTCTCCGAAGACAAGCTGCTCGACCGCCGCGACCTGGTGCCGACCGGCGACGTGCGCGAGGTCGCCGCCGCCATGCTCTACAGGCAGTTCGGCATCGAGCCCGACACTCTCACCGCCAAGGTCTTTCCCGGCCTGAGTTTCGATACGTCCTCGGCCTATCTGAGGGGTTAGGCGGGCCGAGGTACGGCCGGCATTTCACGGATGAGGGTGCCGGAATACCAGATCGACCGGATCTCGGCGCGGCGCCGTGGAATCCAGGCTGGACCCCATCCGCTCGGCGAGTTTGCGGAACCGGATGTTGTCGGGGTGGATATAGCTCACCAGGGTCTCGAGGCCGCGCGTCGTGAAGGCCCAGTTCCGCAATGCGACGGCGGCTTCATATGCGTAGCCTTTTCCCTCGGCCCCCGGGTAAACGAACCAGCCCAGTTCGTGTTCGGGAAACAGTGGGCCGTGATTGATGCCTACCTGTCCGAGACACAGGCCGGTCTCGCGTTCCTCGATCATCAATGCGCCGTGTCCCATCAGCGTCCATTGACCGATGTCGCTGCAGAACAGGCCCCAGGCTGCATCCTCTGAAAACGGACCTCCCATGAAGGCGGCGCGTGGGGAAAACATCAGTCCGGCAAACTCGGGCCAATCCTCCATCCTCTGGGGACGCAGGATCAGGCGCTCGGTTTCGAGAGTGGGTATCGATGTCATTTTACCCGGTGCCTATGTCAGGATGTCGTAGACGCGAAAGATCCAATAGAACTGGTAGGTGAGCGCGAAGATGACGAATGCCGCGTGGTAGCGCCGGTCGGCGGTGATCGCGGCGATGATGCCGAGCACGATATAGACCGCGGTGCGGACAGGATATTCGTAGCCGAGCGACAGGAAATAATGCCATCCCTTCAGCGCCGTATCGATGATGTCGGTGACGAGCATTGCCGCCAGGAAACCGAAGAACCAGCTCCGCCGCGACAGGAAATAATGTTCGTAGCTGTCGTAATCCTGCATCGAGGTCGGAAAGAGCAGGGCGCAGAGGAAGAAGAACAGCGCGCAAAAGGCGATCAGGAAGAGATAGGCCGCAAAACCGATGACCGGCAGGGCGTGCAGCCGGTATTCCCACCACCAGAAGTGCACCAGGAACAGGAACAGGAACGCCACCCAGCCGAGATGGACGGGGTAGATGCGGGCGGCGCGCGGATGTTGGACGATGCCGGCGAGGCCGTTCAGCAGCCGCGCCAAGCTGAGGCTCACCACCATCCCCATGACCACGCGGATATGCGTGAAGGTTTCGGCGGCGGTTGCGGCGGCGTCCATCGCTGTTCCTCGCTTTATTCCTCGGCCGGCACCGGAACCGGGCGGCCCTCCTCGTCGAGGGCCACCATGATGAAGGTCCCTGCGGTGACTTTCTCGATCATCCGGTGGCGTGCCCGCTGCGCCCAGGCTTCCACCATAAGGGTGATCGACGAGCGGCCGACGCGGGTGATTTCCGTGTAGATGTTCAGCGTGTCGCCGATCTTGACCGGCAGTTCGAACGCCATTTCCTTGACCGCCGCGGTGACCACGCGGCCGCGGGCGCGTTCGGCGGCGCGGATGCCGCTCGCCAAGTCCATCTGCGCCATCACCCAGCCGCCGAAAATATCGCCGGCCGCGTTGGCATCCGCCGGCATTGCCAGGGTGCGGAGCGTCAGTTCGCCGGTCGGTTTGGCCTTTTCGGTCATCGTCATCTCTCTTTCGAAGCGGTTTGCAGGGCGACTCCTCCCGCCGCGAGACTAACCGGACGCGAGGAGGAAGGGAACTCCGATAAAAAACTCTTCAAGATCAATAATTTAGACTGAACTAATGCGCGTTGACCGCGATTTTTGAGGGCTTCACCACCTGGTAACCAACGACCATTAGAATTTAAGGCGAATTGCACATAAGGGGGGTCCCATGCAACGTCTCGCCATTTCCTGGCGCCTTTATAGTCTCGTGCTCCTGTCGCTCGTCATTCTCGGCGGCGCCATGACCTTCAGCCTGTTCCAGAGCTACGCCTCGTCGGAACGGGAACGGAAGGCGGGCCTTGCCCAGATGAACGATGTGGCGCTGACCGTGCTCAAGAAATACCAGGCTCTGGAGGCTTCCGGTGCCATGACCCGCGAGCAGGCCCAGAGCGAGGCCAAGGCCGTCATCTCGGTGATGCGTTACGGCGAAGGCAGCGGCTATTTCTGGATCAACGACATGCTGCCGCGGATGATCATGCATCCGATCAAGGCGGAGCTGAACGGCAAGGACCTGTCGAACGACAAGGATCCGAACGGCAAGTTCCTGTTCGTCGAGTTCGTCAACGCCGTCAAGGCAAGCGCGACCGGCAAGGGCTTCGTAGATTACTACTGGCCGAAACCCGGCGCCGAGCAGCCGGTCGAGAAATATTCGCACGTCGCCGGTTTCGCCCCCTGGGGCTGGATCGTCGGCACCGGCGTCTATGTCGACGACCTGCACGCCATGTTCCGGCGCGATGCGATCAACTTCGCCTCGATGTTCGGCATCGGCGCGCTGGTGCTGATCGCCGGCGCCACCTTCGTGGTCAAGACGGTGACCGGCCCGATCGGCAAGATCAAGCAGGCTCTGCAGTCGATCGCATCGGGCGAGGCTCGTGTCACCGTGCCGTGCACCGAACAGAACAACGAGATCGGCGAAATGGCCCGGGCGCTCTCCGTGCTGCGCGATTCGGTCGACGAACGCGCCCAGTTGCAGGCGCGCGAGGCCGAACAGGCCCGCATGATCGCCAGCGAGCGCTCCGACAACGAGCGCACGATGACGGCCGCCGCCGAACGCCAGGGACGCGCGATCAGCGAGCTCGGCCGGGCGCTCGAGGCGCTGGCCGGGGGCGATCTTTCCGTGGCGCTCTCCGATATCGGCGAGGACTATGCGAAACTCCGCCACGACTTCAATGCCGCGGTCAGTTCGCTGCATCAGGCGATCGCGGCGATTTCCGAGACCAGCCTTGTCGTACGCGACAGCGCCTCGGATATTTCCGGAGCGACGGGCCACCTGTCCAAGCGCACCGAACAGCAGGCAGCGGCGCTCGAAGAGACCGCAGCAGCGCTCGACGAGATCACCGCAACCGTCCGCACCGCCTCGGAACGCGCGGTCGAGGCGCGCACCATGGTCAGCGAGACCAAGGACAGCGCCGGCCGTTCGGGCGAGATCGTCCGCAATGCGATCGACGCCATGGGCCGGATCGAGGAGAGCTCCAACCGCATCAACCAGATTATCTCGGTGATCGACGAAATCGCCTTCCAGACCAACCTGCTCGCGCTGAATGCCGGCGTCGAGGCGGCGCGGGCAGGCGAGGCGGGACGCGGTTTTGCGGTCGTGGCGCAGGAAGTGCGCGAACTCGCGCAGCGCTCCGCCAATGCCGCCAAGGAGATCAAGACGCTGATCAGCAATTCCGCCCGCGAGGTGGAAGGCGGCGTGGCGCTGGTGCGCTCCACCGGGGATGCGCTGGTCGAGATCGCCACCCTGGTCGAGCGGGTCAACGCCCATGTGGACACGATTGCGACGGCCGCCCGCGAACAGGCGACCGGGCTTCAGGAGATCAATTCCTCCGTCAACCACATGGACCAGATGACCCAGCAGAACGCGGCGATGGTCGAGGAAACCACCGCCGCGAGCCAGACGCTTGCCGAGCAGAGCCTGCACCTGCAGGGCCTTCTTTCGGCCTTCAGGCTTGCTGATGGCGGACGTGGGGCGACCTCCGGTCATGTGTCGCGCGCCCGCGCCGCCTGATCCGCACTGATCACGCTGAGAAACAAAGGCCGCCGGCGCGACAAGCCCGGCGGCCTTTTGATGCCGGCCGCATTGACCGGGGTCAAATACGCGGACCTCCGTTGCCCCTAACGCTGGGGCACCTTCAACGGAGAATATGATGACGAGGATCGTGATCATCCAAGGACACCCGGACGCCTCGGAGCCGCATCTCTGTCATGCGCTGGCCGACGCCTATGCCAGGGGAGCCGAGGCCGGCGGGCATTCGGTCGAGCGCATCGAACTCGCCCGCATCGGCGTGCCGTTCCTGACCTCGCAGAAGGAACAGCAACAGGGGCCGCTCAGCCCGCCGATCCACGACGCGCAGGTGAAGATAAGACGGGCGGATCATCTCGTCTTCGTTTATCCGCTCTGGCTCGGGTCCATGCCGGCGCTGGTCAAGGCGTTCCTGGAACAGGTGGCGCGGCCGGGCTTTGCCTACGATACGTCGCGGGGTCCGTTCGACAGCGGCCTTCTGAGCGGCAAGTCGGCGCGGGTGGTGATCACCATGGGCATGCCCGCCTGGTATTACAGGATCGTCTACGGCTGCCACAGCCTGAAGGCGCTGAAAGTAGGCATCCTGCATTTCGCCGGTATCCGGCCGGTACGGGCGACTTTGGTGGGCGAGGTCAATGCCGGGAATTTCGATGGCGCGAAATGGGTCGCCATAATGGCGGCCACGGGAAGGCGAGCGTCCTGAAACGATCGCAAATTGCATCGAAAGGTCACGAAAGAGCCTTGATTTCTCAAAGGTTCATTTACCGACTTTGCCTAAACTCCATGCGTGTGTCATTTCGGCACCGGAAGAGTGGCAACTGGTATGGCGTATGCTCCCCTTTCTCGGCGGGTGATCGGCTCGCTGATCATCCCGACAATGCTGGCTGCCTGTTCCGCCGGGGATCTCGTTCCGCCCGCGCCGATCGACAATGGCCGGGTCGGGGCGATCCAGCCGATGCGCGATATCCCGGGCGAACGGGTTTCCCAGCAGGCCTATCCGACGAGCCCCGCGCCGGTTTCGCAGGCAAGCGGTGTCGACTACGCGAACACGCCAAACCTCGCCGGCACCGGTTACCCCAATTCGGCATATCCGGGTTCTAGCGCCAATGACGGCAGCCATTACCTGCGGGCACCGGCTCAGGTGCAGTCCGCGCCCCAGAATGCCCCCTTGAATGCACCCATGTCGCAGCAGCCATCCGGCGCCCGCCAGGGCCGCCTGCCGATGATCGACAGCGACGAGGCGATGCAGCAGCAGGCGTCCACCGGAGGCCGCAACGCGACCCGCAATGCCGGACCGATGACCATTCCGGAAGAGGGCGTCAACATCGACGCCGAGCTCGGTTTCGGTCCCGACGAGAGCGACGTGACGGGACTTGCCGAAGAGCAGGATTCCGATATCGCCGAAGGTGTCGGCGACCAGCCCGTCGTCGACGGCATCGGCACCGACAATCCGCGTGCGCTGCAGCCACGCCGCCAGCCGATCTCGCAGCAGATGCCCCAGTCCATGAACGACGACCGCGTGCTCGTGCCGCCGAAACGCCAGGGCGCCGGCCTGCAGGGCGACCTCACGAACAACGAGATGACGTGGAGCGATGGGTCGCGCGTCATCCCGCCAAGCAGGGCGCCTGCCGGCAACCAGCAGGTGGCGATGCTGCGGCCCGACAATCCGATGAACGACAGCGGCCCGATGAGCCAGCGCGACATGCCCTGGCAGCGCGATGTGATGCCGCGGTCGGAAGTGAGCTGCCGCGCGGAACTGAAGAGCCTCGGCGTCGAATTCGACGACCGGCCGCCCATCGACGCAGGCCCGAGCTGCAGGGTGCCTTATCCGGTAAAGCTCTCCGGCCTGTCCGGCAATATCGACGTCAAGCCGGCCGTCACTCTGAACTGCCAGACGACGCTCGCCTTTGCCAAGTGGGTGAAGAACGAACTCGCCCCTTCCGCCCGTTACCGCTATCTCACCGGCATCCAGAAGATCGTGCCGATGGGCGGCTATTCCTGCCGTCGGATGAACAACAGCAATCAGCGCAACAACCCGATGTCCGAGCATGCAAAGGGCAACGCCATCGATATCGGCCAGATCGTGCTGAAGGACGGCCACGAGATCGACGTGCGCAAGAAGGGCCTGTTCTCGATGCGCGAAGGCGGCCTCCTGAAGGCGGTGCGCAACGACAGCTGCAAATATTTCAACACCGTGCTGGGTCCCGGCAGCAATGCGGAACACTGGAACCATTTTCACTTCGACCTGCGCTCCCGCAGGAGCGGCAAGCGCTACTGCAGCTGAGGTTCGACGATGGCCGATGCCGACATGCTCCGCAACCTGGCCCTCTCCCTGGAAGGAACCTCCGAAGCGCCGCATTTCGACAGGGTGGCGTTCAAGGTCAGGCGCATCTACGTGACGCTGGCGGCCGATGGCCTGACCGCGAATTTCAAATTCACGCCGGACGAACAGCAGATCAAATGCGAGATGCTGCCGAACGCCTTTCCGCCGGTCCAGAATGCCTGGGGCCGCCGGGGATGGACGACGGCTGTCCTCTCGGAATTCGAAGAGCCGGATCTCCGCGACGCGCTGGAAACGGCGTGGCGGCATGCGGTTTCCGGCAAACGCCGCGCCTGAACTGCCCAGGCCCGATACGCGGGGGATACAGGGAGGCTGTCAACCTGTGGACATTAATCCTCCATAAACCATATCCGGCAACCAAACTGGAACCATAAGCGGCGGCGACGCAAGAGTGGCGACGCCGCAGTCCGCCCCCCGCGGCTTTACCCCTACTGCGGCAACGGGACCCGGCGCGCTGATCAGCCCATAGCGCGCCGGGTCTCACCCAAGCACCTGAACCGGCCTGCTTGAACACCCTTCAAAAAAGAAAGCCGGCTCAGGGAGCCGGCGAGGGTGGAGGTGGGGCTCGCGGGGAGGAGCCGTGCTTCCGGTTAAGCAAGAACTTATACTTGAAAACAGTACACATGCGGCAAGCGGAATGAAAAGGACTGAAACGCTCTGGTCATGACGGTCGCGCGAGAGGTTACGTGCGGCGTAAAAGGCGGGACCGTTGCTTGCCTGGCGGGGACAATGCTGTAAGAACGTCACGGGAAAATGACAGCGGCAGTGGATGTGTCTCCCTCTTCCGACCCGATGTCCTTCCGACCGATGTCGGACCGGAGACCGAATTTGTCCATCGCAGCGCTTTTCCCCTTCATCCTGGCGCTTCTGGCCGGCGGCGCGGTCGCTGGAATTCTCGCCGGCATGTTCGGAATCGGCGGCGGTGCGATCCTGGTGCCGATCTTCTTCCATGTCTTCGGGCTGCTCGGCGTTCCGGAAGACGTGCGCATGCAACTGGCGCTCGGCACGTCGCTGGCGATCATCGTGCCCACCTCGATCCGCTCCTTTATGGCGCACCGGCAGCGCGGCGCGGTCGATACCGATCTGCTCAAGGGCTGGATCGTCGCGGTGCCCCTCGGCACGCTGGTTGCAACCGTCATCGCCGCCAAGGCGACCAGCGCGGAACTGCAGCTGATCTTCGCGGTGATCGCCCTGGTGCTCGCCTTCCGGATGATCTTCAATCGCGCCAGCTGGAAGCTTGGCGACGACCTGCCGGGCAATCCCGTCAAATTCCTGGTCGGTACCGGCATCGGCATCCTGTCCGGCCTGATGGGCATCGGCGGCGGCATCCTCAACAACACGTTCATGACCCTCTATGGCCGTTCGATCCACCAGGGAGTGGCGACCTCCTCAGGCGTCGGGGTGCTGATTTCGCTGCCGGGGCTCGCCGGTTACGTCTGGGGCGGTTGGGGGAGGCCCGGCCTGCCGCCGTTTTCGAGCGGTTATATCAACTGGCTGGCCGTGGCGCTGCTGATCCCGGTGACGCTCTACATGGCGCCGATCGGTGCGCGGCTGGCGCATGTGATGTCGAGGCGGCAGCTCGAAATCGGCTTCGGGATCTTCCTGATCGTCATCTCGGCACAGTTCTTCATGTCGATTATCCTCTGAAACCGTCAGCAATATTCTTCCATAAGGGATGGTTTCGAAGGTTTGCGTGCCTATATTCGCGGCGCATCCCGCAAATCAGTTCCTTGAGAAGACCGTCCCGCATGGCCTCCGTCGTTTCCATAGACAAACTCACCAAGACCTACGAGAACGGGTTCCAGGCGCTGAAAGGCATCGACCTGGAGATCGAGGAAGGCGAGATCCTCGCGCTTCTCGGCCCGAACGGCGCCGGCAAGACGACGCTGATCTCGATCATCTGCGGTCTCGTCAATCCTTCGACCGGCAAGGTGCTGGTCGGCGGCCACGACGTCATCAGGGACTTCCGCCAGACGCGTTCGCAGATCGGGCTGGTGCCGCAGGAACTGACGACCGACATGTTCGAGACGGTATGGAACACGGTGAATTTTTCCCGCGGCGTCTATGGCAAAAAGCCGAATCCGGCGCTGGTCGAGAGCATCCTCAAGGAACTGTCGCTGTGGAGCAAGAAGGACAGCATGCTGCGCGAGCTTTCGGGCGGCATGAAGCGGCGGGTGATGATCGCCAAGGCGCTCGCCCATGAGCCGAAAATCCTGTTCCTCGACGAGCCGACCGCCGGTGTCGACGTCAACCTGCGCCGGGAGATGTGGCAGCTTGTCGAGAAGCTGCGCGCAAGCGGCGTCACCATCATCTTGACCACCCATTATATCGAGGAGGCGGAAGAAATCGCCGACCGGGTGGGCGTCATCAACGGCGGCAAGCTGCTGCTGATCGAAGAGAAAGCGGCGCTGATGAAGAAGCTCGGCCGCAAGCAACTCCGGCTCGAACTCTCGGAGCCTCTGAAGGCACTGCCTGAAAGCCTGAGCGCCTACAACCTGACGCTTTCGGAAGACGGAACGGCACTGGTCCACGAATACCAGGGCGAGGAAGGGCAGGGCACGATCGCCTCGCTGCTGTCGGCGCTTGCCGCGCAAGACATCCATTTCCGCGATCTTTCCACGCGGCAGAGCTCGCTCGAGGACATTTTCGTGGCGCTGGTGGGACAGAAAGTCGGAGAAGACGCATGAATTTCGAAGCGATCAAGTCGATCTATGTCTTCGAGATGGCTCGCTTGCAGCGCACCCTGCTGCAGAGCGTCATCTCGCCGGTCATCACCACCTCGCTCTATTTCATCGTCTTCGGCACCGCGATCGGCTCGCGCATCCAGACGGTCGAAGGCGTTTCCTATGGGTCGTTCATCACGCCCGGCCTGATCATGCTGACGCTGCTCACTCAATGCATCAGCAACGGCTCGATCGGCATATACTTCCCGAAATTCACCGGCACGATCTACGAGATCCTGTCGGCGCCCGTCGCCATGACTGAGATCATCATCGGTTATGTCGGTGCGGCGGCGACCAAGGGGCTGATAATCGGCGTGATCATCCTCGCCACCGCCTCCTTCTTCGTCGACATCCGGATTGCCCATCCGTTCATGATGGTGCTCTTCCTGGTGCTGACGGCGATCACCTTCAGCATGTTCGGTTTCATCATCGGCATCTGGGCGAAAAATTTCGAGCAGCTCAACATCATCCCGATGCTGGTCGTGCCGCCTTTGACCTTCCTCGGCGGCAGCTTCTATTCGATCAACATGCTGCCGCCCTTCTGGCAGACGGTCAGCCATTTCAATCCGGTCCTCTATCTCGTCTCGGGCTTCCGCTGGAGTTTCTACGAGATCGCCGACGTCAATCCGATGATCAGCCTCGGCATGATCGGCCTGTTCCTGGTCATCTGCCTGTCGATCCTCGGCTGGATCTTCAAGACGGGCTATCGGCTGCGCAACTGACCGCAGCCGATAACGGTTTGAAGCGGGCTCAGCCCTGGCTGAGCTGGACCTGGCGTCCTCCGCGCATGACCATCACCGATGCACCGAGGATGGACGCGATGCCGAGGAAGGTCATGACGCCGAGCGGTCCCTGGGCGTCGATCAGGAGGCCGCCGAGCACGGCACCGCTGGATATGGCGATCTGGAAGGTCGTCAGCAGCAGGGCGCCGGCGCTTTCCGCCTCGTCGGGTGCGGCCCGGGTGATGTAGCTCTGGATGCTGACCGGCAGGGCGCCGAAGGCAAAACCCCAGAGCGTGATGGCAACCGCTGCTGCCGCCGTCGAGGCTCCGAGGGTGACGAGGAGCACAGCGGACACGGCGATCAGACTGGAGGCGAAGACGACCCCGAGCGTCGAACTGCGTTCGGTGATCATGCCTCCGGCGATATTGCCGAAGAAACCGCCGATGCCATAGGCGAGCAGGACGAGAGAGACCATCTCGACGTTAAGCCGGGGAACGTCTTCCAGATAGGGGCGGATATAGGTGAAGCCTGCAAAGTGGCCGGCGACGATAAGCAGCGTCGCGATGAGGCCGATACGGATCTTCGGGCGCTTCAGGACGGCAGCCAGCGTGCCGAGCCCGGCATGTCCGGCAGGCGGCAGCGAGGGCACGGTGACGGCTTGCGCGAGCAGCGCCAGCACGCCGACCGCGCCGGCCAGCGCGAAGGCGGCCCGCCAGCCGAGCGTGGAGCCGATATAGGCGCCGAGCGGTGCCGCCATCACGGTCGCCACGGAAACGCCGGTGAAGATCATCGCCATGGCGCGGGGCAGGTGGTTCATCGGCACGAGCCGCATGGCAAGCGCCCCGGCCATGGCCCAGAAGCCGCCGAGCCCGATGCCGAGCAGGACGCGCGACACGAGCAGCACGGTCAGGCCGTTGGCAAGGGCGGCCAGTGCGCAGGAGAGGATGAGAAGGGCGGTCAGCCCGAACAGCGTCCAGCGCCGGTTGAAGCTGCGGGTGCCGATCACGACTGCGGGGCCGGCGAATGCTGCCACGACGGCGGTTACCGTCACCGTCTGGCCGGCGACGCCGGGACTGAGGCCGAGATCGGCGGAGATGGGCGTGAGCAGGCTCGCCGGCAGGAACTCCGCCGTCACGAGGCCGAAGACGCCGAGGGTGAGCGCGATGACCGCGTCCCACCGGGCCTTGGCCGATGTGTTCGGGGACGATGTGTCGCGCACGACATCGTCCTCTTCGAAAGTGCTGTCAGTCATGGTCATGTCCTGTCTTGGGAGGTGGCACGGCGGACCGTACCGGGAGGATGGAGCAGACGTAGGCGTGACAGCCTGTACTTTCCATGCTAGAAAATCCGATATGCTTGACCGTTCGTCCAAAGAAACGCCATTAGACGTCTCCGATCCGCTCACCGAGATGCTGCGGGGGCTAAGGCTCGACGGCGTCGAATACGGGCGCTGCCGGCTCGCCGAGCCCTGGGCGACCTCCTTCCCGGCGCAGGAGGCGGCACGGTTCCATTTCATTTCGTCTGGCAACGCATGGCTGCAGACGCCGTCGGGCGAATGGCTGCAACTGCGGCCTGGCGATGCGGCCCTCCTGCCGCGCGGCGATGCACATGTGATCGCAAGCCTCCCAGGCCTGGCGCCGCTGCCCTTCGACCGGTTCGGGCGCAAGGAGGTCTGCCAGGGCGTGTTCGACGTGCAATGCGCGGATGCTTGCGGCAGCACCGTGGCGCTGACCGCCTCGATGCGCTTCAACATCGACAAGCTGCATCCGCTGCTGCAACTGATGCCCGAGACAATGCTGACCAGCGATCTCGCAAGGAACGAGCCGTCGATCCCGCATCTTCTCGATGCCATGGCGCGCGAGGTGGACATGGACCGCGTCGGCGCCGGCGGCATTCTCGCACGGCTCGCCGACGTCCTGACCGCGACACTGATCCGCACCTGGGTCGAACATGGCTGCGGCGACACGACCGGCTGGATTGCCGCGGTGCGCAATCCCGAAGTCGGCCGGGTGCTGGCCGCCATTCATCTTCAGCCCGACCGTGACTGGAACATCGCCTCGCTTGCCCGGCTGATGGGCGCTTCCCGGTCGGGTTTTGCCGAACGGTTTCTGCGCGTGGTCGGCGAAACGCCGGCGCGCTACGTGGCGCGGGTGCGCATGCACCAGGCGCGGCAATGGCTGCGCGACGGGGAGCGGGTCGCGACGGTCGCCGAACGGCTCGGCTACGATGCCGAGGCCTCCTTCAGCCGCGCCTTCAAACGCATCATCGGCACGCCACCGAGCCATTTTCGGAAGAATGGCGGCGAGGGCGCGGCCATCCGGGATTTCGGCTGACGTCAGTCCCGGAGCCTGAGCTCGTCCGTCTGCATTTGCAGGGAGCCGAGGGTGGAGAGGAAGCTCATGCCGAGCAGGCTCTCGCCGAGCCGTCCGTCTTCCGCCACCATCGCCCGGACGTTTTTGCGCACGATCGGGCCGATGGAGATCTCGTCGAGGCGGACGGGGGCAGCCATCGCCCGGCCGTTGGCGGTCATCACGCTCACTGAAAAATCGAGGCTCTGCGGATTGAGGCCGATGGCGCGGGCATCGTCGTAGGAAAGCACGACAGTGCTGGCGCCGGTATCGACCAGCATCGGCAGGACCTTGCCCTGGACGCTCACATTGGTCTGGAAATGGCTGCCGCGGGTCTTGTGAATGATGACTTCGTTGAGACCGTCGCTGGTCGTCGTGATCACCGCCGTCCCGGGCAGCAGGCCCGCGGTCACCCGGGCGGCGACATTGCGGGCGTCGGCGCGGTAGAGATAGGCGGTGACCAGCGCGAGGATGATCAGCAGCCAGAGGGCGATATTTCGGAGCACCTCGCCGCCATTGCCGCGCCGGCCCGCGAGAATCCCCGCGGCGAGCAGGCCGGCGATCGGCAGGAGGTAGATGATCTGGCCGAAATCGCTGTTGTCGATGCCGAAGGTCTGCCCGGCATCGTGATTGAAGATCAGGAACGCCAGGCCGATGCCGAGGACGATGAGGATGCCGGTCAGCGCGTTCATGCCGTATCGCGTTCCTTGGTTTTCCGCTGCGCCAAAAGCTGCCGGCGCGTCTCCCGCCTTGGCTTTCGCTCGACGGTTTCGAGCCGTGCGGGCAAGGCTTCCATCAGTGCGCGGCGCTCGATATCCGTATAGTCCATCCAGGCGGCGATCTCGTCGCGGGTCCGTCCGCAGCCGAAGCAATAGCCGGTCTTGAGGTCGATCGAGCAGACAAGGGTACAGGGCGAAATCATGCCTCAGTATATCGGGGTTTCACGCGGCAAGAGCAAGAGTGGCGAGCATGGCGATCTCGCTCAATTGTTGACTAGCGCCGATCGTATCGCCCGTATGGCCGCCGAGTTTGCGGCGCACGAAACGGGTGAAACCGAACCCGGCGAGTGCCGCAACGATCAGCGACAATAGGACCTTCGGCAGGCCGAGAACGGGAACGAGCAGGACCAGCGCGCTGGCCGCGCCGGTAAACAGCGCGATATTGCGGGCGCCATCCTCCGGAAAGCCGGCACCGGCAGCGACGCCGCTTTCCCGCGCCGACGGCAACGCGCGCCAATGGGCGACCATCACCGCGCGGCTGACGGCGGCAACGGCAAGCACGGCGAGCGCCGCCGTGACCGCATCCTGGCGGAACAATGCCGCAAGCGCGGAGGCTCGCAGGCCAAAAGACAGAACCAGCGCTACGACGCCATAAGCGCCGATGCGGCTGTCCTTCATGATCAGAAGCGCGTGGTCCTTGTCGCGTCCGCCGCCGAGACCGTCCGCCGCATCCGCAAGACCGTCCTCGTGGAGCGCGCCGGTCAGAACTGTCAGCGCGGCAAGCGAAAGCAGGCTGACGAGCAGCGGATCGCCGGACTGCAGGAGGAGGAGAACGAGCGTGGGCAGGGCAGCGATGATCAGCCCCGCGACGGGAAAGGCCCGCACTGCCCGCGAAATCGTGCCGTCATGGCTGCGGAAGAACCGGTCCGGGACCGGCACACGGCTGAGGAACCCGACCGAACGGGCGAGATCCGCGATGAATTCCGTTGCGTTTGGCAGTTGTTCCTCCGTCTCGACCCGACTATGAGTTTGCGCACACAAGCGCGATTTGCGGGAAAAGACAAGTTTTCCCGCCGATATGCGAGACCGAGATACAAGAGAGACTTTCATGAGCGTGAGCGGCCTGCCTTTCGATGATTTCCGTGTCCTGCTGCAGAACCTCCCGGGGCCGGACCCGCGGGCGTTGGTTGCGGCGCGCGAGCGCGACGCGCAGCTCACCAAGCCGCCGGGCGCCTTGGGGCGGCTCGAGGAAATCGCCTTCTGGCTGGCCGCCTGGACGGGCCGGGCGCCGGCCGTCAACCGCCCGCTTGTGGCGATCTTTGCCGGCAATCATGGCGTTACCCGCCACGGCGTGACCCCTTTCCCGTCGTCGGTGACCCAGCAGATGGTCGAGAATTTCGCGGCCGGCGGTGCGGCGATCAACCAGATCTGCGTCACCCATGATCTCGGCCTAAAGATCTTCGATCTGGCGCTCGACTACCCGACCGGCGACATTACCAGCGAGGCAGCCCTGTCCGAGCGCGACTGCGCCGCGACCATGGCCTTCGGCATGGAAGCGATCGCCGGCGGCACCGACCTTCTCTGCATCGGCGAAATGGGCATCGGCAACACGACGATCGCCGCCGCCATCAACCTCGCCCTCTATGGCGGCGAGGCGGAGGACTGGGTCGGTCCCGGCACCGGTTCGCATGGCGAATTCATGGAGCGCAAGATCGCCGCGGTGAAGGCTGCCGTCGAATTCCACAAGGACCACCTGAGCGATCCGCTGGAAATCCTGCGCCGCCTCGGCGGCCGCGAGATCGCTGCCATCGCCGGCGCCATCCTGGCCGCGCGCGTCGAGAAGATCCCGGTCCTGCTCGACGGATATGTGGTGACGGCAGCGGCATCGATCCTCAAGGCCGCCAATCCGGCAGCGCTCGACCACTGCCTGATCGGACATGTCTCCGGCGAACCGGGACATCTGCGTGCGATCGAAAGGCTCGGCAAGACGCCGCTTCTGGCGCTCGGCATGCGGCTCGGCGAGGGCACCGGTGCGGCACTTGCGGCCGGCATCGTCAAGGCCGCCGCCGCCTGCCATTCCGGCATGGCGACATTCGAGCAGGCCGGCGTCAGCAACAAGAGCCACTGAGCCCTGATGGAAAAGACGCCGCTCGACAGCAATATCGAAAAGGCGACCGGCATCCGCCGGGTGATCGCGGCATTCCGCTACTCCATGCAGGGGCTGATGCGCCTGTGGCAGGAGGAAGCCTTTCGCCACGAGGTGATCGCCTGCGCGGCGGCCATCGCCCTGTTTGCGGTCGTTGGCGCCGGCGCTCTCGACTATTTCGTCTTGGCCATCCTGATGCTGGTGCTGTTTGCGGTCGAATCGCTGAACACCGCGATCGAGGAACTGGTCGACCGCATCTCCCCGGAAATCTCCACCGTCGGCCGCCACGCCAAGGATCTCGGCTCGTTCGCGGTGTTCTGCCTGCTCTGCGCCAACGGGTTTTTCGTGGTTTATGTGGTGGCCGGGAGCTTGTGGGGGTGAGATTGGCGACTACTAACTCTTGCGAGACGTGTGGCGGAAGCGCTGAATGACGATTTCGTCGGCACCAACGCGGTAATAGACCGTGTAAGGATAGGGTTTGAGAAAGAAGCGGCGGGTATTTTTCCGCGGCGTGACGCTACCCGCGAACGGCCGCTCGCTCAGGAACATCAACGCTCCTCGGATACGCGCCGCGACGTTGTCTGCACCTTGTGGAGAATGGTTGCCGATATAGGAGATCGCCTCGTCGATTTCGCGGAGAGCTTTGGCCGTGTAGCGAAGTTTCACAGGCCGTACTTTGCCCACATGGCGCGGACTTCTTCCTCGGTCGCAATCTCTCCGCGCTCGATTTCGCGATCGGCCTCTTCCAGATCGGCTTCTTCCTCCGGCGTAAGCTGATAGACGTCTCCATCATCTTTGCCCATGAAGCTTAGAAGAATCTCGGCGATCTCATCCTGCATTTCGGCAGGGAGTTCCTTGGCTGCTTCGATGGCGCGGTCGAGAAGTTTGGTCATGCCCGCAGTATGCACCGAAACCAGCCGGTGCAAAAGAGCCTGTTCGGCTCAGGCGAAGCTCTTGCGGCGGCGGGCGACGGTCTGTGCGTCGGCGACGGCCGGCACGCTCTGCAGGACGCGCGTCGCGGGCAGGATGGCGATCGCTTCGGTGCCTTCGCGCAGCTTGGAGCGCAGGATGAACTGGCCGTCGTGCTTGGCAAGGATCGCCTGGACGATCGGCAGGCCGAGGCCGGTGCCCTGTTCGGCGCTCTTGATGGCAATCGAGCCTTGGCCGAAGGCCGACAGCACGACCGGGATTTCCTCTTCCGGAATACCGGGTCCGTTGTCCTTGATCGCCACATACTGGCCGCCGCCGGCGGTCCAGCCGACCTTGACGGTAACCTCGCCGCCCTGGGGCGTGAATTTGACGGCGTTCGAAAGCAGGTTCAGGAGAACCTGGCGCATCGATTTTTCATCCACCCAGACCTGCGGCAGATGGGGTTCGAACTGCTGGCCGATCGAGATGTTCTTGGCGCTGGCGCGCAACTGCACCATGCCGATGCAATCCTCGGCGATTTCGAGCAGCGAAAGCGATTCTTCGGCAAGGTCGTAACGGCCGGCCTCGATGCGCGACAGATCGAGGATCTCGTTGATCAGGTTGAGGAGATGTTGGCCGGAACGGTGGATGTCGCCGGCATATTCCTTGTAGGTCGGATTGGCGAGCGGCCCCAGGACCTCCGAGCTCATGACTTCGGAGAAGCCGAGGATGGCGTTGAGGGGCGTGCGCAGCTCGTGCGACATGGAGGCGAGGAACCGGGACTTGGCGAGGTTCGCTTCCTCGGCCCGGCGGCGGGCCTCGTCCGACATGGATTTGGCCACTTCCAGCTCGGCGATCAGGTCGTCCTTTTCGGACTGATAGGACATCAGCGTCAGGTTGGAGCGATAGAGCCGGTCGGCGATATAATGGAAGAAGACGACCGCGGTGGCGCACATTGCCGTCATGCCGATATCGAGCACGTTGCGCGACAGAACGGCGGTAGCAAGCAGCGCCAGGGTCATAGGCAGGAAACCGAACAGCACGCCGAGCCGCAGCATGAAACTGCTCATCGCGGTGATCGAGATCGCAAAGAGGAGGACGGCGCCTTTGTAGAAATAATAGCTGTCGCCGGAACAGGCATTGCAGTTCTGCAGCGCAAACAGCGCCCAGCCGGCGCCGACGATCACCTGCGCGGCAAGCAGCCTGCGGCGCCATTTCTGGACATCGGCCGAGGCAATGTCCGTGCGGCTTGCGCGGCGGGCGAGCAGCACGTTGATCGCATGGACGCTGAACATCAGCAGCGCCCAGGCAAAGAGATTGGCGTTGGGGTTAAGATAGACGCCGATCGCCGTCACCACGACGATGAAGATCGGCATGACCGATGCGCTTTGCAGCACGGCATTGACGTGCATCGCGATCATGTCGCGGTCGAAGACCTGATTGCCCTGCGAGCTGGACTGCAGTCGTTCCCGGGTGGCGCGCACGGCTTTCGACACAGCCTTGTTGCGATGACTGCGCGAGCGATCAACGATGTTCTTGTCGGTCGAAGTGCTGACGCCGCTACTCATGGCCACTGAACTGATACCCCGGATGTTGAGAGAGTATGGCCAAATCCTTAAGAGAGTACTGCCGGGAAAGGTTTTGTTTGCCATTTTCCTGAAGCTTCCGTTTTCCAATAAGGCTGGATTGTGGCTCGAACGTTCAGGGTTTTTCGCGATGGCGCGGTTCTCGCGGCCTTCTTCATCCTTCTGGTGCTGATCGCCGCCAAGCTGGACGAGGCGGCCGACAGCACCGTGCACGGCCCGTTCCATGTCATCGACGGTGACACGCTGGCGGTGGGCGGCGAGCGCCTGCGGCTGCAGGGCATGGATGCGCCGGAGCTCGACCAGACCTGCGAAGACGGTCGCGGCCGGCAATGGCCCTGCGGGGAAGAGGCGAGACGGCTGCTGATACGGCTCGTCGCAGGCGGTGAGACGGAATGCCTCGGTCGCGAGCGCGACAAATATCGCCGGCTCCTGGTGCGCTGCCGTTCGGGCGCCACGAGCGTCAACGGCACGCTGGTGCGGCAAGGCCTCGCGGTCGCCTCGGGGCGTTATGCACAGGAACAGGTGGCAGCGCGGCGCGAACGGCTGGGGCTGTGGGCCGGCCCGTTCGAAAGCCCGCGCGACTGGCGCGCCAGCCGCGGCATGATGGACGATTCAAGCATGGTGGAGGCATTTTGGGATTGGATGAAACGGGTGACAGGCTGGCAATGAACAGGGATGATATCGCCGACGGCGAGGAGGATATCGGCGGCCTGGCCGGCGCAATCGCTGCCTGTCGCATCTGTCGCGACGCGCCCGCGAAAGGCGAGGGTGACCGGCTGCCGCATGAGCCGCGGCCGGTCGCCGTGCTGTCGAAGACCGCGAGGGTGCTGATCGCCGGCCAGGCGCCGGGGCTTCGGGTGCACGAGAGCGGGCTGCCGTTCAACGACGCTTCCGGCAACCGCTTGCGCGACTGGATGGCGGTGACCCGCGAAGAGTTCTACGATCCGCAGAAGTTTGCGATCGTGCCGATGGGCTTCTGTTTTCCTGGCTATGATGACAAGGGCAGCGACCTGCCGCCGCGGCTCGAATGCGCGCCGTTCTGGCGCGCCAGGGTAATCGCCGGCATGCCGCAGATCGAACTGGTTCTAGCAGTCGGCAGCTACGCGCAGGCCTGGCACCTGGGGAGCCGGCGACGCAAGGGCATGACGGAAACGGTAGAGAACTGGCGAGACTATGTTTTCGCCAACCAGGGGCCGAGGATACTGCCGCTGCCGCATCCGAGCTGGCGCAATACCGGCTGGCTCAAAAAGAATTCATGGTTCGAGGCGGATCTGGTGCCGGTGCTGCGACAGCATGTGGATAGCTTGATACGAGAAACAAATTTCGGTTAACTGCCGCGAATTCGGTGTATAACGAAAAATCATTTCGAAAGGACTCTGATGGACCGCCTCGACCGTAAGATACTGCGCATTCTACAGGAAGATTCCACTCTCGCCGTCGCGGACCTCGCGAAGAAGGTCGGCCTGTCGACCACGCCTTGCTGGCGCCGCATCCAGAAGATGGAAGAGGATGGCGTCATCCGCCGCCGTGTGGCGCTGCTCGATCCGGTCAAGGTCAATACCAAGGTCACGGTCTTCGTCTCGATCCGCACTGCCAGCCACTCGATCGAATGGCTGAAGCGGTTTTCGGAAGTCGTCGTCGATTTCCCGGAAGTGGTCGAATTCTACCGCATGAGCGGCGACGTCGATTACCTGCTGCGGGTCGTCGTGCCGGACATCGGCGCCTATGACGCCTTCTACAAGCGCCTGATCGCCAAGATCGAAATCCGCGACGTTTCGTCCGTCTTTGCGATGGAGCAGATCAAGTACACGACCGAACTGCCGCTCGACTACATGACGCTGGACAACCAGAAGTCTGGCGAGGAATAGTTCGCCGTTTGGCGGATCGGGATCATTTTCTGGCAGGACGGGCCGAGTTGAAACGGCCCGTTTGGTTTTATCTGGGTTTCATCGAAACAGATGGAGCTCGACATGCAGGACCACGCCAAGGCCAATAAGGCGATCATCCGCGGATATATCGAAGAGATCTGGAACCGTGGTCTGATCGAGCGCTTCGGGAATTTTTTCGCGGCCGACTATCAAGAGGCCACCTATTCGCCGGCCAGTTCGGAAGGGCATTGCGCCATGGTAGCGGTGCAGAAGCGGATCATGCCGGATGCTGTCTGGACGGTCGAGCGGATGACCGCCGAGGACGATGGCGTCATATGCGAGCTGACATTGCGCGGCACGCACCAGGCGGCTTTCAAGGGCGTCGAACCCTCCGGCAATCCCATCCGCGTGCGCGCCTACCGGAGCTTCGTCCTGAAGGACGGCAAGATCGTCCATCATTCCGCGTTGCTCGACACCGCCGAACTGCTAAAGCAGATGCGGGGACAGCAGGCGGCATAGGGCAAGTCCGGCAGCGATGGCGACGATTTCTCATGCCTATCATCGGGTGTTCGACGCGCCGTTCGAGATCGAGCGGGCCTTCGATGCCGATTACCTGCTTTACGCCTCGACCGGCACCTTCATTCTCGATATCGGCGACCGCCGCTGGATGCTGCCACCGCAAAGGGCGGCGCTGATCGCAAGGGGAACGGTAATCGCGGTGCGCAGCAAGGGGCTGGCCACGGCGTCCTCTGTCCTGTTCGGCGATAGCGAATTCGAAGCGCCGCTGCCGGCCTGTCGTGTCTTCGGTCTTTCCGATCTGGCGCGGCAGATGATCCTGCATGTCATGCGTTGGGATGCCGGGCGCCTTTCAGGCGACGAAACCGCGGATGCCTTCTTCAAGGCGCTCGCGTCCGTCGCGCGGGATCTGGCTGCGGACGAGGACGAGACGTGGTTGCCGAAACCGCAGTCGCCGGGCATGGCGGTCGCCGTCGAGCGGATGCTGGAACATCTCGACCGGGATCCCGACTTCGGCTCCCTTGCGGAGGCTGCCCGTCTTTCGGAACGGACGCTGGCACGAAAATTCGATGCGGAGCTCGGCATGAGCTTTCGCGATTTCCGGAATCGGGCCCGGATGGTGAGGGCCAAGGAGATGCTGCTTGCCGGCCGGGAGCCGATCACGGAAATCGGCCTCGCCTGCGGGTTCGAAAGCACGAGTTCCTTCATCAAGGCGTTTCGGACCTTTGCGGGCGCGACGCCGCGGCAATACCGGATGGGTAAAGCCGGCTAAGCCTTCAGTCGCGCCAGAAGCTTCTCGCCCGACAATTCCTTCACCGCATCCTTGCCGATCCAGCGGGCGGTCTTGTCGCTCGAGGCGGCGAGTTTTTCGGAAAGCTCAAGGGCAGGGGCGTGGCAGGCACGGTTGCGCTTGCCGATATTGCGGAGCGCCCAGTTCACCGCCTTCCTGACGAAATTGCGCGGATCGGCGCAATGCGCCTCGATCAGCGGCAGATAGGCGATGAAGGTGTCATCCGGCTCCTGTTTGCGGTGCACGGCGGCGCCGGCGATCATGGCGAACGCGGTGCGGCGGACGAACTCCCGGTCGTCCTCGGCGAACTCCGCGACAAGTTCCTGCCAGAACGGCGTCTCGGTCAAAAGGTCGGCGGCGGTGTCGACGATTTCCCAGGAGGCAAAATCCTCCGCCCATCCGCGCGCCTCGGCCGGCGTTAGTGCGGCGGGGTCGGCGGTGTAGATCGCAAGCATGCGGGCTTCGCGGATGCCGGTGCGCCAGAGGTCCAGCGCCCGGCCGTGGTCGCGCTTGATCGCCCGCGCGATCTTCTGCAGGTCGGGATTGGAAATGCCGATGGCCTTGTCGGTGACGATGCCGAAACGGGCCATCCCCAGGATGTTCTCCTCCGACCGCAGCGTTTCGAGATGCGCGATGATCCCGGCGACGTCGGAGGAGGGGCCGATCATGGCCAGCCTATTTCTTTTCGAGCCGGGCGAGCAGCGAGGACGTATCCCAGCGCTTGCCGCCCATCGCCTGCACGTCGCCGTAGAATTGGTCGACGAGGGCCGTGACCGGCAGCTTGGCGCCGTTGCGGCGGGCCTCGGTCAGCACGATATCGAGATCCTTGCGCATCCAGTCGACCGCGAAGCCGAAGTCGTATTTGCCGGCATTCATGGTCTTGTAGCGGTTCTCCATCTGCCAGGAGCCGGCTGCACCCTTGGAAATCACCTCGATGACCTTTTCGATGTCGAGGCCGGCCTGCTTGCCGAAATGGATCGATTCGGCCAGCCCCTGGACGAGGCCGGCGATGCAGATCTGGTTCATCATCTTGGTGAGCTGGCCGGCACCTGCCGGACCCATGAGGCCGACCATGCGGGCATAGGCGTCGATCACCGGCCTGGCTTTCTCGAACGTCGCCTCGTCGCCGCCGCACATGACGGTGAGCACGCCGTTTTCGGCGCCGGCCTGGCCGCCGGAGACCGGGGCGTCGACGAAGCCGATGCCTTTTTCTCGTGCCGCGGTATCGAGCTCGCGGGCGACTTCGGCGCTGGCGGTGGTGTTGTCGATCAGGATGGCGCCCGGTTTCATGCCGGCGAGAACGCCCGTCTCGGTGATTATCACCGAGCGGAGATCGTCGTCGTTGCCGACGCAGACGAACACGAAATCGGCATCCCTGGCCGCTTCGGCAGGCGTGGCGGCGGCCTTGCCGCCGAACTTCTTCGCCCAGTCCTCGGCCTTGGCAGCCGTGCGGTTATAGACGGTGACGTCATGGCCGCCCTTGACCTTGAGATGCCCGGCCATGGGATAACCCATCACCCCGAGACCGATGAATGCCACTTTCGCCATGCTGAACCTCCAGAATTTTGTTGCCAGAGGATTAGAGCAAAGCGGACCTCCGGAAAAGCGCAGTTCGGTGAAAAGCGTAGATTTCGGTTTCGGTGCCGGTCGCTTATCCGGCGGCGGCGGCCAATGCGTAGCGGCACTGCCGGATGTTTTCTCCGCGCGGCCGCGAAAAGCGCTCGATGGTATCGATATAGTGAAAACCGAGTTTGACGAGGATGCGTCCGGAAGCCGGGTTGTCCTGCGCATGCCCCGACTTCAGGACCGACAGCCCGATCTCCTCGAAGGCAAAGCGGATCGCCTCACGGGCAGCCTCCGATGCATAACCGAAACCCCAGACGGACCGTTCGAACCAGTAGCCGAGTTCTCCTTCGGCATCGGCAATCTCGTCGATGTCGACGAGGCCGACCACGCGGTTTTCGACTTCCACGGCAAAACGGCAGGCTTCACCGGTGAGCCATTCCCGCCCGTGATCGGAAAACCATGCTTCCGTCGCCGACAGGTCCGGCGGGAAGGCGGCCATGCGCAGCATGCGCGTGACCTCCCAGTCGGATTGGATTTCGAATGCGCGACCGGCATCGGCCCCCGTCGTCGGCCGAAGCACGAGCCGTTCAGTCTTCAGCGGGCGGCGCGGAGGGACCGGCATCGGTCTGCCGCCGCAGCTCAGAACGGCTTGATGACCGCGAGCGCGACGATGACGACGACCGAGCCGAGGACGATCGGCAGGCCGGCGCGCACGAAGGCCGGAGGGTCGAGATGCGGATCGGCCTCCATGCGGCGCATCCAGGCGCCCTGCATCCCGTGCAGCGCCGACAGCATGAGGACGATCAGGAACTTGAAGCCGAACCAGCCGGAAGTATAGAAGCCGTAACCGAAGGCGAGCCACAGGCCGAAAAGCCAGGCGCCGCCGAGTGCGGCCGTCGTGACGGTGCGGTCGTATTTCCTGAGCGCCGAAATGACGCCGGTGCGGATGGTCGGCGGCACCATGCCGATGACGAAAGCGTTGATCAGCATGCCGCCGATCAGCAGGAAGTCGGACAGAATGTGCAGGGCCTTGATAACGAAATACAGCATGGTCAACTCCAGATCATGGCTTCGGTGAAGCCCAGTTCGGCAAAATCTTGTTTTCTCAATTGGTCTTCGCCCATGCAGAAGAACTCGTCGAGCTGCGGCGGTTGAACGGTGGTTCCCGACAGCATGGCGTGAACCTGGCCGCGATGATGGATCTGGTGCTGGAAGAGATGCATCAGCAGCCGATCGGCAGGCTCGACCTGCACGAAAGTGTCCCGAGGAATGCGGATTTCCTCGGTGATGGTTTTCTCACCCAAGCTTCGACAGTGGTCGATGAGGCGGCGATCGGCGGCACGCTGTTCGCGATCGAGATCGGCAAAGAACGGACAAGGGATCTCCGGATCGAAGGCCGCGGGGCCGAGGCAATCGCCTTCGAGGGCGCTGATATAGAGCCAGTCGACGGTCAGGATATGGTTGAGGGTATGGATGATCGACGGGAAAAAGCTGACCCGCGTCGCATCCAGCTCTTCGCGCGAAAGCTCTCCGCAGGCTTTCAGCAGCCGGTGGTTGGCCCAGGCGTTGTTATAGGCCTGGGCAAGAAGATAGCGCTGCGGCGTCATCCGAATCCCTCCGTTGCGGAGGCAAACTATCGATGAAGCGGGACGATGAGAAGATGGTTCGCGAACACTAGGATGATTTGGACGATTGGTCGCTTTCGGCGCCTGTCACCACCGGTTTGCTACCGTTGGCTCTGGGCGTTGGGCGATGACCACTTTTAGTATTTGCCATCGAATCGGCTCTATTTGCCAGGTTTTGGTTGACCCCCTTGAGCGGCGTATTCTGAGGATTGCGCTTCGAGTCATCGAAATAGTTCGACCCTGGTTCCAGGCTCGTGGCGATGTCGCTCCAAAGCCGACGCAGCCGACGGACATGCAGATCATCGGTGATCCAGCACATCAGATGTTCTGCCGAGGTTGATAGGAGGCTGGGGCTGGTGCTGATCCTTTCCCGTGCCCACTTGCAGAACTCATCGACCGGCACTTTCTTTGCGGTCCCCGCTTCAACAATGAGGAAGCTGCTTTTTGAAACGTCCGCAGCCATACGAAGACGTTCAGTAGGCGCCATGAGGACGCTTGCGTAGATGTCATCGAACTCGCGCGGCGCATGGATGCTGTCAATCGCCCTCTCCAAGTCGAAAATGGTGCGGACATTTAGCTCGCGCAACAACAGGAAGCGTTCCAAGCCGACGATGTGGCAGAGCTGTGCCTGGGCAATCCAATCGATACATTGATAGATCCCATAGGGCGTTTCGATGTGAAGGAGGATCGGGTTGTATGTTGCAAGGTTCTGCACATCGTAGATCCCGCACTCCTCCAGTCGGAAACGGGTCTCATAGTCTACGCCGTCGATCACATCCGGCGATGTGATTTTCGTCAGCTGCGAAAAGCGATCATCGCTGGTCTTGATCCACCGGATCTGTTCCTGCAGCTTGACCAGCAGGAATTTGGTGGAGCTTTGCGGGATGAGGCCAAGCAAAGGCGCAAGCACCAGCCATACGAGCGGAATGCTGTTGGTGTTGCCGTCACCGGTCACCGCACCGCCAACCACGGCGAAGGGGTCGGAAAGTGCCGCGAAGAGAAGCGTGGTGACGACGACCGACGCGATGCTCTCACCCGTTAGCCGCAGGAAGGTGTTGGAGGAAAGGTCGAATACGGCGAGCCTGCTCAACATCGTGCGAACGGAGGCTATGTACGTGCCCGCGAAGGTGAGCGCTGCGATAACCAGGAGCTGATCGGCTTTGGTCGGTGCCACGCCAACAGGAAGAGGGCACGTGCCGGATTGAAGTCCGCAGGCGAGAGCATTGCCAAGAAAATGGAATCCGAAATAGGCAAGAACCATAAAGCCGATCGTCGAGAGCGCCAGCCTATAACCGAAATAGACTTGTCTTTGTTCGGCCGCGCGGACGAGCATTTCCAGCCTCTCGCGCTCATCAAGCGGTTTGGCACCCTTCAGAGGTTCGTCCAGCCTTAGGTCAGCTGTGTACTTCGACCTGACGAATTCGAAGGAGGGGTTGGTGGCTATCCCTTTTTGGTTCGCACCCTTCTTCTCGAAATTTTCGTAAAAATCCTGAATCTGCCGCAGTCGCCGCAACCGCACCTCATGGCGTGCGAATAGTATGAGCAGCGGCGTCATGATTGCGAGGAGCAACGCTATCCAGTTGACAGCGCCGAGAATTGCCAGAATTGGGGCCGGCGTCCCAACTAAGCTGTAGAGCAAGGCCGGCCAAGAAGACTGATGCATTCGCTTATCCCCCATAGTTGAGGGACAAGTTACTCCGGTTGCATTTATGCGGCTACCAATTAACGGCAACCTTTGATTGCGCAATCAACCTGCGATTATCATGACTTTACAATTAGCCGCGCTATCACCAGATGGCCCGGCGTCGGATTGCCGTCCTGCATCCGCACGTTGATGTCGGAGATTTCGAGAAGCTCGAAGCCGGTGGCGGCGAGGCGTTCGCGGACATAGGTTTCCGAATGGGCGAAACGCTGGTGCGGGCCGACGATGTAGGGTCGGCCGGCAAAGCTCTCGTCGGGCAGGGTCTCCGAGGAGAATACGAACAGGCCGCCGGGAGCCATGTTTTCTGCCGCGCCGAAGAACAGCGGTTCCAGCGCGCCGAGATAGGGCAGCACGTCGGTGGCGGTTACCAGGTCAAAGGGCTCGTCGTCGTTGTCTTCGAGGAAATCCTCGACTTCGGCCACGTAAAGCGTCTCGTAGAGATCCTTTTCGTGCGCGATTTCAACCATGTTCTCGGAAATGTCGATGCCGGTGATGTCGTCGACCATGTCGCGCAGCGTGCCGCCGGTCAGCCCCGTGCCGCAGCCGAGATCGAGCATCCGCTTGAACGGCCCGAGCTTCAGCTCCTGCAGGCGCTGGCGCACGATGACGGGCACCGCATAACCGAGCTGCTCGACGAGAATGTCCTCGAAGTTTTCGGCGTGCTGGTCGAACAGGGTTTCCACATAGGCGTCCGGCGCCTTGGGGGGCGTCTCGCCGCGGCCCATGGCTGCGATGCGCACGGCGGCGCCGCCGTGGTCCTCGGGATCGAGTTCGAGCACCTGCTCGTAGGCCTTGACGGCTGCGTCGATATCGCCCGCCTTTTCCAGCGCCAGCGCGCGGTTATAGGCCTCTGCCAGGGCTTCCTCGTCGATCTTCTTCATGGCCAGCGTCCTTCTTTTCGCAAGCGGCTTTAAGCCGGTGGCGGGCATTTGTCCATCAGGGGAACGCGGCGGGTGCTCATTCGTTGAAAGGTCGAAGCAAAACGGCTGTTTGAGTAACACCCCCGGGAGAAGGTCATGCCAGCGGACGAGGGCAAGAGCGTGCTGGAGCAGAATGTCGAGCGGCGCGCGCCGTCGCTGCCGATGACCTCCGCCGAAAAGGCCAACGTGATCATCCACTATTACCGCGGCGAACTCGGGCGGATGACCAGCTGGCGCGACCGCATCGACCGCACCTCGAACTGGTCGATCACGGTGGTGGCGGCGCTGCTGTCGGTCTCGCTGTCGACGCCGACGTCGCATCACGGCGTGGTTCTGTTTGCGATGCTGCTGATCTCGCTGCTTCTGCTGATCGAAGCACGGCGCTACCGCTTCTTCGACGTCTACCGCGCAAGGGTCCGCAAGCTGGAACGGCACTATTTCGCGCAGGCGCTTTATCCGCAGGCGGATCTCAAGCCCGACTGGGCGCAGGCGATCGCCACGAGCCTGCGCAATCCCTGTTTCCTGATCAGCTATCGCGAAGCACTGTTTCGCCGGGTGAGGCGCAATTACGTCTGGATGTACGTCATCCTGCTGATGGCTTGGCTTCTGAAGATCTCGACACCCAAACTCCTGCCCAACGATACCGAGGCGGATGTCGTCTTTTCATTGTCGGAGGCGGTCCACAATGCAGCACTCGGTCCGCTGCCGGGATGGAGCGTGATTGCGCTCGTTGCGGTCCTTTATGCCGCCGTGATGTTCTCGGCCGTGCATCGCGAGCCGGACGACGGCGAATTCGCCCATGGCGAAGTGCACGTCTGAAACGCGAGACCGCTGTTTCTTAGTGCAGGATGATCTCGCCCTTTACGGCCCGCCATTCGCTGGCCGAGATCAGCTTGCGATGGACATAGCGGACGGAATGCAGCGGCCCGTCGAGCTTCTCCTGCCAGAATTTGAGAAAACCGTTCATCTCGGGGAAGTCCGGGGCGAGGTCGTAGTTTTGCCAGACATAGCTTTGCAGCAGGGCCGGATGGTCCGGCAGGCGGTAGAAGATCTGGGCGGTCGTCAGCCCGTAGCCTTTCAGCATCATTTCCATTTCAGACATGCAAGCAGTTCCCGTTTGTTGTTTCGAGCTGACGTCGTTGCGTCATTCGATAGGAGAACATGCCATGTTTAACCGAAGCTTTACAATTGCGCCTTAAGAGCACATTTGTGATAATTTTCAGTATGTTAGCAGCTATGATTTCCGAGTGCTGCTAACGCTTCAGATGGCGCGTCAGCCGCGCCTCGATGAAGGCCCAGAGGTGCCGCAGCGCTTCGACGATGGCGAGATAGAAGATCGCCGCCCATAGATAGCTCTGGTAATCGAACGTGCGGGAGAAGGCATAACGCGTCTCGCCCATCAGGTCGTAGACGGTGACGATCGCGACGACGGCCGATCCCTTGATCAGAAGCACGATCTCGTTGCCGTAAGGGCGCAGTGCGACGATCAGCGCCTGGGGCAGGATGACCTTGCGGAAGGCGTTGCGTTTCGAAAGGCCGAGTGCTGCCGCGCCCTCGTGCTGGCCGCGCGGCACGCTTTCGATCGCGCCGCGCAGGATCTCCGCCTGATAGGCGGCGGTGTTGAGCGTCAGCGAAAAAAGGCCGCAATACCAGGCCTCGCGAAAAAACCACCAGAGGCCGACGGATTCCAGCTGCGGGCGGAAGCTGCCGAGCCCGTAATAGATCAGAAAGAGCTGGGCGAGCAGCGGCGTGCTTCGAAACACGTAGACATAGGCATAGGCGACGGCGTTCAGCGCCTTGTTACTCGACATCCGTGCAAAGGCGATCGGCGCCGACAGGACGGCACCGAGGACGACGGCGAGGCCGACCAGCGAGATGGTGGTCCAGAGGCCGTGGAGGTAACGCGGGCCGTAGCGCTGGAATTTGTCCTCGTTCCAGCCGTTGATCATCATGAAGGCGAGCGCGATCGCAAGGGCCGCCCAGACCACCAGCACGACGATGCCGGCAATGCGTGCCGGCGCCAGCGGTTTGTCGATCAGGGCCGGAGGCGCGCGGGGCGGGATTAGTTCCTTGGCGTAGCTCATCGATGCCCCTCCGAACGTTTCGCCCAGCGCTCGACGAAGCCGAGGCCGACGGACGAGATCATCGCGAGGATCAGATAGAGCAGGCAGGCGATGCCGTAGAAAAAGAAGGCTTCCTTGCTGACCCGCGCCGCAATGCCGGTCTGGCGCAGGATGTCGGCAAGCCCGATCACCGACACATAGGACGTGTCCTTGAGCAGGATCAGCCAGAGATTGGTAAGGCCGGGCAGCGCGATGCGGATGAGCTGCGGCAGGATGACGAGAAGCATGGTGCGCGAGCGGTGGAGGCCGAGCGCATCGCCTGCCTCGTACTGGCCACGCGGGATCGCCCTGAACGCCGACAGCATGACCTCGGAGGAATAGGAGGAGAAGACGACGGCGAGCGCCGCCATGCCGGCAATGAAGGCGTTGATCTCGACGCGCCCGGCATATCCGAAGGAGGCGAGCACGGCCTGGATGAGGATCTGCAGGCCGTAATAGACGATGAACAGGGTCAGCAGTTCCGGCAGGCCGCGGAAGATCGTCGTGTAGATGCCGGCCGCAAGCCTCAGCAGCTTGTCCTCGGACTGCGCCGCAAGCGCGATCAGGAAGCCGATGACCAGCCCGACGGGCAGGGTGGCGAGGGCGAGCGTGATCGTCACCTTGACGCCGAAGGCGATCTCGTCGCCCCACCCGGCCTCGCCGCAGGCAACGATGCTACCGGAACCGAAGAGTGAAAAAAGCCCGACAGGCCCGCAAAGCGGATCAAGCGCCGAAAAGAGGGCGGAAAAGAATCCGCTCATAAGGTCGTTTTCCCCTGCGGCCTTTTTGTGTGCCGCTTTTGTCTTGTGTTACGCCATTAAAAAGAAAAACGGCGGAAGGGCAAGCCTCCCGCCGCGCGGTAACCGGGTTCTCCGGTCGATTACTGGCCGTAGGCGTCGAAATCGAAATACTTGTCGTTGATGGCCTTGTACTTGCCGTTGGCGCGGATCGCGACGATGGCGGCCGAGAACTTGTCGGCAAGCGCCGTTTCGCCCTTGCGGACCGCAATGCCCGCACCTTCGCCGTTGATCTCGACGTCGATCGGCAGCGGCGACAGGATCTTGCAGCACTTGCCGGCATCCGACTTGATCCACTGCGACAGCACGACGATATCGTCGATGACGGCATCGATACGGCCGTTGGTGATGTCGAGCTTGTATTCGTCAGCTGTGGGATACAGCTTCAGTTCCGAGTCGGGCATATGCTTTTCGGCATAGTTCGAATGGGTGGTGGAGCCCTGCGCGCCCATCGTCTTGCCCTTGAGGCCGGCGGCGGTCGCTTCCTTGATTGGCGAATCCTTGGGGACGGCGATGGCCGGCGGCGTGTTGTAGTATTTCTTCGAGAAGGTGACCTGCTCCTTCCGCTCGGGGGTAATCGACATGGAAGCAATGATCGCATCGAATTTCTTCGATTGCAGCGCCGGAATGATGCCGTCCCAGTCATTGGTGACGAAGGTGCAGGTGACCTTCATCTCGTCGCAGAGCGCCTTGGCGATATCGACGTCGAAACCGGTGAGCTGACCGTTGGCTTCCAGGTTGTTGAAGGGCGGGTAAGCGCCTTCGGTGCCGATCACGAGTTTCTCCTGAGCCATCGCCGAACCAGCGAAAAGCGACAGGGCGGCGATCGAGGCGGCAGCAAGGAATCGGGTGGAGATGTTCATTTTGATCCTCTCTGTTGGCAACCTGCGGTGTTGGTCTTTTTCGGCCGCAGGGAGACGGGGCACGCGTACAGGCGGGCTCCGAGTGGATTTTTAGATACCTGCTCGGGAAAAATTGCAACGGCATTTTACGTGCACGTCTGGTTGCCACCAGCTGATGAACAACACATTCATGCGAGGTTCAGGCCATCCGCAACAGGCTGCAACGGAACCATTTTGGTGCAATACAGTTGAGCCGCCGCGTAAGTCCGCCGAAAAAGGCAATAAAGGACGCGCATGAAAGGGATCACACCCTAGAAGAGGAAATGTCCATGTCGAAAAAATTCAGACTGTTCGCCAGTGTCGCAGCACCTTTCGTGTCGCTGCCGCTGATGCTTCAGCCGGCCGGTGCTGTCCCCTTGAAACCCGCTATGGAGACGAGACCCGCCGTTGAGGCCGCCCAGATGCCGGGCGTCGTCGAAGTCCAGCAGCAGATCATCGTCCCTCCGGAAGGGCAGGAAGGCGAGGGGCGTCCGCGCCGCAAGCCGCAGGAGGAGCAAAAGCAGGCTCCGCAGGCCGAACGGCCGCAGGCACCGCCCCAGGCCCAACAGCAGGAACAGCCGCAGCGCCAGCGCAAGGCCGAGCCGGAAGCCGCCCCGCGTGAGGCTGCCCCACGCGAAGCAGCACCTCGCCAGGCTCCGCAGGCCGAGCGTCCGGCAGCCGAGGCGCCCGCGCAGGAGCGTCCGCGCCGTCAGCAGCAGGAGACCGGCCAGGGTCAAGGCGGAAACGACGCCCAGCCGCGCCGCCAGCGCGAGCAGGCGACACCCCAGGCCGAGCCACCGGCCGCAAGGGAAGCCCAGCAGCCGAAGGCAGCTCCTGCAGAAAAGCAGGCCGAAACGCCGAAGCCGGAACGGCCGGCAACCAATCGCGCCGCAACCCCGGAAGCAGCACCTGAGGCACCCGTGCGCCGCGACGCCCAGCAGCCGAAGGCAGCTCCGACCGAGAAGCAGGCCGAAACCCCCAAGCCGCAGCCGCCTGCCACCAATCGCGCCGCGACGCCGGAAGCGACACCTGAAAAGCCGGCCAGCGGCAATGCCCAGCAGCCCAAGGCAGCTCCCGCTGAAAAGCAGGCCGAAACACCAAAGCCGACACAGCCGCCGGCTACCGATCGCGCCACGGCTCCGGGAGCAGCGCCTGAAAATCCGGCTCGCGGCAACGCAACCGGCCAAGCGCCGGGTCAAGTCCCCGGACAGGCTCCGGGCACAGGAACCGCGCAGGACAGGCGCAACCAGCAGCCGCCGGTAAATGGCCAGGCCGCTCCGGGCCAGCCGCCTGCCGGCGAGGCACCGCGCCGTCAGACCACCGAAGGACAGCCAGTGGTGCCGCAGGGCCAGCAGGCGACCGGAGCCCAGCCGGGCACCCAGCCGACCGCGCCCCAGACGGCGACCACGCCTCAGCAGGTCGAACGCGCCAAGGAACTTGCGAAGGATCCGGCTGCGGCCAAGAGCGGCGAGCAGGTCGTACTGCCCGTTCAAAACGGGGCAGCCGTGCTCGACAGCGCCAAGGAGGCGCCCTCTGCACGTCCGCCGCGGGATGGAGAGCGTCCGCGCCGCCAAGCTCCGCAGCAGGCCGACCAGCAGCAGCTTGCGCCGCCGAAATCCGATGCAGAGGCTCAGGCCGGCACGCGTGCCACCAGCGCGCAGCAGCAGGGATTTCGTCAGCTGTCCGAAGAGCGCGGCCAGCGCCTCGACCAGCGTCCGCAGTTCGAACGGCCCGGCGGCTGGGATTTCCGCGACGCAGCGGGCCTCGGCGGCAGCCGTGACCGTAACGGCGGTCGCGACCGCGATGGCGGCCGCGTGATCATCTCGATCGACAACCAGACCGTGGTTCGCCATGACGACAGCCGTCGTTTCTACAATGATCGCGATCGGGCGCCGCAATACGAACAGCTCCGCGACGGTCGGGTGCGCGAAGTCATCGTGCGCGACGACGGTACGCGGATCGTCACCGTCCGCAACAGCTATGGCGAGATCGTCCAGCGCTCGCGTATCGTCAGGGGCGGCGAGGAATACGTCCTCTACTATTCGCCGGAGCTGATGGATAACCGCCGCGGCCGAGACTACGTCTGGCGCGACCCGGGTGACGACCTGCCGCCGATGCGGCTGAGTGTGCCGCTCGACAACTACATCATCGACACTTCGACCGAGCCGGACCGGGATTATTACGAGTTCCTGGAACAGCCGCCGGTCGAGCGGGTCGAGCGGGTCTATTCGATGGACGAAGTGCGCTACTCCGCCCGCATCCGTGACAAGGTGCCGCGTATCGACCTGGATACGGTCACGTTTGCCACCGGCAGTGCCGAAATCCCGATGAACCAGGCGAGTTCGCTGCGCAAGGTCGCAGACGCGATCAGCAAGGTCCTCAAGCGGGATCCTTCCGAAACCTTCCTGATCGAAGGTCATACGGATGCCGTCGGTGCCGATGACAGCAATCTCGTCCTCTCCGACGAACGCGCTGAAAGCGTTGCCCGGGTGCTGACGGACGCATTCGGCATCCCGCCCGAAAACCTGGCGACGCAAGGCTACGGCGAACGTTACCTCAAGGTCCGCACCGACGGTCCCGAACAGGAAAACCGCCGCGTGACGGTGCGCCGCATCACGCCGCTGGTCAAACCGGTCGCTTCGAACCAGTGAGGTTCAGGCACCTGAAACCAAAGCCGCCGGAGCGATCCGGCGGCTTTTTTATTTGTGGGGAAGTCCCGTCACCTGTGCGATGAAATCGGCGATCGCTTTCGTATCGTCGAGGTCGAAGACGGGGATGGTGGCATCCGGGACGGGGTGGTCGGCGGCAATCGCGACGATGTGGGGATCGCTCGGCGCCAGCGGTTCGCGGTTGCTCGCCTCGAGGCGGCGGGCCTCGATCTTCGGGACGGGCTCGCGTTTGTAGCCCTCGATCAGCACCAGATCGCAGGGGGCGAGGCGGGAGAGGATTTCCTCGAAGCTCGGTTCCGGCGCGCCGCGCAACTCGTGCATGATCGCAAAGCGGGTGCCGGAAACGATCGCCACTTCGTGGGCACCGGCCTGCCGGTGGCGGAAGGAATCGGCCCCCACCTTGTCTATGTCGAAATCGTGGTGCGCGTGCTTGATCGTCGAGATTTCATAGCCGCGGCGGGTGAATTCCGCCACCAGCCGCACCGCCAGGCCCGTCTTGCCGGAATTTTTCCAGCCGGAAATGCCGAAGACGCGGGGAGGGGTCATGAAAGCTCCTCGGCGAAACGACGCGCCTCTTGAAGATCCTCGGGCGTGTTGATGTTGAAGAAGGGATCAAGCAGCCCTCGCGGCGTTCCGACCATCGGGAATTCGACGATCACCGTATGGTGACGTTCGAGGAACGCCTTGATCCGCTGGTTGTCGGGGTCGGAGAGCCAGGTTTCCAAATCACTGGTGATGGAAACCGGCCAGAGCCCGAAGACCGGATGATCGCGGCCGTCGGAGGCGGCGATGACGATCGCATCCGGATCGTCCGCGTCAGCCTTGAGCCGGCGCGCGAGATCGGCGGGTACGAAGGGACTGTCGGAGGGGACGGTGAGGAGGTGGGTTGCTTGAAGGCCGCGCGCCTGGACGTCGCGCAGGCCGGCGAGCACGCCGGCAAGCGGGCCGATCTGGCCGGGAACCAAATCCGGCAGCAGGCGCAAACCGAGCGGGTCGGGGAAGCCTATCGGCGCGTTGAGGGTGATTTCCGAGACTTGGGGCAGGAGTCGCCGCACCACATGGCCGAGGATCGTGTCGCTGCCGATGGTGAGAAAAGCCTTGTCTGTGCCCATGCGGCTCGATTTGCCGCCAGCAAGGACCAGGCCCGGAGGCCGGATGGGGAGAGCGGAGGTCCCGGTCATCAGTCCTCATCCTTCGTCGGGATCGCGCCTTCGCGGCGGTCGATCTGCCGGACATAGGCGGTGGCGACGAGCGCCAGGATGGTCGTGACGCCCATGACGACGAGAAGCGGCATCGCGCCGCTCTCTTCCTTGAGTAACGCCGCGGCAAGGGTCGACAGCGCGGCGCCGCCGCCGACGGTGATCGCGCCGCCGAGGCCGGAAGCGGAGCCGGCGAGGTGCGGCCGCACGCTGACGATGCCGGCATTGGAGCTCGGCAGGGTGAGGCCGTTGCCGACGCCGGTCAGTGCAAGAGGCGCGAAAAAGGCGAGCGGCCAGGGCGCTTCCGCGACGAGGAACCCGATGGTGATGAGAACGCCGACAAGGCTGACCAGGCTGCCGGAGATCATCATGGTCATCGTGCCGAACCGGCGGGTATAGCGGCCCGAAATGAAGTTGCCGACCATGTAGCCGGCCGCGATCAGAAAGAACTGCACACCGAGCATGGTCGGCGACAGATGATAGATCGCCGTGCCGACGAAGGGCGCGCCGCCGAGGAACGAGAAGAACACGCCCGACGAAAAGGTGGAGGTAAACGTATAGCCCCAGAAGCGCCGCGAGCGGAAAAGGTCCGGCCAGCTGCGGAATTGGGCGGTGAAGCTGGCGGCCGGCGCGTGGTTCGTCTCTCCCAGGTCGGTAAAGACGAGCGTCAGGGTCAACAGGCCGAGGCCGAGCATCAAGGCGAAATTCGCCTCCCAGCCGAACATGTCGTTGAGCACGCCGCCGATCGTCGGACTGATCATCGGCACCAGCGACATGCCCATGGTCACATAGGCGATCATCGAGGCGGCGCTCTCCATCGGCACCGTATCGCGGATGATCGCGCGCGGCAGGACGAAACCGGCGACCACTGCGGTCTGCAGCAGCCTTCCGATCATGAAGACGGTGACGTTTGCGGCCATCAGGCAGATCACCGTGCCGATCAGCATGATCAGGATGCTGCCGATCATCACGCGGCGGCGGCCGAAAAGGTCGGAAAGCGGACCGAGCACCAGCTGCAGCAAGGCGGTGCCGGCAATATAACCGGAGACGGCGAGCTGCATGACGGCGTAGTCGGTGCCGAAATGGATTGCCATGGCGGAAAGCGACGGCAGGAAGACGTTGAGCGAGAGGGCGCCAAGTCCGGCGCAGACGACGAGCGTCAGGATATGGGGCGGGGTTCGTCTATCCAGAAATCGGCTTTGCTGCACGTCGTCTTGTCCTTTCACGCCTGCCTTTCGGCCCTTTCAATCCGGCTCGTTCTCAGGCCGGCGGGGCGGCGGCTGCCTTGTCGGTGGCAATGCTCTGCCGCTTGCGCTCGCGATAGAAAGTATAAAGGCCGGAACCGATAACGACTGTCGCGCCCACGAGCATATAGGCGTCCGGACGCTCGCCGAAAGCGAAAATGCCGATGACCAGAGCCCAGAGCAGGCCGGTATAGCGGAAAGGTGCGATAAAGGAGATCTCGCCCGTCCGCATCGACTGGATGACCGCCTGGTAGCCCGCGAAGACCAGCACGGAAGCAATCGCCAGATGTCCCAGCGCATAGGTGCTGACCGGCTGCCATCCGCCCATCGGCACGATCAGGATTGCCCCGAGAACCGTGTTGGCGAGGGAGGTGAAGAGCGTCACCGTCAACGAAGGGATATCCGCCTGGATGCGCTTGGTGGTGAGGTCGCGACATGCCGTAAAACAGCAGGCGATGACGGCGAGCAGGGCTGCCGGCGTGAAGCCTTCCGGGCCCGGGCGAATGATGATGAGCACGCCGAGGAAGCCGATGCCGATCGCCGTCCAGCGCCGCCAGCCGACGGGCTCGCTGAGGAAAAGGGCCGCCCCCAGCGTTACGGCAAGCGGCAAGGCCTGCATGATCGACGAAATGGCGGCGAACTCGATATGGGCAAGTGCGGAGAGGAAGGTCAGGGTGGCGCCGAGCTCGAAGAAAGTGCGCAGCAGCACCAGCGGATGCATGACCGCCTTGACCGACAGGGTCACGCCCATGTAGCGCGCCACACAGTAGATCAGCAGTGTCGCCATGACGCCGCGTACTGCCATGATCTGGGGGATGCTGAGCTCCGGGGTGACCGACTTGACCAGCGCGTCGTTGCAGGTGAAAGCCGCCATGGCGAGCGACATGAACAGTGCGCCGCGCGAATTTTCAGACCATGCCATCTGCGAGATTCCTCCGGTAACCGGTCTCTTAAAGCAACGGCTTACGCGTCGCCAGCCCGATTGCCGCCCGGGCGGTACTCTTTTGGGCAGGCCGGTGAATCCCGATATCCGATACAGTGTAATAAAACGAAATGTAAGGGTCCCGGATTAACCGTTGTTCAACCGAATTTGACGATTGTGAATCCATTCATTCCCGCATGAAGCTGGGATCGTGCCGTTGCCGTTTCGCGATGCCGCAGACGCGAAAGCCGCATCTGGTTTGCAGTTGGGGGAAAAATGTCTTTCATCGATCGTCTTCTTCAGAGCCGCAGGATCGTCACCAAGGTCCTTCTTTTCGTCATCCCGCTGGTGCTCTTGATCGCCGGCGTCGGTCTTGCCGGCTATTATACTGCCAGCATGCTGAACGGCCATATGACCGTGACGCGTGCGACAATCGAAAACATCGGCGACTTTGAAAATCTCCAGGCGGTCCTCCAGGAATTCAACGGCAAGCCCGACAATGCATCGCTTGCGGCCTTGAAGGCTGCGATCGACAAGCAGGAGAGCGGCGTCCGCGTGCTCGGCGGGCTGCTCGTGACGGCCGGGGACCGCGAACGTATCGCCGTTGTCACCGGCCTCGCGCCGAAGATGCGCACCGAGACGGACACGCTCTGGAAGATCAAGCAGAGGCGCGACGAAAACGCCGCAGCGCTCGACGACAGTATTGACAATGTCCGCACCGTCGCGACAGGGGTTTCCGATCAGGTTGCCAACGTCCGCAAGCAGTTCGAAGGCAAGGAAAAGTTCGCCAAGGGCATGGTTCTGGAAGCTTATGCCTACAAGGCGATCGCCGAACAGCTCGGCGAGCTTCGCAATTCCGTCAAGGAGACCGGCACGGACGACGGTGCGATCAGCACCGCCGACATGTATCTCGGCATTCTGGACAAGACGTTCCAGGAGGTTCAGGCCTTCCTCACCCCGAACGGCATCAAGCAGCTGAAGCCGATCAATGACGCGATCAGCGCGCTTGCCGCCACCATCAAGGGCAATCAGGAGGTTCCGGAAAAGGCGAAGGCGGTACGTGACACCGTTGCCGGCATGGAGAAATTGCAGGCGAAAATGGAGGCGGAAGTCACCAGCAAGGCCGGCAACGCGGCCAGCCGTTTCGCCAGCATCGAGGGCGAGGTCGCGAGCCTGCGCACGCTTCTCGACCGCAGCGCCGAATCGCTGCGCCTGATCGACGCCATGCAGCTCTACGTCGAGCGGCTGCGCGCCAACCAGACGGAGGACGCGCGCAAGGTCGTCCTTGACGTCATGGCAAAGCTGAAGGCTGCCAGCGCGGAAGTGTCCGAACTCGCCAGAAATCCCGCCATGCGCGAGTTCTCGACGACGCTTCAGCCCCGCCTGAAATCGATCGAGGAGGATACCGCCAAGCTTCTGTCCATTGCCGCCGACTGGAAAAAGGCGCGCGCCGCCGCCGGCGAAACTCTGACGGGTGGCATGGTCGGCCTCAAGAATTTCGTGGCCCAGGCGCAGGAGGTCGGCAAGGAAGACAGCGAACGTTCTGCCCAGTTTTCGCTCATCGCCATGGTGGTCGGCACGCTGCTTGCCATTGCCGGCGGCCTGATGCTGGTGGAAACGCTGCGCGGCCCGCTGCGTCGTGTCACGGAAGTGATGAAGCGGCTCGCAGACGGCGATCTCGAGGTCAAGATCGAAGGCCGCGAACGGGGCGACGAAATCGGCGACATGGTTCGCTCGGTCACCGTCTTCCGCGATGCCGCGGTCGAAAATGTCCGTCTCGAGCAGGATGCCGCTACAGCCCGCGAGCTCTCGACCGCCGAGTCCGAGCGCCGCGCCTCCGAGCGTGCCCGCATTGCCGGCGAACAGCGCCAGGCACTGACCGCACTCAACGACATGCTCGGCAAACTTGCCGAGGGCGACCTCGAGCGCAGCATGGACGAAAACCTGCCGGAAGACTTCATCGAGATGGCGCGCACTTACAACCAGGCTGTCGAGGCGCTCCGTGCCACGCTCGCCGACGTGCGCTCGACCGCGGAAGAAATCGACGGCGGCACCGGCAATCTCGCCGCTTCGGCGGACGATCTTGCCCGCCGCACGGAACAGCAGGCGGCAGCGCTCGAACAGAGCTCGCGCGCATTGCGCCATCTGAGCGAGATCGTCCGCTCGACGGCCGAAAGCGCCAAACAAACATCCGTCTCGGTCAACGAGACGGAAGATTTCGCGGTCCGCTCCGGCGAGGTCGTATCCCGCGCGGTTGACGCCATGGGCGAGATCAGCCGCTCTTCCGAAAAGATCGCGACCATCATCGGGGTTATCGACGAGATCGCCTTCCAGACCAACCTGCTGGCGCTGAATGCCGGCGTCGAGGCAGCCCGTGCCGGCGAGGCGGGCCGCGGCTTTGCGGTCGTCGCCCAGGAAGTCCGCGAACTGGCGCAGCGTTGCGCCGGTGCTGCCCGCGAAATCAAGGGCCTCATTTCGGCCAGCTCGAAACAGGTCAGCAACGGCGTGCAACTCGTCGAGGAGACCGGTACGGCACTCACCGAGATCATCACGCACATCACCGACGTTCGCAAACTGGTGTCCCAGATTTCGGCGGCGACCGGCGAGCAGTCGACCGGCATCAACGAAGTCACCAAGGCGGTGCAGGAGGTCGAGCTGATCACCCAGCGCAACGCGGCGATGGTCGAGGAAAACAACGCCGAGATCCACGGCCTGCGCCAACGTGTGGAGACGCTGTCCGAGAAGATCGAGCGCTTCAAGACGCGCGATCCGAACGTCAACTTCCGTGCCGGCGCCAACGAACGCCGGGGAGGCTTCCGCCGCAGCGATGCGGCCTGAGAGGCTCCGTCTCATATGCTTCGAAAGCCGGGACGAGAGTTCCGGCTTTTTTCTTGGGTGTCAGGAAACGGGTGGTGTGCGACAGCGTTTCGATCAGCAGGACTTTAGGAGGAGGTGCCGGGCCAGCAGTGGGCTCTGCCCAATTTAGTAGCCGGCTTCCTTCTGGTGCCGAAATGCCAGGACATAGACTGCATCGCCCTCGGGTTCGTAACGATAGAGGGCGACGTAGCCGGAATCGCCAAAGGGGATGAGCTGCTCACGTAACCGGCCGTCATCCAGAAAAGGACGGCCGATTTCGGGAGATATCTCCAATAGAGTGATTTGCCTGTCTATCGCCTCGCTGGCGCGACGAACAGTCTGGATGCCAGCCTTCTTCAGAAACGCTCGACAGCGTTCGATACCCATTACCGCTCGGCGGGTAATGATTACTTGTGGCACTCCGGTGGCTCCGTTTCAGCATCGGTGCCCCAGGTGGTCAGCCATGTGCGGAGTTCGTCGCCGGTGAGGTGCAGGCCGGTCTCCCTGTAGTCGTCCCACGACGTCAGGGCCTCCTGCCTGAAATCTTCACGGGCCTCTTCGCGCTCGACATATTGCTGGATGGCTTCCCGCATGATGCCGTCCGGCGACTGCTGCCTGGATGTCGCCAGTTTCTGGAGTCGGTCCTCCAGATCGTCATCGATTTTGATCGATATTGTCATGGATGCCTTCGCGAAGCCGATTTTCCCGACAAACTAACGAACGGGGCTGGGCTTGTCCATGACCCTAACCGCCGGTGACGCTCATGTGGCGGGCGACGGCGGGGCGTTTGTGGGTGCGATCGATGATGAAATCGTGGCCCTTGGGCTTGCGGGTGATCGCTTCGTCGATCGCGGCCGACAGGTAGCCGTCGTTTTCGGAGGCGCGCAGCGCGGTGCGCAGGTCGGCCGCGTCGTTCTGGCCGAGGCACATGTAGAGCGTGCCGGTGCAGGTGAGACGCACGCGGTTGCAGCTCTCGCAGAAATTATGGGTCATCGGCGTGATGAAGCCCAAGCGGCCGCCGGTTTCCTTCACTTCGACATAGCGGGCGGGGCCGCCGGTCTTGTAGGGAATCTCGGTCAGCGTGAACTGTTCTTCGAGATCGGCGCGCAGCTTGGAGAGCGGCAGATACTGGTCGGTGCGGTCCTCGTCGATCTCGCCCATTGGCATGGTCTCGATCACCGTCATGTCCATGCCGCGGCCATGCGCGAAACGCAGCATGTCGACGATTTCGAATTCGTTGAATTCCTTTAGCGCCACGGCATTCAGCTTGATCTTCAGCCCGGCCTTCTGGGCGGCGTCGATGCCTTCCATGACCTTGTGAAAATCCCCCCAGCGGGTGATCGCCTTGAATTTCTCGGGGTTCAGCGTGTCGAGCGAGACATTGATGCGGCGCACGCCGCTGTCATAGAGCTCGTCGGCATATTTTGCCAGCTGCGACCCGTTGGTGGTCAGCGTCAGTTCGTCGAGAGCGCCGGCCTTGACGTGCTGGCCGAGCTCGCGCACCAGAAACATGATGTTCTTGCGCACCAGCGGCTCGCCGCCCGTGAGGCGGATCTTGCGGACGCCCTTGGAAATGAAGGCGGAACAGAGCCGGTTGAGCTCTTCCAGAGTCAGCAGGTCCTTTTTCGGCAGGAAGGTCATGTTTTCCGCCATGCAATAGGTGCAGCGGAAATCGCAGCGGTCGGTGACCGAGACGCGCAGATAGGTGACCGCCCGGCCGAACGGATCGATCATCGGCGCCTGGTCGGCGATGATCGGGGCTGCTCCTCCGACCGGTCCTGCGAAACTGTTCACGTGATAATCTCCCTTACCCGGAAAGTGGGTGTTTCGAGCCGTCGCGTCAAGTGTATGACATCGATCCAGATAGTACAGCGACGGACGCAAAACCGCTTGCGGCGAAACGCCGTAGCTCATAATCCTCCGCCAGGCATATGACAATCGGGAGCCTGAAAAGCATGAGCGACATCTGGCCGACGGAACTTAGGGTCTCCAAAGACCGCCACACGCTGAACGTCACCTTCAGCGACGGCGCGGCGTTCCCACTGCCGGCCGAAACGATGCGGGTGCTGTCGCCTTCGGCGGAAGTGCAGGGGCATGGACCCGGCCAGAAGGTCACCGTGCCCGGCAAGCGCAACGTCGGGATCGAAGCGATCGCACCGGCCGGCAATTACGCGGTGCGGATCCGTTTCGACGACGGCCATGACAGCGGCATCTTCACCTGGCCGTATTTGCGCGAACTCGGCGAGCGCGGCGCTCAGCTGTTTGCGGACTATGAGCGCGATCTGGCCGAAAAGGGTCTGTCGCGCGATCCGCCGCAACGGACGCGGTGATCACACCGGTTCGCGGCTGTCCTCGCGGATCTCCGACTGCAGGGTGACGATCAGCCGCTCCATGGACTCCGCCATCGCCATGCATTGATCCAGCGGCTCGGAGGAGAGCGTCCGCTCGATCAGCGCCGTCTGGATCGCCATCGCCTTTTCCGTCACCGAGCGGCCTTCCCGGGTCAGGTAGAGGCGCAGCACGCGCTTGTCCTTCGTATCGCCGCGCCGCTCGATCAGCCCGCGCTTTTCCATCTGCGGCAGCGCCATGCTCATGTTGGAACGCCCCACCAGCAGTTTGTGGGCGAGCTCCTGCTGGGAGATCCCCTCGAACCGGTAGAGATTGATCAGGATATCGAGATGCGGAGGCTTGATGTCGAGTTCGGTGAGCTCGCGGGTCAGCACTGTTTGCATCAACTGGCAGGCGCGGGCAACGGCAATCCAACTGCGAAAACGCGGATGATCCCAGGGGAGGGATTGATTTTTGTTCATTGTTGTACTTTATTGTTCATGATTGAACATTATTGGGTTTTCTCACTATGCCATCCTTTGCACTCAAGGTCATCCGTTTCGGATTTGCCGCCATGGGGCGGCCTTTCCCCAATACCGCAGCCGGGCTCGCCTTTCGGCTCTTCTGCCTGACGCCCTCGCGCCGTCCCAGGGGCGGTAAGGCGAGGGCGATGGAGAATGAGGGGCTGGAGCGGCTCTCGGCGGCCCAGAAGATCCCGCTCACTGTCGGAAGCTCGACGGTGATGGCCTATCGCTTCAACGGTGACGGCAAGCCCGGCCGGCCCCGTTACCTGGTCGTGCACGGCTGGGGCTCCAATGCCGCCTATATCGCCGCGCTGCCGGCGGGCCTGGCCGAAAACGGCGCCGAGGTCGTGGTGCTCGATTTTCCCGGCCATGGGCTTTCCAGCGGCCGCAGCCTCAACATGCGCCAGGCCGTCGAGGCGATCGTTGCGGCGGAGAACCGGTTCGGGCATTTCGATGCGGCCGTCGGTCATTCGTTCGGCGGTGCGAGCATGATGCTCGCCGCCGGCGGGGTGATGAGGCAAGCCGGCTCGATCTCTCCCTCGAAGCTGGTGGTTATCGGAGCGCCGAGCCATATCCATTGGCTGTTCGACGATTTTTCGCGGATGGTCGGCCTGCCGCAGCGTGTCAAGGCGCTGCTGATCCGGCGGGCGGAGAAGGTAGCCGGCGCCTCGCTCGACGACTTCGACACGGTGGCAAGCGCCGCGCGGTTGGGGACGCCCCTGCTGGTCGTGCATGCCGAGGAGGACAAGGAGGTCGCGGCCGACCACGCCCGCCGTTTCGAGGGGCTCGCCACGGCACGGCTCGAATGGGCGAACGGGCTCGGGCATCGCCGCATCGTCAGCGACCGCGGCGTGATCGAGACCATTGCCGCCTTCCTGACCAACGATCGCCGGCCGCTGCGTGAAACCTCCATCGCCGCCAAGCCCGGCAACGACGCCGCTGCTTGATCCACAGGGGGCGTCATCATAGTGTCGCCCGCGCGGGCTAAGGCCCGCCGATATCGAAGGGGCGAACCATGACCATCATCACATCCGTCGAGGAACTGAAGGCGATCTATGACGGCGTCTCGGAAGCTTCGCTCGCCAAGGTGACGAAGACGCTGACCCCGGAATATCGGCAGATGATCGAGGCCTCGCCTTTCCTCGCATTCGCGACCGTGGGGCCGGAAGGGCTCGACTGCTCGCCGCGCGGCGATCTCGGCGGGGCGGTGCGTATTCAGGACGATTCGACGCTGCTTCTGCCCGACTGGCGCGGCAACAACCGCATCGATTCGCTGATCAATATCGTGCGCGACCCGCGCGTGGCTTTGATGTTCCTGGTGCCCGGCTCGAACACGACGATGCGCGTCAACGGCCGCGCCGTGATCTCGGTGGAGCCCGCGCTGCTCGAAAGCTTCGAGATGGACGGCCGGCATCCGCGCAGCGTGACGGTGATCACCGTGAACGAGGTCTATTTCCAGTGCGCCCGCGCCCTGATGCGCGCCGAACTCTGGAACCCGGAGCATTTCGTCGATCCGAAGAGCCTGCCGACGCCCGGAACGCTGCTGAAGGCGGCCAAGGCCGACTTCGACAAGGAGACCTATGACCGGGAATGGCCGGAGCGCGCCGCCAAGACCATGTGGTAGACGCCGCGCCGGCGTTTTCTTCGTGAAGAAGACGTCCTAAGTCGGCGTCCTCATGGACATTTCCAGCGCTCGAGGCGACAATCGAATCGACCCGCCACAGGGGACGGGCACGGGGGATTTTATGAAGTTTGGAACCGGCTTTGCGGCGGTGGTCCTGGCTGCGACGATGTTCGGCGCCCAAGCGGCGCGGGCCGACCAGTTGATCGAGGAATATACGGCCTTCATCGGCGAGGACGACCTGTACAATTCCAACAATGTGCGCCTGCAGGAGCCCTGGCAGATCGTCCGCCAGGACCGCGCAAATTTTCATCGCTTCGGCGTCTCGCAGCGCGGCGACCAGAGCGACAGCTTCTTCGACGATGCCGGCAATCGGGAACTCGTCGAGCGCATGATCAGCCGCGGCACCATCGATCGGGCCGCCCGCAACGCCGTCGTGCGCGGGAATGTCATGATCAACGTGCAGATCTTTCGAGGGCCTCGCGGCGATTACGTCAATGTCCTGGTCTACTGACAGGCCGTTCCTCCGGGCGGCAGCCGTGATGCTGTCGGCCCTCGTCTGTGGCCCGGGCGAGGCGCACGAATTGCGCCTGGAGGAGAAGATCGCGGCCCTCGTGAAGGCCTATCCCGACATGATCGAGGCCAGCCGCGACGGCAGGCTGATCATGAAGGAGGGGGCCCCGATTCCGATCGACGACGGGATCAGGCGCAGCCATGCGCAAATGCTGGCCGAGGGCGATGTCGAGGACAGCCTGTCTCAGGCGTATCGGCCCGGCTCGTGCGAATACCGCCCGCCGGTCGATTCCGATCCGGGCCGCATCCGCAGCGACGAATTGATGAAGCGCCTTTATGGCGCAAGCGCCAATGCCGTGCAGTCGAGCCTCGTGCCGGTCGCATGGTTCGGCGAGACGTTGCGAGTCACCAGCCGTAACGGGGTAGACAAGGCGCTCTCCGCCGTCCGGGACGAGCTTGCCGCCGACCCGGGCCTGAAAACCTACCTGACCCCGTCGGCCGGCGTCTTCAACTGGCGCAAGGTTGCAGGGCAGACCAATCTCTCGGTCCACAGTTTTGGGGCGGCGATCGATCTCAACACGAAATACGCCGATTACTGGCTTTGGTCGGGAGGCAAACCCGGCAACGTCCCGAACTACAAGAACCGCTTTCCGATGAAGATCGTCGCGGCGTTCGAGCGCCATGGCTTTATCTGGGGCGGTCGCTGGTATCACTACGACACCATGCATTTCGAATACCGCCCGGAACTGCTGGCCATCGCCGGCGCCACAGGCATCTCGGCCTGCAACTGAGGGAATTCTACTTCCTGTAGATCAGCCAGCTCTTGCCGACATAGTCCTTCTTCATGCTGTCATCGAAGAAGACCGAGCGGTTCCGGCCGGAGTTCTTGGCGTTGTAGAGGGCCGTATCGGCATTGGCGTAGAGTTCGCCGGGATCGCTCGCCTGCGAGGCCATCGCAAAGCCGAGAGAAATGGTGACCGGGCCGTAGTCGATGCCGGAGCGCGAATTGCGGAAGATGCGGGTTTCCAGCGCGCGGCGAACCCGCTCGCAGATGATCGTCACCTCTTCCGGCGTGTTGCCTTCGACGATGATCGCGAATTCCTCGCCGCCGGAGCGGGCGACGAAGACATCCTTGCGGACGTTGGAGCGGATCACGGAAGCGACCGTCGCGAGGATCTTGTCGCCGACCGGATGGCCGTAGCTGTCGTTGATCTTCTTGAAGTTGTCGATATCGGCCAGCACCAGTGCGGTGACCGGCAGCAGGGCCGTATTGTCGTAAGTCGTCGCGAGGCGCTCGTCGAAGGCCCGGCGGTTGGCGATCCGGGTCAGTGAATCGGTGTTGGCGATACGCTTGTATTCATCGAGTTCGCGGCGGACCTGGTCCATTTCCTGCGAGCGCTGGACGACGCCGCCGACGGTCTTTTCGCCATGCGCCATGGTGCTGCCCGTCGCCTCGCTCAAGAGCGCCAGCGCGCTGGTCAGCAGGTCGTTGGAAAAATTGCTCTTGGAATTGATCCGCTGGGCGGTTTCTCCAAGCAGTTTGCCGTAGCTCTCGAGCGAGCTCTGTTCCTGACGCAACAGTTTCAGGAGCGCGTCGAGTTCGCCCAGAAGCCTGGTATGGGCGTCTTCGATGACCGCCACCTGGCCGGTACCAAGATAGCGATGCGAAAGCGCGTCCAGCTCCTCCTGCGTGGCACGGCTTCCGAGCGCGGCCAGATCACGGGTCAGATCGGGATTGGAACCGATATAGGCCTCGTAGAAAAGCTGATAATTGCGAGGGATCGGCGCGACGCCCATCGATCGCACCGCATAGATGATCTGGCCGATCAGATCGCTAGATTGCGCTCTCGGCGCCGTTGCCGTCGTCATCGACGATCCCCACTAGATCCCACCTGTATGCTATTAAACGCAGTAGTATGTGAAAAATGTTGGAAAAGAATTAAGGGGTGCGAGCTGAAGAGCTTGTTCTTAAATTTATTTCGCATTTCTGAAATGCTCGATTTCCCATCAAAAGTAATGGGTTTTCAGACTTTGAGCCCGAAAAGATATTCAGCCCTAGGAAGTTGATGTATTGTCGGAATTAATCATTTCGGATTGATCGCAAGAGAAAGCCCGCCACGCGAGAGGCGGGCTTGTTTGTTATAGTGTCGAGCGGATCGGATTATTTAGGGCCGATCATGTTTTCGGGGCGGACATACTGGTCGAACTCCTCGTTCGTCAGGTATCCACCGCCGACCGCTTCTTCCCGAAGCGTCGTGCCGTTCTTATGGGCGGTCTTGGCGATCTTGGCGCAGATGTCGTAGCCGAGCCTGGTGTTGAGGGCGGTGACCAGCATCAGCGAGTTTTCCACGCCGCGTCTGATATTGTCTTCCCGGGCTTCGATGCCGACCACGCAATTGTCGGTGAAGGAGACCGCGGCGTCGCCGAGCAGCTGCACCGACTGCAGGAAATTGTAGGCCATCATCGGATTGTAGACGTTGAGCTCGAAATGCCCCTGGCTGCCGGCGAAGGTAAGAGCCGCATGGTTTCCAAAGATGTGGGCGCAGACCTGGGTGAGCGCTTCCGACTGGGTCGGGTTGACCTTGCCTGGCATGATCGACGAACCCGGCTCGTTTTCCGGCAGCGACAGTTCGCCAAGGCCCGCACGCGGGCCGGAGCCCAGGAAGCGGATGTCGTTGGCGATCTTGAAGAGAGCGGCGGCAGCGGCGTTGATCGCGCCGTGCGCAAAAACCATCGAGTCGTGCGAGGCGAGTGCTTCGAACTTGTTGGGGGCCGTGACGAAGGGCAGACCGGTGATCTTCGAGATCTCCTCGGCGACCTTTTCGGCAAAGCCGACCGGGGCGTTGAGGCCGGTGCCGACCGCCGTGCCGCCCTGAGCGAGCTTGGAAAGCGCCGGCAGCGTCAGTTCGATATTGGCGATCGCCGAGCCGACCTGCGCCGCATAACCGGAGAATTCCTGGCCGAGCGTCAGCGGGGTGGCATCCTGCGTGTGGGTGCGGCCGATCTTGATGATGTGGGAGAAGGCCTTGACCTTCACTTCCAGTGCTTCGTGCAGGTGCTTCAGCGACGGGATCAGGTGGCGTACGATGGTTTCGACGCAGGCGATGTGCATGGCCGTCGGATAGGTATCGTTCGACGACTGGCTCATGTTGACGTGGTCGTTTGGATGCACGGGCTTCTTGGAGCCCATCACGCCGCCGAGCATTTCGATCGCGCGGTTGGAGATCACCTCGTTGGCGTTCATGTTCGACTGGGTGCCGGAACCGGTCTGCCAGACGACCAGCGGGAAATGGTCGTCGAGCTTGCCGTCGATGACTTCCTGGGCCGCTTCGACGATGACCTTGCCGATCGAGGCGTCAAGGCCGCCCAGTTCCATATTGGCGCGGGCGGCAGCCTGCTTGACGATGCCGAGCGCACGCACGACCGCGAGCGGTTGTTTTTCCCAGCCGATCTTGAAGTTGCCGAGCGAGCGTTGCGCCTGAGCCCCCCAATAACGGTCGCTCGCCACGTCGATCGGGCCAAACGTATCGGTTTCGGTGCGGGTCGATGCCATCTTCGCTGCCTCTTTTTGCTCGTGGTCGCTGCCGGTGTCTTGAAAGATCAACAACGCGTTACCGCGTCGGGGCCGGCCGGCGGCATTACTATACGATTGGTGAACGTCCGCAAGCCGGCCGAACAGGCTTTTTGGCAGGCTTTCGTCGTGCCTTTTATGACACGGACAGCGGAATTATACAGCGGAATCCGCCCTCTGGCCGGGTGCTTGTCGGTGGTCGTCAGTAAAAATTTAACGAATAGTTTCTTAACCTTCCGGCTGCGCACCGATGCTGTTTCCGGCGGAGCCGAAACCCGCCGGCCGCTCGGGCGTTTCTTTCCATCCCTCACGCGATCGGTTAGATGGCGTGATATATATTCGAGCCCGCGGATCAAGACGCGGATGCAGGTGACGGGGACGACATTGCAGCACAAACACAAAAGAACTTCGATCGCTCTGGCGCTCGTCTCCGGCATCTCGATGTTTACCGGTGCGGCCGTTCCCGCACATGCCGTAACACTTCTCGATCTCTTGCGCGGCGGTCCCGGCGCGGAACGGGCAGGGCGGCACGATAACGGCCTGCCGGGCGTCGGCGGCAATTCCGGCATGCCGACCGAGCGCAGCCTCGCCGATCCCGAGCCGCTGCCGAAAGTCTCCGGTCCTCGATATTACACCTACAAGCCGGATGCCGAGCGGGCCGTGAAGACGACCGCCTTCGCTGCAGCGTCCGCGACGGACGGCACGCGCCTCATCGCCGAGGGCAAGGTTTCGGCGCCGGCGGAAATTGCGACCGCGCTCGAAGCCTTCTACAGCAAGGCCGCGGAGCCTCTCTGGGTTACCGCTGGCGACGTCAACGAGAAGGCGAGGGGCGTACTGTCGCTCTTCGAGCGGGCCGGCGAATACGGGCTCGAACCGGCCGACTACATCCTGCCGGTCCCGGCGCTGACCACTGCAAGCGTCGCGGCGCCGACGGATGCTGCAACCCCCATCAATGTCTCCGCAACGGCATCTGCACCGGTTTCCGCCGCCGACAGCCACGATCGCGCGCTGATGCAGTTCGAGCTGGCGCTGTCGGAAAAGGTGCTGACCTTCGCGCAGGACATGATGCGTGGCCGCATCGACCCGAACAAGGTGTCCGGTTACCACGACTTCAAGCGCAAGGACGTCAAGCTCCCGCTCGTCCTGCCTTTCGCGCAGACCGGTACCGATGTGGCGGCCTACCTCGAAGGCCTCGCGCCGCAGAGCCCTCAATTCCAAGCGCTGAAGGCCGAGCTTGCAACGCTGCGCGCCGCAGCGGCCAATGACGGTCCGCAGATCTCGCTGCCGAGCGACATTCTCCTGAAGCCGGGCAAGAGCAGCGCCGATATGGCGAGCATCATCGCCGCCATCCAGCACACCGGCTCGGAAGCGCTGAAGACCAAGCATGCTGCGACGCTGGCGGCCTATCAGCAGACCCCTGACTACACGCCGGAACTCGTCGACGTCGTAAAGTCCTTCCAGGCGGAAGTCGGTCTCAAGGCCGATGGCGTCATCGGCAATGCGACGGTGCGCAAGATGGTCGGCCATACGTCGAAGGACAAGATCGAGAAGGTCGAAGTCGCCATGGAGCAGGCGCGCTGGCTGCCGGACGATCTCGGCCAGCGTTACGTCTTCATCAACCAGCCGGCCTTCACGGTCTATTACCATGACCGTGGTGCCGAACAGTTCGCGATGCGCGTCGTGGTCGGCAGCAAGTCCAACCAGACCTATTTCTTCCAGGACGAAATCGAAACCGTCGAGTTCAACCCCTATTGGGGCGTGCCCCAGTCGATCATCATCAACGAGATGCTGCCGCACCTGCGCCAGGATCCGAGCTACCTCGACCGGATGGGTTATGAGGTGTCGGTCGGCGGCAGGGCGGTCCCGTCTAGCAGCATCAACTGGTTCGGCTCTACCGAGAAGATCTCCGTGCGTCAGCCGCCGTCGGGTGACAACGCGCTCGGCGACCTGAAGATTCTGTTCCCGAACAGCCACGCGATCTACATGCACGACACGCCCTCGAAGAGCTTCTTCCAGCGAGACATGCGGGCGCTGAGCCACGGCTGCGTACGTCTTGCCGAACCGCGCAAGATGGCGGCCGCCGTACTCGGCACCACGATCGACGACGTGAACGGACGGATCGCCGCCGGCGAGAACGTCGCCGCCAAGGTGCCGGTCAGGATCCCGGTCTACGTCGCCTATTTCACCGCCTGGCCGAACAAGGACGGCAAGGTCGAGTATTTCGACGACGTCTACGGCCGCGACGATGCGACGGTGAAGGCTTTCGTGGCAACCACCAAGGTACGGGCGGCCCAGAGCTGAGCTTTGAGCTGAGGATGAGTTTCGGATTGCAGAAGAAGGCGGCCTCCGGGCCGCTTTTTATTTGGCAGCCGCCAGCCGCGTCACGTCGGCGGAAATCAGCGTTTCCACCATACCCACGGTCAGCTCGTCATAACCGCTGATCACCCGATCGGGGTTGAGCGTATCGACTGCGACGTCGGAATAACCGAAGGTCACGGCGATGGAGGCGATGCCGGCATTCTGTGCGGCAAGGATATCGTTGACGCTGTCGCCGATCATGACGCTTGTCGCCGGATTTCCGCCAGCCCGTTCGATCGTGCCGAAAATGTGCCGGGCATCCGGCTTGCGGACGGCGAAGGTATCGCCGCAGGTCATCGCGACGAAGCGATCCAAAAGGCCGAGCTTTTCGAGAAGCGGGAAGGCGAGCCGTTCGGACTTGTTGGTACAGACCGCGAGCCGCATCCCGGCTGCCGACAGGCGATCGAGACACGCGGCGACGCCGTCATAGGGGCGGCTTCTGCCCGGCATCTCCGCCTCGTAGTGCTCCATATAGCGATCGAACAGCCTGGCCGCCGTCGGCTCGTCGAGCGGAACCCTGCGAAGTTCGAACGCGCGGCGGATCATCACGCGCACGCCTTGGCCGACGAGATGGGTGAGGTCCTCGAAGGTCACCGGCTGTAGACCTTCGTCCTCGATCGTATAGTTGAGGCTGTCGATAAGATCCGGCGCGGTGTCGATCAGCGTGCCGTCGAGGTCGAAAATGACGAGTGGAGCGGTCAATGGAACCTCGTGAGCGTCGTTCGGGAGATGCCCCGGATTAAGCAATGCTGCCGTGAAAAGCAAATATGCGAGATTCGCGGCCCTTCGTAAAACCCGCCGCGAGGGGACTTTCGTTTGCGCGGAGAGGCGTGTAAACAGCGGGTCGGCGAAAACAGCGGGGAGCTTTTGGCGGATGGACGCCCGGGAAATGAAAGTCAAGGCGGCGCAAGCGGCACTGGCCTATGTCGAGGACGGCATGAGGCTGGGTATCGGCACCGGTTCGACGGCGGACGAATTCGTCAGGCTACTCGCCGAAAAGGTCCACGGCGGCTTCAAGGTCGAAGGCGTGCCGACATCCGAGCGCACCGCGAGGCTTTGCGTCGAACTCGGCATTCCGCTGAAATCGCTCGAAGAGGTTCCGGAACTTGATCTGACGATCGACGGTGCCGATGAGGTCGATGCCAACCTGACCCTGATCAAGGGCGGCGGCGGCGCATTGCTGCGTGAAAAGATCGTCGCCGCGGCTTCTGCCCGCATGATCGTGATTGCCGACGAAAGCAAGCTGGTCGATACGCTCGGAGCCTATCCGTTGCCGATCGAGATCAATCCCTTCGGCCAGACGGCCACCCGGATTGCCATCGAAAAGGCCGCTTCCCGGTTAGGATTGACCGGTGAATTGAAGCTGCGCAAATCGGGGGCTGAAGTCTTCACGACAGATGGCGGCCACTACATTTTCGACGCATCTTTTGGCCGCATTCCTGATGCAGACGCACTGTCGGCGGAGCTTAATTTCATTCCCGGTGTCGTGGAACACGGGCTGTTCATTCATATGGCGTCCTTAGCGATCATTGCCGGTGAGGCTGGAGCGCGGACGCTTGAGGCGAAATAAACTAGGAGCAACCAACTCATGATCAGATTCGCGCTTTTCGGCCGTGCCGCCGCTGTGGCCATCCTCTTCTCCGGCGCCTTCACGGTATCGGCTCGCGCGCAGGAAGTTTCGGAAGCCCAGCTTGCCGCTGCGCGCGATGCGATCGCGTCGCTCAACGTCACGGATCGTTACGACAACATCCTGCCCAACTTGGCAGAGCGTCTGAAGGCCCAGTTCATCCAGGCCTCCCCGAACTTCCAGGGCCAGATCTCCAACGTCGTCGACGAGCAGGCGCTCGTGCTGGCACCGCGCCGTGCCGATCTCGAAAAGGAAGCGGCGACCATTTATGCCAAGAGCTTCTCGGTCGATGAACTGAAGTCGATTTCCACCTTCTTCAACACCGAGACCGGCAAGAAGCTGCTGACCAACCAGCCGCTCGTCAGCCGTGAACTGACCAAGGCTGCTGAAATCTGGGCCAACGGGATTTCCCGCGACCTGACCAACCACAGCTCGGAAAAGCTGCGCGGCATCATCGACGCAAACCCGATCCAGGCGCCGGTCGTCGATCCGGCTCCGGCGGAAGCACAGGCCGCAGCACCCGCACCGGCAAAGCCTGCCACTCCGCCGGCCCCGGCCAAGCCCGCTGCTGCGCCTGCGGCCAAGCCCGCTGCTCCGGCCGCCACCGCTCCGGCAAAGCCCGCTGCCCCGGCTGCCAAGCCGGCTCCGGCCCCGGCACCCGCGCCGAAACCCTGATAGCATCGTCGGCCCGTCGAATTTTAAGGAAGCCCGGAGCAATCCGGGCTTTTCCTTTGGGGCCTCTCATCCCTATATGTGAGCCACATCCAGCCGCCTGCTCTCAAGGAGAATACCATGACCGCCTATGACTATGATCTCTTCGTGATTGGCGGCGGATCGGGCGGGGTGAGGG